>JAGNTK010000017.1 GCA_017987575.1 Novosphingobium sp. | reverse complement strand
AGACCTCCAACCCGCCATACTTGGCCTTCCAGTTGTAAAGCGTCGCTTCCGACACGCCATGCTTGCGGGCAAGGTCAGCCGTCTTCGCGCCTGCCTCCGCTTCCCGCAGCACCCCGATAATCTGCTCTTCTGTAAATCGTGATCGCTTCATCGTCCGTCCTTCTCTCAGGGCCGGACTCTAATCATTCTTGGATGGAAATCAGGGGGTCACGTCACACGCATTTGAAACCCAAAGTCATGGATGGGAGTGTATTATGCGAGTAACTCAGATGTCGAGCGCATAGTTCAGTCGCCTGTGGCTGAGCGTGCTGCGAACTGTTGCCGGAGCCATCCATGAATGCATTGCCTGATTCTGTTTTTCCTGCCGTCCCCTTCTGGAAAATCACCCTGCTGAGAATCATGTTCTTCCTTCAGGCGGCCGTAATGGGAGGCCTGGTCTGGTATCAGATCTTGTTCAATTCCGCCGGCTGGGATTGGGCCATCGGCCTCAGCAAATCAATGCTGGGCGCACTGGCATTGCTCAGTCTGCTGGGCCTGCGCTACCCACTGCAAATGTTGCCTTTGATGATCTACGAATTGGTCTGGAAGACCGTTTGGATCATGGCGATCGCATTTCCGGCCTGGCTCAACAATCGGATGACAGCTGACATCGAAGGCCTTTTCTATGACTGCATCGGCGTAACGATTGTCTATCTCGCCATTCCGTGGCGCTATGTCTTTGCACGCTTTTTCGCCCAGCCTTCGGAAGCGTGGTGGAAGAAAGCCTGATCATCGGCTCAACCGCCCTGTTGACCCCAACAATCCTGGCACGCGCCCTGCAGAAAGTCCTGACATGACCGCCGAAAGCAATGGCGCCCAAGTGGCGCTGAACCGCGCCGCTGCCCTGTGGTATCTGATGGCCGCATTGGGCCAGATGGCCTTCCTGCTCTTCATCCTGCTGTTCTACTACCCTTCGGCGCTGTCAGGCAATTTTGCCGCCTGGGACAACAAGCCGAACATTGAAGGTTTCACCGCCGGCGATACCGGTGGCAACGTGATGTTCGCGCTGCACGTTCTTGCAGCGGCGGTCATGACAGCGGGCGGACTGCTGCAACTGCTTCCGGCCCTTCGCCAGAAATGGCCAAAGGTCCACCGTTGGAATGGCCGCCTCTTCATAGTCACTGCGCTGTCGCTGGCGTTTGGTGGGCTCTGGCTGGTCTGGGGGCGCGGCAGCTACCTCAACCTCACCGGGGCCATTGGCATTTCGCTCAATGCCCTGCTGATCATCAGCTTCGCGTTCTTGGCATGGCAAACGGCCATCAAGCGCAAGTTCGCCAAGCACCGCCTTTGGGCAATGCGGCTGTTCATTGTGGCCAATGCCGTCTGGTTCATGCGGCTTGGCTATATGCTCTGGGGCGTTGGCACCGGGGGGATCGGCGTCGGCGATGCCATGGATGGCCCTTACGATTACTTCCTCGCCTTTGGGAATAGTCTGGTGCCACTGGCCATCATGGAGATCTATCTGCGGGTTAAAGCCGGCAAGAGTGATCGCGCGCGCTATCTGATGGCAGCCGGGCTGGTGTTGTGCGCCTTGCTCACCCTCGCCGGAAGCGCTGCGGCCTGGATGGTGATGTGGGGACCCTATATCTGATCGCCAACTGGCGACAGTGCCGCATCAAATGCAAAGGCAGCCCCAAGAATGCTGCGAAAACGCGTGCGGGGGGACACAGGCTACCGCGCCCCCCGCCCGTCAACCTCAGTGGTCCGCGTAGATCCGCCCCGACTGCGCCAGCCGTTGCCGCGACGTATTTACCGGCACGGCAATCGCGGTGCCGGGGTCATAGACTTTGCCCACGCCTTTGCTGCCTTTGGGTACCCAGATTTCGACCCAGGTGTTCGAATAGCCGTTGGGCTTGTAGCGGACCCAGTAGCCATCGGGGTGGAGGCTCCAGCGCGTGGCGGGAACGTCGATGCTGCCTTCACCGCGCGGGGCGACGCCGCCCAATACGGCGACGCGTTCGATTTCGGAATAGCTCGATCCCGGCGTGGTCAGCAGTCCGCGCAGGCGGCTTTCGGCTTCGACCACGGCACGGATCGGCCCCGGCATTCCGCCAGTAATGCTGTTGAGCTGCGGATTGGAGAAGACCGACAGCGCGCTACGGTTGAGGCTGAGCAGCATCTTCTTAGGCAGCAAGGTCGCCGCCACGCCCTTCAGCCGCATGTCCAGATCTTCAAACTTGGCGCGGGCGACAATCGCCCACAGCAACAGCTGAATATCGCGCTGCGGGATTTCGGGATGAGCCACGCTGTTACGCAGGATCGTGGTCACTGCCAGCTGCGCCGAGCCTTTGACCGGGCCGAGCAGATAGCCATCGCCGCCCCCCGGGCCATAGGTTCCGGCATGGAGGCAATAGGACTGGGCGTGCATCTTGTAATAGCCCGGCGCCAGCACGAAGCCGCCTTCGGGCGTGCGCGGCAGGGTGGTGAGGTTAAGCGCGCCGACGGGCGGCGTATAGCCGTCGGTCTTGGCATCCCCCCAGATCGCGTCCTTCAGGCTGGTGCTGATTGGCGCGGGTCCCGCGAGCAGGTTGGGCACCTTGGGCGTCTTGACCGGCAGGTTGCGGACAACGGTATTACCCAGCCCGCCAAATTGCGCCTGCGCGCTGGTGGCGATCATGGCCGAACCAGACAGGATCAGCAGCATGGGGAGAATGGCTTTGAGCGGTTTCATGGGAAATCCTCTTCGTGTGCTGCACAGCAAGTGCCGCGTGTTGCTGACAGGACTATGCCGCCGGCGAACTCTTGTCTTGGCAAAAAACGTCATTCGCGTGAACGGTTATTCATCGCGCCAGCGCAAGGACATACAGGTGAACCCGGCGTCAATCGCGGCGATCGCCGCATTGGGCAAGGTCACAACTTCCAGGCCGTGGGCATCGAGTGCGTCCAGAATACGCGGAAACCCGGTACCGGCCAGCACGCGGTCATTCACCCGCAGCACATTGGCGCCGCCCTCCTCGCCTTCGGGTACTTCGATCACGCGGTAGCCGGCGAAGATCCCGGTCGCTGCCAAGGCCCGGGTCGACAGCACGGTTTCTTCATCGAGCAGTGAGCTAGCGGTCTTGAGGTGCAGCACTTCGGGCGGGGTTGCGGCGACCTCGCCGCAGATGCCAAGCTGCGCCAGCAGCGCGATCAGCGCCTCGGCACCTGCGACATCGGTCCGTGCCGATAGGCCGATCAGGGCCTTGTCCGGCATCACCAAAACGTCGCCGCCATCGGCATGGCCGCGCGGCAGATCGAACACTTGGCCGAACTGCGCCTCTAGCGCCGGGCGCAGAAACGCGCCCTCACCCGCCCGGCTTGGCGCGCCGGGGTGCAGCACAATTGCGCCTTCGGTAAAAACCAGCGCCGGATCCTCGACAAAGATCGCGTCGGGATAGTCCTCCAGCGGATCGAGCATGGTCAGCGCAAGGCCAGCCTCGGCAAGCGCAGCGGCATAACCGGCATGTTCAGTTGCAACGTCTTCAAAGCGCGGATCAGCCCCACCGCCAGCGCGCAAGCCCTTGACCACGCTAGCGCCCGGTCGGCGCAAGATCGCATGGGTGAAATCAAACACAGCTGCCACCTAGCGCCCCCCTCCATAGAAAAGGGCGGAGCGCGTCACCCGCACCCCGCCCCTTACAATCTAATCAGTTCAGGCGAGACCAACCATCCGAGCGATGAAGATCACCGCGAGCGCGCCGACCAGCGAGTAGACGAAACCGGCAGGCTTCAGCTGGGTGCCAGGTTCCTTGTCGAGCATCGAGCCGATGAAGCCCGCCAGGAACGAACCGACCACGCCCAGACCCGCGCTCATGATCAGGCCCATGGGCACCGCGCCCGGATAGACAAACCGCGCAAGAATGCCGACGATCAGACCGACTGCGATCATGCTGACGTATTTCATAATGCTTCCCCTTCTCCTTACGGTCAGCGCCATGGCGCAGCCGTTTCGATAGTGCGCGCAGGCGACACCAAGCGGCCTGCCAAGTCAAGCGCTTAAGGTCATGCCCTTAGGCACAGTCCCCAATCCGTTCTGTGGTGATGATATGCTCGATATGGATGGTCTTGCCGCCCGGCCTGGTCATATCGCCGGTCGCCTGGATCACCGATCCGGTAGGAGTGTAAGTACCCTTGGACGTCGCTTTGACCGTCATCTGATCGCCCGACTTGCACGTAAAAGACGCATCGACAGTGCCGCCAAAGGCTTCGAACCTGTCAAAGGTGCACTGGCCCTTGGCCATCTGCTCTTTCATTACCTCGATCCCCTTAGCGGCGCGATCAGCGGTGACGCAGCTTTCACTGGACGAGCTTTTGCTCATCATCGCTTTCATCTGTTCGGCGACCTTGGCCGGCATTCCGGGAATTTCGACCTTCTGGACCGCGACTGAGGTGCGGTATTTGCCGGGCTGCATCTGGAAAGCCATTTCCGCAGCCTTTTCCAGAGCCTGACTTCCACCGCTCGCGGCGGTTTTCTCCTCGGTGGCTGACTTGCCACAAGCGCCCAGCGCCAACACGGCGAGGCAGGAAAAAGCGATTGGTTTGCGCATGATGGCTGGCTCCCGAGAGACTAAATCGGGAGCCAGCCTATCACCGGGTGACTTGGGTGCAAGCGTTACGCGGCCAGCCGCAGCTTTTCGGGCAGGTTGCGAAAGGCTTCAGGACGCAGGAAACGCTGAAAGGTGCGGTGCAGATGATCGACCACGGCCGGGTAAAGCGCGCGGTCAAAGGCGATCCCGGCGGAATGCCCCTTGATCCAGCGGATCACTCCGGTCAGCCCTTCGAGGCCGTCAGGGCGGATCACCACCAGATCACCCACGCCCATGACCAGAGCAAGGCTATCGATTCGGCATCCGCCAGACGAAATATCCGAAATTACCACCCGATCGACAAAGCCAGAGCGGCTGCGGCAACGCGCCGGGAGCACCAGTTGCAACCGGGGCGAGCGGCGCAGCAGGCGGACATTATCGGGTTCCATCGCATTCTCCATCCGGGGCTGACCCGCCTTGCCGTAACGGCACATTGGGGCTTGGCTTGGATAACGGCAGGGACACCCTGTCCGTTAAGGGCAAGGGTAAGTTTACGGAAACGTCAACTTCCCCTTGCGAAGGGCAGAAAACCGCTCCAAACTGAGCCCAACAGAGGAATTGGAGAGCTGCCATGGACCTTGAATTCAGTCCCGAAGAAATCGCCTTCCGCGAAGAAGTGCGCACTTTCATCGCCGAAAATTACCCCGCCCAACTGCGCGGCAAGCAGGATGAGGGCGACGAACTGTCGAAAGAGGATTTCCTCTCTTGGCACCGCGTGCTCCATGCCAAGGGCTGGGTCGCCCCCGCCTGGCCGGTCGAATACGGCGGCACCGGCTGGACCGTGACGCAGCGCTTCATCTTTTCCGAAGAAACCGCGCGGGCCGATTGTATCCGCCTGATGCCGTTTGGCCTCTCGATGGTCGGCCCGGTGATCTACACCTTCGGCACTCCGGAGCAGAAGGCTCACTTCCTGCCCCGGATCCTGTCGGGTGAGGATTGGTGGTGCCAGGGTTATTCCGAACCCGGCGCCGGATCGGACCTCGCCTCGCTGCGCACCAAGGCTGAGCGCGACGGCGATCACTATGTGGTCAACGGCCAGAAGACCTGGACCACCATGGCCCAGCACGCCGACTGGGGCTTTTTCCTGGTCAAGACCAATGCCGAAGCCAAGATGCAGGAAGGCATTTCGTTCCTGCTGATCGATATGAAGAGCCCTGGCATCGAAGTTCGTCCGATCATCACCCTGGGCGGCGAGCACGAAGTCAACGAAGTGTTCCTCGACAATGTCCGCGTGCCTATCAGCCAGCGGGTCTATGAAGAAGACAAGGGCTGGACCTGCGCCAAGTTCCTGCTGGCCCACGAGCGTGTCGGGATTGCTGGCGTCGCCAGTTCCAAGCGCGGGGTTGAGCGGATCCGCGCGATTGCCGCGACCGAGCTGGATGGTGACACCCCGCTGATCGCCAACCCGTTTTTCAAGCGCAAGGTGGCCGAGCTCGAAATGGACCTCGCCGCGCTTGAGTTCACCGAACTGCGCACGCTTTCGGGCATGGCCGCAGGTCAGGGTCCGGGGCCGGAAAGCTCGGTGCTCAAGATCAAGGGCAGCGAAATCCAGCAGCGCTTGACCGAACTGACGCTGGAAATGGCCGGCCACTATGGCGCGCCCTATTTCCGCAGCTTCGGCGAAGGTGACAACGAACACGCTGTCGGCCCAGTTTGGGCCAACAAGGCTGCGCCGACCTATTACAACGCCCGCAAGACCACGATCTACGGCGGGTCAAACGAGATCCAACGCAACATCATCGCCAAGATGGTTCTCGGACTGTAAGGATTTAACCAAAATGGACCTTAGCTACAACGAAACGCAGGACATGCTGCGCGACAGCCTCGCGCGCTTTCTGGGCGACACCTATGACTTTGAAACCCGCAAAAAGATGCTGGCCAGCCCCGAAGGGCGTGATCCCGGGATATGGAAGGCCATCGCCACCGATCTCGGGCTGACCTGCGCGCCCTTCGCCGAGGAATACGGCGGCATGGGTGGCGGTCACCTTGAAAACGCGATCATGATGGAAGAGCTGGGCAAAGTCATCGCCATCGAACCCTGGCTACAGACCGTAGTGATCGGTGGTGGCGCATTGTCAGCCGTTGGCGGTGCGAAAGCGGCCGAAGTGATCCCGCAGATCATCAGCGGCGATGCCATCATTGCCTTCGCCTATGCCGAACCGCAGGGCCGCTATAACCTCGCCGACATCGGCACTTCCGCCAAAGCCGATGGCGGCGGCTTCGTGCTCAACGGCCACAAGGCTTCGGTCTATGCCGCGCCGTGGGCCACGCACCTGTTGGTCACCGCCCGCACCGGTGGGTCGCGCCGCGAACGCGCCGGGGTTGAGCTGTTCCTGATCGACGCAAAGACGCCCGGGATCACCCGCCGTGACTATGCCACGGTCGACGGCTTCCGTGCTTCGGAAGTCTATTTCGAAAACGTCGCCATTCCGGGCGATGCGCACCTGCCCGGCGGGATCGACCTGATCGAACAGATCACCGATGAAGCCACCGTCGCAGTCTGCGCAGAAGGCAGCGGGATTGCGCGCAAGCTCCTTTCGGGCACGGTTGAATACACCCAGCAGCGCAAGCAGTTCGGCCAGCCGATTGGCAAGTTCCAGGTCCTGCAGCACCGCATGGCCGATATGCTGATCGAGGCTGAGCAGATCACCTCAATGGCGCTGATGGGCACGCTCAAGCTGAGCCTACCGGCCGATCAGCGCAAGGCAGCGGTCAGCCAGGTCAAGGCCAAAGTCAGCCGCAGCCTGAAGGCCGCTGGCCAAGCCGCAGTGCAAACCCACGGCGGGATCGGCATCACGATGGAGCTCGCGATCGGCCACTACTTCAAGCGTAGCACGATGATCGAGAACCAGTTTGGCAGCGCCGACTGGCATCTGGAGCGCTACGAAGCGCTGACACTGGCCGATTGACGGCTCTCAGCAACCCCAACTGCAGATCAGTGCGGAGCCTCCGGCGACCGCACTGATCTGCATTGAGCCTCCGCAACCTTCGTCTTTCAGTTCTGCAAAGTCCGGATCTCTCGGTGCACCGAAACCAAGTCGGCTAAGGGTTCGCTGAACCTTCTCGGGCGTTTCGAGGAAATTCAAGGTCCGGGAATAGCCGCCGTCGCTTTCTGGCACGATCGTTGTGCGTGTGGTCAGACGGCTAAGCCGCAACCCGTGCCAGGTGGTGCCTTCCGGGAAGCGCAGCGAGGCATCGCGACTTTCGATCCCGTCCTTGTCGGTCGTTGTCTTGGCGGCGATTTCCAGCGGAGAATCGAACCCACCCAGAGTGACAGTCATTCCGCGGCCGCTGCCCAATTCTCCAGCTGCGTCGAGTTTCTTGTAAATCTGTTCAAGCGTTGGGGCAGACGTACATTGATTGGCGGCAGCAAATGTCAGCGACCCATCGAGCGCCACTGGCTTGGGCGCTTCTTCCGTAGCGGCGACTGTGGCCTCGGCCGCATCGGTCGCACTGACAGTTGCACCCGATAATTGTGGATCTGGTCCACTCCCAAACAGTGTCGAGCCAAACCAAGCCGCCCCGCCCAGCAGCAACGCGGCAGGCAGACCGAATAGGATCAGCTTGGGCACAATACTCCCGCGATCTGGTTCAGCGGTTGGTTCCCACGCGGGTTCGACTGGCGGAACCGGTGTCGGCCGTGGTTCTTGCTCCGGCCCGGATGACGAAGAAGCCACAGCATCTTGCGCAGCAAGGATCTTTGCCTTCTGTGCAGCAAATTCGGACTCGGTCAGAGCGCCCGCTTTGTGCAGCTGGGTCAGACGCTCAAGCTGTTCAATCCAATCAGACATTTATCGCTCCGCTATTCAAGCCCATTTCACCAAGGGCTAACCCGGAGCCAGTCTGACGGCAAGTACCTCCCTTACGCATTCCTTGCCATCAACCCGCCATCGACCGGGATCACTGCGCCGGTGATATAGCTCGCAGCGGGCAGGCACAGGCTTAGCGTCATGTGCGCAACTTCTTCGGGCAGGCCATAGCGGCGCAGCGCGGTGCGCCGCTGGGCGAACACGACCCTATCGGCGTCAGAGACGTTGGCGGTCATGCCGGTATCGATCGGGCCGGGGCAGATGCAGTTGACGGTGATGCCCTCTTTGCCCAATTCCACCGCCAGCGCGCGGGTCAGTCCGGTCACCCCGGCCTTCGCCGCGCAATAGGGGCTGTCGCGGTTGGTCGCGCCCAAGGCTTCGGTACTGGCGATGTTGACGATCCGGCCACTGGCAGAGCGGCGCAGGTGCGGCAGGGCGGCCCGGATCAGGCGTTGGTGCGCGGTCAGCAAGACCAGAACGGCGCGATCCCACACCGCGTCATAGTTCGGATCGTCTAGCGGACAGAAGGCACTGATCCCGGCGTTGTTGACCACTATGTCGAGCCCGCCAAAGTGCGTCGCAACCTCCTCCACGACCGATTTTATCGCGCCGTGATCGGCCACATCCAGCGCCCAGCCGCGCGCACTGAGGCCCTTGCTGCGTAGTTCTGCCGCAATGCCCTCAACCGCTTCGTCCGACAGATCGGTCAGCGCGACATTGGCTCCCTCGGCGGCAAAGACCTCAGCGGTCGCCCGCCCCATCCCGCTTGCTGCGCCGGTAACCAGCACCGTCAGGCCTTTTACCGACCGGCTTAGTTCCACTGCCATCATTCCGCTCCCACAATTGTGTGGGCGACTGTGCCGCCTGGCGCCGCGCCTGTCGAGCGGCAGTCAGCGTCAGAAAGTACGGTTGACCGAGAGAGTGAACCCAATGTGGGCGTCGCGGTAGCGGAATTCCTTGACCACCGGATCGGCAGAGGATCGGTTGGGATCAAAGAACAGCCGTCGCCGTTGCCCCGCCACGTCGGCCACGTTTTCTACGTCCAGCCGCACCGTGGTCCGCTTGTCTGGGCGGAATTCAACGAAGGCCAACACGAATGGTTCAGCATTGCCAAAGCTGTCGAGCTCGTCGATCCGATAGATCGTTGAGATGCCTTCGACATAAATTTCGGCACCATAGGACCACTTGCTAAGGTCACGGCGCAGTTCGGCGTTCCAGCTCCAGCTTGGCCTAAATCCGCTCCACGGGCGCTGCTGCCCGGTGATCGGATCGCGCACCGAATGGTCCTGCATCGCGCCCGAGAACTTCAGCCGAGTCGCCTTCAGCCCCAGACTGTCGAGCGGGGCATCGACGGTGATCGCCACAAAGCTGCGGGTGCCGCTGCCAATATTGCCGGGAGCGTCGAACCCTTCAGGGGTCAGGATGCGGTCCTGCAGCATTGAGACCCGGTCATGACCTGCCTCAAGCCGGATCACCCCTTTACCCAGAATTGGGCGGTCGGCTGTCAGGCGCAATTCCCAGGTTCGCTGCGGGACGATATCGGCATTGCCGCCGTTGATCCGGTCATTGGCCAGTTCCGCGCTGGCAATAAAGTCAAAGAAATCAAGCTGCGCCACCGTGCGCCGTCCAACCAGCTGGACATGCCAGCCCTTTGGCCCCTTCCAGTCGAGCGTCACGCTCGGCTTGAAGTACTTCAAGTTGCGCTTGGCTTTCGTATCGCCAGACACAGTCAGGTCCGATGTTTCGAACGCCAGCCGGGTTTCCAGCCGCAGCCGCTTGGTCAGCGGGCGGCCGAGGTTAAGATAGCTTTCGGTCCGCAGTTCATCGACCACCGCGCTGTCGACCGGCAGATCGAGCTTGGTCCGTGCTCCCGCGGGTCCGAGGACATAGACTTCGGTAGCATTTTCCAGCCGGTTATAGGCCACTTCACTGCCGAATTCGGCGGAAAAGCCCAGCAGCTTCGGGTTCGTCCAGCTGACCCGGCCCAGCACTTCGTCATAGCGCGACGTCTGCAAAGCCTCGAACCCGCCAATGGTTTCGCCCGCGACCCGGTTATAGCTCCCGTCAAAGTTGTCCTGATCCCGCCGATTGCCCAGAAGGACCAGCTTGATTGTCCCGCTGCCCAGCGGGCGCGATATATCGCCGCCGATTTCGTACGAACTCGGGCTGTAATCCTGCACCAGACGGTCATCGCGCACCGGCCCGCTGGCCGGGGTGACATGATTGGTCTGGATCAGCGATAGGCTGCCCGGCGAATAGCGCAGATTGAGATTGGCCGCCCGTCCGTTGGCACCCTGCTGTCCCCAACTGGCCGCGAAGAACGGATTGCGGGGCTCGATCCGATTGACCTTTTCACGCCGTTCGATCCGCGATCCATCTGCCAGCAAGGTCAAATCGTCGAACCCGTTTTCCACTTGCCCGCCGCGCGCGGTGCCTGCCGAAAGGTTGAAGGTGGAACTGCCGGTTTTTATCAGCACCGAGCCTTCCGCATTGGGCACCAGCCAGCCGGTGAAGACCCGACTCAGACTGACCTTGACGTTGCCATTGACCCCGCCGCTGTCCGACAGGATCAGGTTCAGAACCTGGCTTTTCCCGGCATAGTCCGATCCATAAAGGTCGCCCGGCCCCACCTCAATCCGCACCACCCGGCTGGCCGGAATCCGGGCGAGCATTTCGTCGAGCTCTTCGGATTTGGAAGAGGGCCGCGCGCCGTTTACCACCACGTTACCGGCCGCCTGACTGAACCCGCGGACGTCGCCGTCGCCCTCCTCAATCGCAAAGCCCGGAACCCGGCGCACCATGTCGAGCGCGCTGCTGGGTGAGAACGCGGTAAAATAGGCGGCATCGTAACGGGTCACGCGGTCCTGCGTCACCGACGTTGTCGCTGCGGCAGTGCTGGCCTCACTTGCCACATCTGGCTCGGCTGAAGGCTGCGCGAAAGCTGGTCCCGCCTGTGTCAGCGCAAGGCCCAGCACCAGAAGGCTGGGCGCACGGCGTGCCCGCGAAAATTCGCATTTTCTGAGACGCATACCTATCCCCACCCGGCGGGCCTTAAACCCTCTCTCGGGCGGTCTGATCCGCTCGGGTCGGCTTCACCAGCCCACTTCGGCCAAGCGGCAGACGGCGCCGACGAACGACGTAGTCGGCACAGCGGCAGACGATCCAGCCCGACGAATGCCATGTCGTGTTTCGCCAAGGTCGCCATACAATAGACCTGTAGTGAAATTCCGTCGCGCATTGCCCTGCCCCTTCACAGCGACCGAACAAGGACCTGTGTATGCACCGCTTTGACCTCTGGCGCCGCGCCGCCCATTGCGCCGCTTTTGCCCTGTTCCTGCTGCTTGGCAGCACCCCGTCCTTCGCGGACCCGGTGTCCGACCTGGATGCGCGGGCCACGGCCGAGTATAACCGCGGGCTTGATGCGCGTGACGCCGGACGGAACGGCGCAGCCTGCCAGCATTTTCGCAATGCCGAGGCGCTCTACCACAACTCGATCATGGCACTCTCTGGCATGGGCTACGGGCACCGAAGCGAAGAGCAACTCGATGCGATCAAGAGCTTCGCCAACGGCCAGCAGAACCGGGTTGACGCGTCCAAGGCCCGCGCACGGGAAGTCTGTGGACGGCCCGATGGTCCGGCGCTGACGAGCAGCCGCAGCGGCTCGAGTTCAGATGCGGTTGATTGGAACGCAGAAAAGAAACTGGGCCTGCAGCGCACCGCCGACCTTGCCCACAGTCAATACAAGGAAGCGGGCCGCTTGTGGGATGCTGGCGACCGCGCCGGAGCTTGCGCCGCAATTCGGCTTGCGACTGCCAACTTCGACAAGATCAGCGGCGCAATGAAGGCTAACCCAGCACTAAGAGCCGCCTTCGGAAATCCCGATGTAGTTCTGGCAAACGGCAAAATGGCGAGCGAAGAGCGCGACGAAACCTTTTGCGTTAATCAGGTACAGCGGGGCGAAGTAGAGCGCACAGCGCTCCTCGCTAGTAGCCAGTTTGACGAAGCCGACCGACTGTGGAAAGCTGGAGACAAGCCCGGTGCCTGCGCCGCAATGCGTCTGTCGGCTGCCAATTTTGGCAAAGTTGCCAGCGCCATGGCCGCAAACCCTGGGCTGAGATCTGCATTCAGCGAACCGGATGTCGTGATCGAAAACGCCGCATTGGCCGCCAAGATCCGCGACGAGATGTTCTGCAAGGGTTGATGCCCGAAGCCCAAGCTATTTCAGCAATTCCGGCCATATGGCCTTTGTGAGCATCCACCCATGATCAGTCTCAGCCGCACAATCCTCGCCCTGACCTTACAACTGGCGGTTTGTACGCCTGCCCTCGCCCAGTATATCGATGAAGCCGCGTTCGATCAGTATTCCGCAGAGAGTGACACGGCTTTCGACGAGGCAAATGCCGAGCTCGATAAGGCGATCGCCACGAATCAGCGCGTCTATATGGTTCGTGCCTGCACACTGTTGATCAAGGCCGCAAACCTGAAAGAATTGGCGCGCAATGACGCCCCGTATGAATATCTGAATGCAGTCAACACCGATCTGACCAATGCACGGATTCATACGAATGAGGTCTGCAAAATAGCCAATGGAACTACACCTTTTCCTAGAACCGACGCCCGGACCGATGCCGCGTTCGATGCCCAGGTCCGTGATCTGCGGAAAGGCAACACTTGGGCTGTAGAAATGTACCAGCAGGCCAATAGTCGCTGGGACGAAGGCAACCGCACCGGAGCATGCTCGAGTGTCCGCCTCGCCGCCGACGAACTGGCCCGGATCGTCCGCGCGATGCGGGCCAATCCGGAGCTCGAATCAGCCTTCGCCAACCCCGCCCAAATCTATCAGAACGCGCAATTGGTGGCGGAAGTTCGCGATGACACATTCTGCAAAGGGCAAAGCTGAAGTACTGCGTGGATAGCTTGCCCCCCGCAGCAATGTTCGCCATATGTCCCATATGGCCGAACTGATCATCCGCCGGGGTCTTGAAGAGCCCGATACCTCCGCGAACTTCGTGCCGCACAAGCCGGCGCGGCCGGAGAAGAGTGATGGTGGGCGGCCGTTCCGGATTCAGTCCGAGTATTCCCCTGCCGGGGACCAGCCGACCGCGATTGCTGAACTGGTCGAAGGCGTGACCAATGGTGAGGCGACGCAGGTGCTGCTGGGCGTGACCGGCTCCGGCAAGACCTTCACAATGGCGCAGGTGATCGAAGCGACGCAGCGCCCGGCGCTGATCCTGGCGCCCAACAAGATCCTTGCCGCGCAGCTCTATGGCGAGTTCAAGAGCTTTTTCCCGGACAATGCGGTCGAGTATTTCGTCTCGTACTACGATTATTATCAGCCCGAGGCCTATGTGCCCCGGTCGGACACCTACATCGAGAAGGAAAGCTCGGTGAACGAGGCGATCGACCGGATGCGCCACTCGGCCACGCGGTCGTTGCTCGAACGCGATGACGTGATCATCGTCGCTTCGGTCAGCTGCATCTATGGCATCGGCTCGGTCGAGACCTATTCGGCGATGATCTTTGACCTCAAGAAGGGTGAGACCACCGATCAGCGCGAACTGATCCGCAAGCTGGTGGCGCAGCAATACAAGCGCAACGACGCGGCGTTCCAGCGCGGCACCTTCCGGGTGCGCGGCGACAATCTGGAAATCTACCCCTCGCACTATGAGGACATGGCCTGGCGGATCAGCTTCTTCGGCGACGAGATCGAGGAGATTTCCGAGTTCGATCCGCTGACCGGAAAAAAGGGAGCGAGCCTGAGCCAGGTGCGGGTTTATGCCAATTCGCACTACGTCACCCCCGGGCCGACGATGAAGCAGGCCGCCGACGCGATCCGGTTCGAGCTGGCCGAACGGCTGAAGGAGCTGGAAGCGGAGGGCAAATTGCTCGAGCATCAGCGGCTCGAACAGCGGACCAATTTCGACCTCGAAATGATCGCGGCAACCGGCAGCTGCGCAGGGATCGAGAACTACTCCCGCTTCCTGACTGGCCGCCTGCCGGGCGAGCCGCCCCCGACGCTGTTTGAGTATCTGCCCGACAACGCGCTGTTGTTCGTCGATGAAAGCCACCAGACCGTGCCGCAGATCGGTGCGATGAGCAAAGGCGATCACCGCCGCAAGATTACACTGGCCGAATATGGCTTTCGCCTGCCGAGCTGCATCGACAACCGCCCGCTGCGCTTCAACGAATGGGACGCGATGCGCCCGCAGACCGTCGCGGTTTCGGCCACTCCCGGAAGCTGGGAAATGGAGCAATCGGGCGGGGTCTTTGCCGAACAGGTGATCCGCCCGACCGGCCTGATCGACCCACCGGTTGAAATCCGCCCGGTTGAGGATCAGGTGCAGGACTGCATCGAGCAATGCCGCAAGGTCGCCCAGGCCGGTTACCGCACGCTCGTCACCACGCTGACCAAGCGGATGGCCGAGGACCTGACCGAATTCATGCACGAAGCGGGCCTGCGGGTACGCTACATGCACTCCGACGTGGAGACACTTGAGCGGATCGAACTGATCCGCGATCTGCGGCTTGGAGTCTATGACGTGCTGGTCGGGATCAACCTGCTGCGCGAAGGGCTCGACATTCCCGAATGCGGGCTGGTCGCCATTCTGGACGCTGACAAGGAAGGTTTCCTGCGCAGCGAAACCAGCCTGATCCAGACCATCGGCCGCGCCGCGCGCAACGTCGATGGCCGGGTGATCCTCTACGCCGACCGGATCACCGGCTCCATGGAACGCGCGATGGCTGAAACCGACCGTCGCCGGGAGAAGCAGCACGCCTACAACATCGAGCATGGGATCACGCCCGAAAGCATCAAGCGTAACATCCACGACATCGTCGCCGACACCGCCAGCCGCGATGGCGTGCTGGTCGAGATCGACGATGGGGAACGCAACAACCTGGTGGGCCACAACCTGCGCAGCTACATCGAAGAACTCGAAGGCCGGATGCGCACGGCGGCGGCCGATCTGGAATTCGAAGAAGCCGGTCGGCTGCGCGACGAAATCCGGCGGTTGGAGGCGGACGAACTCGGCATCCCCGACGGCGAAAAACGCGCGCCGATTGTGGGGCGGAGCAACGAGGGCAAGCCGGGAACGCGCAAGGGCCGGTTTGGGAAGGAATCGCGGAAGGGCAAGTGGGGGCGGTAGGTTTGTTGTAGGCTCGGTCCCTACAACTGACGGCAGTAACGATCGTTCGCTCGATCGATTAAAACTGGTGCAGGAAACGTTGGCTGAATCAAGCAACGGCTCGATTCAAACAGGCGTAACGCCCGTTATATTTGAGCGGGTAAGAATTCGGATAATACGCACCCATGACTGACCACATTGACAATTCTCCAAATGTCCTTCATAAAGGACAAGTCGTCATCGTACAGACGGCGGATTTCCGCGACTGGCTTGTCGGCCTGCGCGACCGGAAAGCCCGCCTTCGGATCGACGACCGGCTGAAACGCCTCGCCAGCGGCAATGCCGGAGACACGAAGTCTGTGGGAGATGGGGTGCAGGAACTGCGCCTGCATTTCGGTCCCGGCTATCGCGTCTATTACACTTGGCGGGACGGTGTGCTCATCATCCTGCTCAATGGCGGAGACAAGAGCTCTCAGGCGCGCGACATTGCGAAGGCCAAGCAGCTCGCCAAGGACGCTGACGATGGCATTGAAGGTCTACCCGTTTGATCCGGCCGTGCACCTCGAAACTGAGGAAGACATCCTCTATTATCTAGAAGCAGCGATGGAGGGGAATGACGCCAAGCACATCGCCTCCGCGCTTGGCGATGTAGCGCGTTCGAAAGGCATGACCGAGGTCGCCAAGAAGGCAGGGCTTGGACGGCAGGCGCTCTATAATGCGCTGTCCGAAAACGGAAATCCCACACTGGAGACGCTGATTTCCGTTCTAAAAGCCCTCGGCCTCGAACTCTCAGTTCAAAAACGCGCCGCCTGAATTCGCTCCAAACCGGACCCAGTTCCGCTTGCCTAGCATCAGGGCAAACCCGTAGTTCGTCGGGCATCATGACCGACCTTCCGCGCTATCATATCAACGTCTTCTGGTACCCGGACGATCAATGCTGGATCGCCGACGTGCCCGATTTGCGACCGTGCTCAGCGCGGGGCGAGACTGCACAGCTGGCGCTCGCCGCGCTCGATCCGGTCCAGTCCGCGTGGCTCGATGCAGCACGCGAAACAGGTGAGCCGGTGCCCGAACCGCGCTATTGCCCAGCGCTGTTTACGGCTGGATAGGACCTTAACCGGTGGCATTAAGCGCAACGGGCCGTTCGCTTAGCCTCCGGTTCGTTTGGCAAAAGGGAACTTGGCCCTATTTCTGGCCTGACGGCCGGTTTGTGATCACCGTCTCTGGAGACGGCGGCGGTAAACAGGGCGAGCCGTAACACGAACCATCACCAAGCCGGAAATAACTGTTGTGGCTGCCCGGATCGACCGGATCGGGGACACCCGCCTCGATCAGGAACACGGCGGAATTGGCTCCAAACATCCCTCGCGGAATGCGCATCGGGGCGAGCACTACGAATGTATGGTTCTGTGAATGCCACGCGCGAACTGCGGTAGAGCCCTTCTTCCCGGCCAGTTCGTTCCACCGCGAGACATCGGCTTCTGTTGCCGGACGCAGCTTCTTCTGAGCGATCAATTGCGAGATGCCCCGCTCTCCCGGAGCAATCTCTTCGGCAACGACCGGAACCACCGCACGGAGATCGCGATACTGCTTAGGCGGCGAAGCGCGCACTGGTGTGAGTTCTGCATCAAGGCGTAGCGCCTCGACTGTGTAGCTGCCATTCAAGCTGGTCACCCGCAGCCCCGTAGCCTCCTGGAATCGTTGGCCTACTTCCTGTCCATCGCCATGGTAGAACCCGATCCGCCCGCATCCGGAGATATTCTGCTGCGAAGTGAAATGGACCGGAATATCTAGAGGCAAGTTTACGACGGCCTGATCGTAGAACCCGGAAACTACCACTGCGTCTATCCGCCCGACCGGTGCACGCGAAAAGTCCCAGATCGCCGCTTCGTACGATGTCAGCAGCAGTACCCGGTGCGGTCCTTTGGCAGGGCCGACGATCGGGATGACATAGGCTTCGTTCGGACTCGATCCGATGGCTGCTGGCAGCGGCAGCTTACCCTCATAGGCTCCATAGGCCGCGACTTCCGGGAGGTTCTGCACCGAATCGAACTTGCACGTTGTTTGCGCAAATTCGCGTGGAGCTGGATCGAACCGAATCATGCCGGGCGCGGAGAGGGCATTTGCAGCTGTCCCGGCCACCCCAAGGGCTGCGACCGTGAGCCAAGCCTTAGGGTGATAGCCAATCATTGCCTGTCGATACGCAAAGTGCTCTTTCGATTGGGTTAAACTCAGACCTTCCCGAACCGCGCCTCAAACCCGGCCACATCGCCGCTGGCCAGAAACCGCGCCTGCTCGACCCAGTTGTCCTTGGCCGGACGCCCCGCAAAGGCGCCCAGCTTTCCGTCCAGCGCGACCAAATCGGCTTCGGTAAGCGCGGCGATCTGGGCGAAGGTGCTAAGGCCCAGCGTCGGGAGCAACGCCTGGAGCTTTGGGCCGAGGCCCTTGATACGGGACAGGTCGTCTGCCCCGCCGCTGTCACTGATCGGGTCCGGCTCGGGCGCAGGTTCCGGTTCTGGCGCGGGGATGAATTCCGGCTCGGGCGTGATCTCGGGCAGCGGCTCTGGCCCAGGCTCGGGCGTCGGTGCGGGCACTTCGACCGGTTCCGGAGCGGGCGGTGGAGGCGGCGGTGGCGGAGGCGCCGCTACTTCAGCCTCTTCCACCACGTCCTGCGCACCTACTGCGACCACCTCGCCGATCCCGCCAAACATCTCGCTCGCGGCTGAAGGCACGATCACCTGTGCAGCCGGAGCAGCATCAATCAGCGCCTGATTACGGTGCACCGATGCGGCGCCGGAATCGAGCACATCGGGCTTGTATTCGCGCCGCGCCGGGGCCGAACGCGCGCGCCGCCACAGCATCCAGCCGGTCAGCAAGACCGCCAGTACCACTACTCCCAGGATCAATTGATTGGTTTGGGTCAGCTCGATCATCGCAGCACCTCCATCACTTACCCGCCAACATTGCGGCGAAACAGCACCCGGTCCTCAGGGCCAAAGCCCTTGTGCCATATGACGTAGGCATAGGCGAACAGGATGGCAGGCATGCCAAAAATCAGCGCGGCCCATTCCGGCAGCACGGTTAGCGCCAGCCAACCGGTCAGTACCGCCGGGGCCGCTGCCCAAGCGAGCGTCCAGCGCCAGTTGTTGACGCGGGCGTTCAGCTTGGCCGCCAGCAACCAGGATTTGAGTACCGAACTGGCCCCCAGCGACAGCATCAGCGCGCCGGCGGCAGCTGCAGCGCGGAAATTGTCGTTCAGGCCCATTTTGGTCACCAGCATGATCCCGCCCAGTGTCAGCAGCCCTTGAAGGGTGAAGGTCAGCAGCGAGATCAGCAGGTTTTGAACCCGAGCGACATAGACCAGCGCGGCTTCGCTGACCACGGCCGTGGCCGCGACAACTTCTGCGGCGAGCAAGAAGGCCAATGCCCCGGTACCGCCGACAAAATCTGGCCCGCCCAGCCCCATGATCCCCTGCCCCGGGATCGCCAAAGCCAGGGCAATGCCGAACTGCGCGGCGATGATCCAGTAGCCGACCTGCCGGACCTGCGCGGCAATCCCGGCGAGGTTACCCTCTTTCAGGTTGCGGGTGATGACCGGGCCCAGGATCGGCTCAAAGCTGGTTTTCAGCTTTTGCGGCAGGGTCGCGATCTGCTGGGCAAAGTAATAGACCCCGATCGCCCCTTCGCCGACGAAGAACCGCAGGATGAAGATGTCGAGCTTGCGTGTGCCCCATTCCACCGCGTCAGCCCCGGCCAGTGGCAAGTTTGCCCGCGCCAGTTCCGCCAGCCGCAACGGATGCGGGCGCCATTGTTCGGGCCGCCCATAATTGCGCCACAGCGGCCAGAGCGCCGCCAAAGCTGCGGCCAGGATCGATGCGACAAAGGCCAATTGCAGCCCGCTGGCCGGAATCAGGAAAAAGAAAATCCCGGCCGTGATCGACAGCGTCCATGGCTCAACAATCGCGCGTGACCGAACGGTGCTGGCGACATCATAGCGATAGGCCAGCGCCGCCAAGGCAATATCGGTCAAGGCCAAGGGCAGGATCGAGACGACCAGCAACCGGTCAGCCTCGCTGAAATTGCCGGTCGGGTACATCGCCTGCGGAAACAGATAGAGCGCCACGCTAGCCGGGATCGCCAGCAGTGCCGTCAACAGCATAGCATCGGCAATCGAATTGGCGGGGTGCTCGCAGTCTTGCGAGAGCCTCTGAGCCAGACCACGCTTTTGCCCGAGCGTGCAAAGCTGTGCAGCCAGTTCAACCATCACTAGCGCTGAGGCAAACCGCCCGAGCGATTCCGCGCCATAGAACCGGCTGGCGATAATCAGGAACGGGATCCGCGCCAGCAAGCGTAGCATGAAACCCAGCACATTGGTCTGGCCGCCTTTGGCCAGCGCTTGAATATCCTGCTGATGACCGGGTCCATTGTGGCTCACAGCCGCACCCCTTCGGTGGTCAGGGGGCGGGCGAGCAGTTCAGCGACCACCAGCTTGGCCGGGGCTTCGCCGTTCAGCAGACGGCACACCGCCTCGACAATCGGCATGGCAATGCCTTGGCTGTGAGCCAAGGCGTGCAGCACCGGCGCGGTATGCGCGCCTTCAGCCACGCTGCTTTTGCCTGCCAGCGCCTCTTCCGCGGAGAGGCCCTCGCCCAGCGCTTTGCCCAGCGAAAAGTTGCGGCTCGCGGTGGACGAACAGGTCAGCACCAGATCGCCCAGTCCGCAAAGCCCCGCCAAGGTCTCAGCGCGGGCACCGCGCGCCAGGCCGAACCGGGTCATTTCGGCATAGCCGCGCGCGATCAGCGCAGCGCGGGCATTTTGGCCCAGCCCCAGCCCGTCGACCACACCGCAGGCGATCGCGAGCACGTTCTTGACTGCACCGCCGATCTCCGCGCCAGTCACGTCATCCGAATAATAGGGCCGCAGCGCTGGCCTCGACAGCACCGGGGCCAGCCGGTTCCACTGCGCTTCGCCCCCAGCGCAGGCCAACGTCACGGCGGTCGGCAAACCGGCTGCGACTTCCTGAGCAAAGGTTGGGCCAGACAGCACCGCGATGCTGGCCGCAGGTGCCGCTTCAGCGGCAACATCGGCCATCAACCGCCCGGTGCCAGCCTCAATCCCCTTTGAACACAGCACCAGATCGCGCGGAGCATCGGGCAAACTGGACAGTACCCGGGCCAGATGCTGGGCCGGTGTGACCACCAGCAAGATCGGCAGCTCAGCCAGATCGGCAAGGCTATTCTTTCCCCGGATCGCGGGAGCCAAGGCGGCGCCGGGCAAGAACAGGCTGTTGGTGTGCGCTGTGTTGATTTCATCAACCAGCTCGGCCTCACGCGCCCACAACAGTACCGGCGTGCCATCGCTGGCCATCGCCTGCGCCAGCGCCGTGCCCCAGGCGCCCGCTCCGATCACGCCGATTGGCTGGCTCATGCCTTCACCCCCGCGCCGCGCGCCGGAGCGGCATCCGGGTCCAGCGGCCAGCGCGGCCGGGCAACGAAATCGAGTGGATCGCTCTGCCCCAACCGTTCGATCCCGGCCCAGGCAATCATGGCCGCGTTATCGGTGCACAGCGCCAGCGGCGGCGCCACAAAGGCCATGCCCTGTTCGCGCGCCAAAGCCTCCAGCGCGCCGCGCACCGCCTGATTGGCCGCAACCCCGCCCGCGACGACCAGCGCGCTAGGCCTGTCGATCAGGTCGAGCGCCTTGCGGGTTCGGTCGATGATGCAATCCACTGCCGCCAGTTGGAACGAAGCGGCGATATCGGCGTCAGCATAGAGCCCGCTGTCTCTGGCGCGCAGGACCGCGCTTTTGAGGCCCGCGAATGAGAAGTGCGGTTCGGGGGTTCCCATTAGTGGTCGCGGGAGCGGGACCCGGCGGGCATCGCCGCTCGCCGCCAGACGCTCTACCGCCGGGCCACCGGGGAAGCCCAACCCCAGGATCTTGGCGGTCTTGTCAAACGCCTCGCCCAGTGCATCGTCTATCGTGGTGCCAAGACGGCGATACTGCCCGACACCCTCGACCAACAGTATCTGGCAATGCCCGCCCGATACCAGCAGCAGCAAATAGGGAAATTGCAGCGAAGGATCGGCCAGCCGCGGCGACAATGCGTGGCCCTCAAGATGGTTGATCGCAATCAGCGGCTTGTCACTGGCCATGGCGAGCGCCTTGGCGCTGACCAGCCCCACCATCACCCCGCCGATCAGGCCAGGACCGGCCGTGGCGGCAATCGCGTCGAGATCAGCCAGCTCCAACCCGGCATCGGCCAAAGTGGCGGAAATCAAGGGGGTGAGCCGCTCTGCGTGAGCGCGTGCGGCGATTTCTGGAACGACCCCGCCATAGGGGCGATGTTCATCGTCCTGCGAGGCGATCCGCTGCGCAAGGATGCGGCGATCGCTGTCCACCAGCGCGGCCGCAGTTTCGTCGCAAGACGATTCAATTCCGAGGACAATCCCCATGCAGGGTTTCCCTTAGCCTGATTGGGCAATAGGACAAGGCACCATGCCCAACCGTCCCCTGAAACTCGGCACCCGCGCGTCACCCTTGGCCATGGCCCAGGCACACGAAGCGCGCGACCGGCTCTGCGCCGCCCATCCTGAACTGGAGGTTGAGATCGTGCCCGTCACTGCGAGTGGCGACAAGATACTCGATCGCCCGCTGGCTGATATCGGCGGCAAGGCACTGTGGACCAAGGAACTCGACGCCTGGCTGCTCAGCGGCGAGATCGATTTCGCGGTCCATTCGCTGAAAGACGTCGAAACAATCCGCCCCGCTGAAATTGCCATAGCGGCGATCCTGACGCGCGAGGACGTGCGCGATGTCCTGCTCGGCGCGGCGTCCTTGGCCGACCTGCCCCCGGGCGCGCGGATCGGCACCAGCGCCCCGCGTCGCGCCGCACAGGCGCTGCACCTGCGGCCCGATTGCCGGGTGGTTGGCATACGCGGCAATGTTCAGACCCGGCTGGCCAAGCTCCAGGCCGGTGAAGCCGACGCAACGCTTTTGGCATCGGCTGGGCTCAACCGGCTGGGGATGAGCCACCTTGGCACGCCGCTTGATCCCGAAGACTGGCTGCCTGCTCCTGGCCAAGGCGCGATTGCGATCGAGGCGCGGGCAGCTGATGTGGAGACACTGAGCTTGCTGGCGGCAATCAATCACGCACCCAGCCGCATTGCGGTGTTGGCAGAGCGGGCCTTGCTCGCCGCGCTTGGCGGCAATTGCCACAGCCCGATTGCCGTGCTGACCTGCACGGAAGGGGCCGAGTTGACCCTGCGCGCGGCACTGCTCAGTCCGGACGGTGCCGAACGTGTGGAAGCCGTAGCGACTTTTGCTGCCACAGACCTTGACGGACCGGCCCGCCTCGCCGCACAACTGTTGACGCAGGCCGGACCTGCCATCCGCGCGCACTTCGATCCACCCGGGGGCTGACACTTGGCCGTACCGCTGATCATCATCCGCCCCGAACCCGGCTGCACCGCCAGCCTGACGCTGGCACGGGGGATGCACGGGATGGATGTTCACGGCTATCCGCTGTTCGAAGTGTCACCGAAAAGCTGGGAAGCGGTTGTGCCGGATCGCTTCGATGCCCTGCTGATCGGCAGCGCGATGGTCTTTCGCCATGGCGGACGCGGCCTTGCAGCACTTAAGGGCTTGCCGGTCTACGCCGTGGGCGAAACGACTGCGTCTGCGGCGCGCGAGGCCGGGTTTACAATCATTCCGAGCAGCAGCAGTTCGCTTCAGGCGTTGCTGACCGAGCTTGCCCCCGAGTACAAGCGCCTGCTTCGGCTTGCTGGCGAAGACCGTGTGACGCTGACCCTGCCAAAAGGTGTGACGGTTGAAGAGCGGGTGGTATATGCCTCCAACCCGCGTGAGATGCCAGCTGAACTGATCGCGCTCCTGCGTCAGCCAGCGATAGTTGCGGTTCATTCGGCCGAGGCGGCACGGCATCTTGCGTCGCAATGCGTACGGCACGGAATTCGGCGCGCGACGCTGCGCCTTGCAGTCTTGTCGCCGCGGATCATGGCCGCTGCGGGCGATGGCTGGGGCGAAGTTGCGACGGTACCCTTCCCGGAAGACAAGCCCTTGCTGGCATTGGCGCGTCAGATGTGCCAAGACCCTTGGCCTGCGGGTCGCCCGGCAGGTCAATGAGAATAAAGGCGGCAAATGCCTGAAGATTTCTATACCACTTCCCCTGCTCCCGCCCGCCGGACCGGCGGAATGCTGCGCGCGGTGCTCGGCTCCGCTCTGCTGGCGTTCATCGCCGGTGCTGCCCTGGTCGGCTGGCTGATCTGGGATGGGCGGATTGCTTTGCCTGGAAAACCAGACGCGCAGCTGGCCACAAGCGGTGCCGGGTTTGCCCAGCCCAGCCCGTCACCGAGCGCCACCGCCGCGCCCTTGACCGGCGCATTGCTCGAACAGCAGGTTGCTTCACTGGAGCAGAGGTTGGCCCGGATTGATCTGCAAGCCGCCGCTGCAGAAGGGAACACAGCCCGGGCCGAGGCCTTGCTGGTGGCATTGGCTGCGCGCCGCTCAATCGAGCGCGGCGCCCCGCTGGGCTATCTGGAAGAGCAGTTACGCCTGCGCTTTGGCGCGGCGCGTCCTGCGGCGGTCAATACTGTGATCGAAGCGGCAAAGCAGCCGGTTACGCTGGACGCACTATCGACCGAACTCGATACGCTGGCTCCAACGCTAACGGGAACTACGCCCGAAGACAGCACCTGGACGCGTTTCAGCCGCAAGGTTTCTGGGTTATTTGTCATCCATCGCGATGCACCCGGCGTAAATGCACCGGCGGCGCGGATTACACGGGCCAAATTGCTGCTGGGTTCAGGCAATGTCGATGCCGCCATTGATGAGGTATCGCACTTGCCCGGCGCCAAGGCGGCCGACGGCTGGATTGCAAAAGCCCGGCGCTATTCCGAAGCAGTAAAGGCGCTGGACCAGATCGAGCAAGCCGCACTGGCTGAACCCGAAAAGCTGAAAGCAGGTACCGGCGAGCAAGTGCGTCAGCCGGGTCCAGCGGTTACCCCCAGCCCGCCAGCCCCGGTTCGGGCACCCACCCCATCGCCGCAACGCGACGCGGCGTACTAAGCCCGCAACAGCATCGGCAGATCGCCCGACATTCCGCGCGCTTCGTCCATGAAGAAGCGTTTCAGAATGCCCGATCTTTGCACTCCAGCCATCCCGATCCGGCGGATCAGGCTGGGCACACGGCCCGGCACCCCGAACAGGCGAACAATCGCATCGGTCGTCGCCATCACAGTGGTATTGTCCAGACTGCGCCAGCGCTCATAACGCGCCAGTACCTGCGCATCACCGGGTTCGAGCCCCAGCCGCATACCCTCAGTCAGCACTTCGACCAGCGCGCCGACATCGCGCAGCCCCAGATTGAGGCCCTGCCCGGCAATCGGATGCATTCCGTGCGCGGCATCACCAACCAGCGCCAGCCGGTGATCAACGATCTTGGGGGCATGATGAAAGTTCAGCGGCCAAGACATTCGCGGCGCGACCAGTTCGATCTTGCCGAAGATCCCCTGGATCCGCTCGGCGATTTCTCCAACGAACACGGCATCGCTCAGCGCGGCAACCCCATTCGCGTCCTGTTCGTCGAAGGTCCAAACGACAGCGCTGCGGTGGCGCCCGTCAGGCAGGTCGAGCAATGGCAGCAGCGCCAATGGCCCTGCCGGATAAAAGATTTCCCAGGCCACTCCATCGTGGGGCTTTTCGTGGGTTATCGCCGTCACGAAAGCACGGTGCCGGTAATCCCAGCGCGCGGAACTGAGCCCGGCATCCTTGCGAGTCGGGCTTTGCCGCCCTTCGGCACCAATCAGCAGGCTGGCCTCGACCGTACGCCCGTCACTGAGGCTGACCGAAACACCATGCTCTCCGCGCACCCGTTCGATTGGCTCAACGCCGCTTGACCAGGCGATTGCGGGTTCCGCCCGAGCAGCCTCGAACAAAGCGATCCGGATATCGCGGTTTGCATACATCCGGCCCAGCGTCCCGTCCCCCGGCTTGGGTTCAAAGTCGATCCGGCCTGGTTTCATGCCGTCGGTTACCGCGATTGCGCTGATCGGGCAGCCGAGCGGATCGAGCCGGTCCTTGAGGCCAATGTTGCAGAACAGGTTCCAACTGGCGGTCGAGATTGCCGATGCGCGGCCATCGACCCCATCGGCAGTCAGCTCTTCGGGCGTAGCCTTGTCGACCACATGGCTGGTAATCCCCGCCCGCGCCGCCGCCAAGGCCAGCGTCATGCCGACCAGACCGCCGCCAAGGATTACGAGATCGCGCTTATCGGTCATACATTCCTCATTGTCCGCAGCTGTTCCCGGCGCCGCCATCCAGATCCAGACAGCGCCCATCGAAGGCGCCGTCGGGCACTTTCAGGCCCAAAACCGCTGCCATACTGGGCGCAATGTCGACTGTTTCGACTGGTTGCGGCTGTTCGAACCCGCGCATGCCGCGCCGCCAGAACAGGATCGGCACGCGCCGGTCATAGTCGAACGCGCTGCCGTGGGTGGCGACATAGGCACCCGGAAACGGTTCGGGGATCGGGGTGACAGTGCGGTCGAGCAGCAGCACCACATCACCCGACCGGCCGGGATGATAGGCGGCGCGGGCCCGATCCTTCAGGCTCCAGTCCTGCGGATTTCCGCTGGGCAGCGGGGTCTTGGCCAGTTCCTCGCCAGTGAACACGGCGGCGACCTGCGGGTGCGCCTTCAGGATTCCAACCAGTCCAGCAATCGCCTTGCCCCGCTGCGCCGGGTCCAACTTGCGGCTGACATAGAGATCGCCCATCGGGGCATCACCGAACACCAGCGGGCCTTCGACAGCAATCCCGGTCTTGGCAGCGACCGCCTTGGCGAGGTTTTCGGGAACCAGCGCCGGATCAACCCGCTCTGCCTTGGGATAGGCCTGCTGGTCCATCCTTTCCGGCATATCGAGCCCGCCATGATCGGCGGTCAAGACTACCATGTAGTCGATGCCCTTGGCATCAAGGTGCGCGAACAGCCTGCCCAGGTCCTGATCGAGCTGGTTCTGCAGAATGCACATTTCCGCTCCGGCCACTCCGGTGGCGTGGCCGACATAGTCGGTCGCCGAAAGCGATACGGACAGTATGTCAGGCGCCGATCCTTGGCCCAGTTTCATTTCATCGGTCAGCCCGATCGCCAGGTCGACGGTGGCGCTGTCCATCCGGGGTGAAACGCGAAAGCCGCCTTCTTTGCCCGGCTCAAGCAGGAACCGCCCGGTACCCAACGTGGTCCCGCGCACTGCAACCGCGTTGTCGGCCGCCTTGCACCAGGCCGGGATCGGCATAGCCGGAGCGCCCGTCTTGATCGTAGCCGCAGCCTTGGCATTGACTGCCAGCACCGCCGGGGTCGCGGCGCGATCCTTGTGACTTACGAAGGCGCCGCCCTTCCACCACCAGGCGGCATCGATCTTGTGCCCACCCATCATCATGACGGCGCGGTCCTTCGCCGAAACCGCGACATTGCGGGTGGCGGGATCGGCGCTCTTCATCAGGTCACCCAGCGTCGGGACCTTGAGGTGGTAGGCGGAAACCACCGGATTTTTGGCTGAACTGGCCGGATCACGCTCATCCTCAGCGCAATAGATTGTCTTGTCGCCGCGCGGACCATCGGGCTCGAACCAACTGTTGGCGACAATCCCATTACGATTCGGGCGCACACCGGTCAGCAAGGTCGAATGGCCCGGGCAAGTTTCTGTCGCCGAATGTGATTGATATCCCGACGGAAAGACCACGCCGTTGGCAAGCCGCACGAACCCGCCCGAATAGTGCTGGCGAAATTGGGCAAACGTATCGGCCGAAAACTGGTCGATCGAAATCGCCACAATCAGCTTGGGCGGACCGACCGGTGCTGGCGCTTCGGCCACAGTTTGCGGCGATTTGGCGGCAGTCCCGGCGCATGCCGAAAGCGCCAGTGCGCTGGCCAGAACAAACGGAGCGGTAAAACAGCGCATCGAGCTTCCTTGAAATAGGGACGAATAGACGGCACAGCCCTGTTGCCCTCGCCCGGCGCCAAGCGCAAGGGGTGGCAGAAGGAGACTTTCCGCGTGACGCAGCTCTATCGCCGCCTTGTGACCATGGTGTTGCATTTGTGTGCGGTGCTGCTCGCCGCGCCAGCGCTTGCAGCGCCGACCAACATCACCCCGCAGCTGCTGGTCGAAGGCCCTGCTGCCCCCGGCGGCAAGGTGACGCTGGCGTTCTTGATGAAGACCAGCCCGGGCTGGCATGGCTATTGGTACAACCCAGGCGATGCCGGACTGGGGCTGTCGCCAGAATGGTCTTTGCCCGCCGGGGCCAAGGTGGGTGAACTGGCCTATCCGGTGCCATCCACGCTGATAGTTTCAGGCCTGATGAACCATGTTTACGAGCATGACTATGCGGTGCTGACGACGCTGACCCTGCCCGCCGACGCACAGCCGGGAACGCGGATCAAGTTTGAGGTCGAGCTGGAATGGCTAGCTTGCACGGACAAGGTTTGTGTTCCTGAGGAGGCAGACCTCTCGGCGGTGGTTGTCGTCGGCACTGCAGGCGCGCCCGATCCGCAGTTTGACAAATGGCGCGCTGCGCTTCCCGCGCCACTCGGATCAAAGGCCAGCTTTGCAATTGAAGGCGGGACGGTGCGGATATCGATCCCGCTGCCTGCTGCCGTGCCGCTCAGTTCCCCGCACCTGTTTGTGGGCGAGCACCGCGTGGTCGACTATGCCGCCCCGCAGCAGTTCCGGCGGCAGGGTGACCGGCTGGTGATTGCGCTCCCCCGCGCAAAGTTCGATCCACTCAGCCCGTCAACACTCGCAGCAGTGCTGCGCTTTGACAAAGCCGGAAATGGGGTCACTCTGGCCGCGCTGCCCGGCTCGGTACCCACCGGTGGTGCGCCAATCAGCCAGCCTCTGATCCTGCCGCCGCTGTGGGCACTTGTGCTTTCGGCGCTGGTTGGCGGGTTGCTGCTGAACGTGATGCCATGTGTTTTTCCTATCCTGTCCTTGAAGGCGCTCAGCCTCACCCGGGCAGGCGAAAGCGAGGCACAGGCCCCGGCCGAAGGAATTGCTTACAGCGCCGGAGTTGTGCTGGCATGTGTGGCGCTAGGCGTGCTGCTGCTGGTCTTGCGCGCGGGCGGCGCCGAAGTTGGCTGGGCGTTCCAGCTACAGGAACCGCTGGTGGTCGCCGCCCTGCTATTGCTGGCGGCGGTTATCACAGCCAACCTGCTGGGTGTGTTTGACTTTGCAGTGCCGGGATTTGCAGCCAGCGGATCACCAAAAGGCGCCTTTGCCACCGGACTGCTGGCAGCCTTCGTTGCAACGCCATGCACCGGGCCATTCATGGCCGCAGCGATGGGCGCTGCACTGCTGCTACCCGCTGCAGAAGCCCTGGTGCTGTTCGCTGCATTGGGGCTGGGGCTGGCCTTGCCATTCCTTGCACTCGCCACCATTCC
>JAGNTK010000092.1 GCA_017987575.1 Novosphingobium sp. | reverse complement strand
ACGTGCTTCCTTTCCTTGGTGAAATGCACATCGAGGAAATCACAGCGCCCGACGTGTTGGCGATGATCCGCCAAATCGAAGCACGCGGTGCGCTCGATATCAGCCGCCGCGCCAAGCAGTGCGTCGGTCAAGTCTTTCAGTTCGCGATAGCCTCTGGGTGGGCCAAGGCCGATCCTACAACGCACCTGCGCGGGGCTTTGAAGCCAAAACCACGTGTGCGGCATATGACGCGCCTACCCACCGCAGACCTACCGCACTTTCTTGCGAAACTGGATCGCTACACCGAGGAAAACCCGCGGCGATCAGTCATCACCCGCAGTGCCCTGCACTTTGCCCTGCTGACCTGGGTGCGCACCAAGGAACTGCGTTTCGCCGCGAGGTCAGAATTTGAGGGGTTGGGGTCGCCAAATGCCATCTGGCGCATCCCCGCTGAGCGGATGAAAATGAAGCGCGAACATATCGTCCCGCTGTCCCAGCAAGCCGAGGCGATCATTGCCGGAATGCTGACCGCGACAAACGAGCCGTTCGTTTTTCCCGGTAACAAGCCCGAAAGCCCGTTGTCCGAAAACACGATGATCTACGCCATCTACCGGATGGGTTATATCAGCCGTCAAACCGTCCACGGCTTTCGCAGCATCGCCAGCACCTGGGCCAACGAGCAACTCGTCGAATATGGCGACCCACCAATCTGGATGCGCCGATATCACGCCGATTGGGTCGAAATGCAGCTCGCCCACTCGGAGGAAAACGAAGTTCGCGGGGCCTACAACGCGGCGGAATATCTCACGCCGCGCCGTCGGATGTTGCAGGACTGGGCGGACTATTTAGACGCCCAGACTGCCGCAGGGATTGCCACGCTGCAACAGCACGAGGTACCAGACACCCGACCGCAGCTTTATCTGGTGCGATAAGCGCCGGGATTGAGGCTTATTCCGCCACGTCAACCAATGGACGATAGGCAGCCGGATTTGCGATCCAGCGGTTGAGTTCGGATTCGCGCCAACCGACACCGTTTAGACTCAGCTTCACTTTCGGCGGAAAAGTGCCTTCGCTTATTTTGCGATAGACCGTTGAGCGAGACAAACCGCTACGGTTGATGACGGTCTTGAGACGGATGATACGGTCTGGCTCGGGCATTTTGAATTCTCGTCAATAGTCACGGAACGAGATGAGATTTTATTGTCGAAATTTTGTTCTGCAACGCGGTTCGATAGCAAGAGTTGTGTGTCGTATTTACAAGATCAATGGCGCAGAGCCTGCTGCATTTTGCGCGCATTAGTTTCATGGCGAAACGGGATGAATGGCAGTCTGCTATGTGATTGAAGTGAAGTTTGAGATCGGAAACCTGTGCCATCGAAACCCTTCACCCAACACGCATGCTAACCGATATTTTCCGAAAGCGCCGGTCAACCTCTTCCCAGTCAAGATTGGCCATGAAGGCATCGACATATTTCGCCGCCGCTGTGCCATAATCCATATGGAAGGCATGTTCATACATATCGAGCGTTAGCAACGGCACGCTTGCGGCGGGCTGGTGCATGTGATCCCACGCCCAATAATTGTGAAGGCTGTTCGTGTGGAGGTTGAACGCCAGCACGCACCAGCCAGAGCCGCCCGCCAGTGCCATCGCGGTGCGGCGAAACTCGGCCTCCCATGCTTCGTAGCTTCCGAAAGCGCCCGCGAGCGCGGTGCGGACATCGCCCGCTGCCATGCCGTTACCACCCAGCGCGCCGAAATAGAGTTCGTGCAGGATCACCGATCCGGTGCGGTGCAGTTCCTCGCGTTTCAATCCGCCATAGACGACCGGCGGCAAGTCCTTGTCGGCCATTGCTGCAGCAAGCCGTCCCTCAATCATGTTCAGCGTGCGCACCGAACCGATATAGTTGTTGTCATAGTGCGACTGGATCAGCTTTTCAGAAAGGCCGGTCAGTTTGGCTGGATCGAATTTGAGCGGTTGGGGTTTATGTCCGCCTGAGAAGGCAGGCGGTAAGGCGGGCGAAAGTTCGGCGGCCTTTGCTTGGCCAAGGGCAGCGGCCCCTGCGACCCCCATACCCATTGCACCGATGGCACTGCGGCGGTTCAAATTGGTCATCACCAAAACTCCTTTCAAACACCGATAAGGGCAAGGCCCGTAACGGCAAGGCTTGCGAGGAGGCGCTTCCCGTTCACTAGCCCGGTTTTCCATCCAGACGCGGTGTCCCATAAATCTTCGCGTGGCGCAGCAACCAAGGGAGCGGGCCGACGAAAAAGACACCAGCTGCTGAGATCAGCATAAACCCGTGTTCATCTATTATCGCCGCACCTACCCGTGACAAAGCGGCAATCTGGATAGAGAAGAAGGCAATCCATGCCGCTGCAGACATTTCAAGCGGGCGACCCGAATGGCCATGCGTCACGCGCGTGACCATGGCTACCAACAGGCTGCACGAAAAGCCAATCATCAAGGCATGATCGGGTGCGCGGCCCAAGTTGAACCCCATTGCTTTGAATGCTGATAGGGAGAACCCGGCAGGTGCCCAGGCAAATCCCCAGATCAGCACTTTGAATAGGCCTGGAGCAGGGCCACGTGGCCACCATTTCCAAGCCATAAACCCAGAGAGTACTGCGAGCGCGGTTGAGGCAAGGAGGTCAAATGCTAGCCAGCCCCCAAGGTCAGCTGCAAACTTGGCGGCCAGCAGAATCCAAAGTGCGCCGATCAGCCAATCAGGCCGCCAGCGGACATAATCCTTCACTACGCTGCCTGCGAAAAATGGCACCATGCGGTGACATACCGTCAAAAAGACAGGCAGCAGGAACAGAGTAATGCCGATCCGGTTTGCGATCTTCAAGACCTCGGCAGAGGCTGCAACAAAGAAGGCAAGGGCAGCGAGAAGCCCGATCAGGCCCAAGGTCAGGGCGGCCAAAGCGGAAACCGCGTGCCAGCAGATTGCTTTGGCATCAGATGTATTTTGCCGGATCAAACGCCCCAGGATCAGCAACGCTAGCGCCCATCCTGTTCCAAAGACAGCGAAGCCGGACATGAGGATGGCGTCCATGCCAAGCCAGAGACCAGAATGAGCCAACAGGCTGCCGGCAGCGAGCAACACCGCAACAGGCCCATATTGGCCAGCCGCAAGGTCGGGATAGCCCATCCAGCGCGGGAAGACCGTCATCAGAAAGCCGAAGATGAAGGGCGCGAGCAGCAGATACAGCATCACAGGACCGTGCAGCAGCGTGGGCGGCAGGTTGCCCGATGGCAGATTGAGTGGAATCAGGTGCAGTCCGGCCATCTGCGCGAGCCACCAGAGCGCAAGTGCTAAGACATTGAGCGTTCCCACAAGAAAAGCCAGTCGATGCGGGGCTGCAAACAGGATGCGTGGAAAACGTGCGCTTCGTTCAGAAGAGGCCATGAGCACCGCCCATCGCTCCGAACACCGTCACCACTGCGATAACGGATAAGACCCGATGCATGGCCACCATGCGTAGGAAGTCGGCTTGTGGAGTTTGCGATTCAGCCATGCGTTTATGAAGAAACAACGGTTCGATGACGAACAGCATCAGCGCAAATACCGTCCAGAGCGCGAGCATAGCGTGCATCCACCAGAAGTGCAGATCAGCAAAGCGGGACCAAAGTTCTGCGCGGTGCGTCATCCAGAAGCCGGATGCACCGGCCAATAGCACCCAAATTCTGGCCTGCGGGGCAAATCCGCTTTCGATGCGGTGAAATGCGGCAAGCCGGGTTTCGGGTGCTTCGTTCCGCGACAGGGCTGGCATCGCGACAAAGGTTACAAACCAGACGCCTCCGATCCAGCCGACGATGGCGATCACATGGAGTATCCGGGCCAAGGTCATATCGTCGAATGTCATGGTCGTTGAGCAATCCCAATCTGAAGTGAGTGGCGTTTGATATAAATCAAACACAACTGCCATTTAGTGGCTATCTGGAAAACATGCATCAATTAAAATTCATTGCCAGTTGCCTTATGGTATCCGCATGCACGACTGGAGCGGCTTTAGCTCAAGAGGCCGAACCCGCAGCGATCACCCCTTATGCCGACGTTCGCTACCGTTTGGAACTGGTCGACCAAGACGGCTTGGCTGAGGATGCGACAGCATCCACATTGCGCGTGCGGGCGGGACTTCGTTCAGCAGAATGGAATGGTTTTAGCGGGGTCATTGAAGGAGAGGCGATCCTCCGTCTGGGCAAGCCGCGCTATAACGATACGGTAAATGGCTTGACTGACTATCCGGTGGTTGCAGACCCTTCGGACGTACTGCTCAATCAAGCCTATATTCGCTGGAAGCCGGATGCTGTGGTTGAGGTGAACGCAGGGCGGCAAGCGGTAAATCTTGATAACCAGCGCTGGATCGGATCAGTTGGCTGGCGCCAGAATGATCAAACCCTTGATGCCGCGCGCGTGACGCTGAAGCCGCTCAAGGGCATGACTTTCGATTACCTCTATGCTTGGCGCGTCAATCGCGTTTTTGGCCCGGATTCACCGCAAGGTATCTGGCGTGGGACGGCGATCAACGGCGCGCGCGCTGGCTACACAATCAATGGGATCGGTACGATCTCGGGTTATGGTTACTGGCTGGATATTCCTTCCCAATCTTTGGCCAGTTCGCGGACCCTAGGCGTACGGATCGCTGGCGAGCGACCTGTCGGCAAGGGGCTGAAATTCCTCTACGCCGCCGAGTATGCCCGCCAGCAAGATTTCGCGGCCAATCCGCGCAGTTTCGCCTTGGATTATCTGCGCCTTGAGCCGGGGCTGAGCTACGGACCTTTTACGTTAAGGGGGGGGCTGGAGCGCTTGGAGGGAGATGGTGCGGCAGCCGTTCAAACACCGCTGGCCACGCTGCATGCGTTCAATGGCTGGGCAGACAAGTTCCTGACAACCCCGGCAAATGGACTGCGCGACATCTATCTGGATGCGAGCTACAAAATCCCCGCCAACAAGCCTCTGGCGGGCCTCACATTGCGCGGGGTCTGGCATGATTATCGTTCAACGCGCGCAGGTTTGCATTACGGTAGCGAATGGAATGCGCAAATTTCGTATCCCGTGACAAAGAAGCTGACCGCTTCTGCCAAATTTGCGCGCTACGATGCAGATGTTTTCGCGACGGATACAACCAAAATTTGGCTGGCACTCGACGCAAAGTTTTAATTGGGGATGCCGACGTTGCTTTGGGGAGCTTGACATTTAACAGGCCATATTTGCCGTACCAATGCACGAAAGATAGTGACTAATTACTATCAAAATGTTATGGCGGCTCATGTCCCGCACAAAACTTCCTGCCGATGTGCGCCGGGCCGCAACCGTGGAAGCGGTGATCGCACTGGCGGCTACGACCAATCCCGCAGACATCACCACTGCGCAGATTGCAGCGCATATGGGGGTAACCCAAGGTGCGCTATTCCGTCATTTCCCTGACAAGCAGGCCGTCTGGTTGGCCGTGATGGACTGGACGAGCGATACACTGCTGGCGCGGATTGATGGAGTTGCTGGAGCAACGCCGACAGATCGATTGCAGGCCATCTTCGTTGCCCATATCGATTTTGTTGTAGAGCATGTCGGAGTCCCAAGAATCCTGTTCGGAGAGTTGCAGCGCGATGCCGACGCCCCTGGCAAGGCGAAAGTGCGGGCGCTGATGAGCGGGTATCGTAGTCGTGTGCTTGGCCTGCTCGAACTTGCCAAGGCTCAACGCCAAATAGACGAAAACGCTGATTGCGCAGCAGCTGCCACCATGTTCCTGGGCATGGTGCAGGGGTTGGTGATGCAGGCGATGGCAGCCGATGATTTCACCAATATGCCAGCGATTTCGCCGCGGATTTTCGAACTCTTCCTCGATGGTCTGCGAGGTGCAGCATGAGCTTCCCATTTAAGCTGAGCCGCCGTGGATGGACAATGCTGGCAGTGCTGGTGCCGTTGCTGTTGCTGTTTGCATGGGTCGCCCTTCGATCCGGCCCGTTGGCACCGATCAACGTGACAGTCACCCAGGTGGAAGAGCGCAGCGTTTCCCCGGCCATGTTCGGCATCGGCACCGTCGAAGCGCGCTACACGCAAAAGGTCGGGCCGACAGCTGCGGGCCGCGTGACAATGGTCGCCGTGGATGTGGGCGATACAGTAGTGGCAGGGCAATTGCTGGCGCAAATCGATCCCGTCGACCTGGACCAGCGGATCGATGCTGCAGCTGGCGGGACCGCACGGTCTGCCGCGCTGGAACAGGCCGCCATCGCGCAGATTGCGGATGCGAACGCTCGGGTTGTTCTCGCCCGATCAGTGTTAGCACGAACGGAGCATCTGAAGCGGGGCGGCTGGGTCACCGATGCGATGGTCGATCAACGCCGACAGGAGTTAACCGCAGCACAGGCCGGGCTTGTCGCTGCACAGGCAAATCGCAGTGCTGCTGCAATGGATCGGGGACGTCTGGGCGCGGAACGGTCTGCCCTGGTCGAGCAGCGCGCCAATCTGCGGCTTGTCGCACCGCACGCAGGACTGGTGGTACGCAGAGTTGTAGAACCCGGCACAACCGTGGTGGCCGGTCAGGCCGTGATCGAGATCATCGATCCATCACAATTGTGGATCAATGTGCGCTTCGATCAGACCCAATCGGCGGGCCTGGCGGCGGGTCAAGCGGTGCGGATTGCTCTGCGGTCAAGGCCGGACGCGCCCGTACCGGGAACAATCGAACGCATTGAGCCGATGGCAGATGCGTTGACCGAGGAAGTACTTGCAAAGGCGCGGTTTACAAACTCCGGCGGCCTGCCCGCAATCGGTGAGTTGGCGGAGGTCACTGTGTCCCTGCCCGCACAGGCACGATCGCTGGCCATCCCCAACGCAGCCGTCCACCGTGTTAACGGCCAAACCGGAGTATGGGTAATCCGTGAGGGTGATCTTGTATTTGCACCGGTCAAGTTGGGCGCCGGAGATCTCGGCGGCTGGGTGCAGGTCTTGGGCGGCCTCTCCAAGGGCGAGAAAATCGTACTGCATAGCGCCAAGGCACTCTCCGCCAGCAGTCGGTTCAGCATTGTCGATGCGCTACCATGATCAGTCTGGCCGGGCGCGATATCCTGCATGGCTGGGGCAAATTTGTGCTCACCGGCGTGGGATTGGGATTGCTGATCGGCGTCACTCTGTCGATGGCCGGGGTTTATCGCGGAATGGTCGATGACGCGCAGGCCTTGCTCGACAACAGCAGGGCTGACTTGTGGGTTGTGCAGAAGGACACGCTTGGCCCCTACGCAGAACCCTCCAGCCTGACCGAGGATAGCGAGCGCCCAATCCAGGCGATGCGCGGTGTCGCCCAAGCAGCGGGCGTTACTTACCTGACGATGCAGATCGCCCACGGCGATAAGGATGTGCGGGTGATGGTCGTCGGGGCGGAAATGGGTGAACCGGGATTGCCCGGCCAGCCCAACCATCTGATTTCCGGACGCCAGATCGTGCGTGGCCACTATGAAGCTGTGGCCGATGTGAAGACCGGCTTCGCGATTGGTGATCGCGTCAAAGTGCGCCGCAATTTTTATACGATTGTCGGGCTGACCAGCCGGATGGTGTCATCGGGCGGTGATCCGATGCTGTTCCTCTCGCTGAAGGATGCGCAGGCCGCCCAGTTCCAGAAGGACAGCGACGCCATTGTCCGCCAACGCGCGCGCACGGCGGCCAACCCACAACTGAACCCGCCGGGCAATCCGGCGGTGGCGCAAGCCGTGAATGCCGTTCAATCGGGCAATACAAACGTCAATGCCATTCTGGTCACCATCACGCCGGATGCCAATCCCGATGAAGTCGCCGCCACCATTCGCCGCTGGCAGCGCCTGACAGTGTATACCCGGGCTGAGATGGAGG
>JAGNTK010000091.1:5185-7865 GCA_017987575.1 Novosphingobium sp. | reverse complement strand
TCGAAGGCGTGCATATGTGCTTCATCGCCGCTGGCATGGGCGGCGGCACTGGCACTGGCGCGGCCCCCGTGGTCGCCAAGGCTGCCCGTGAAAAAGGCGTGCTGACGGTCGGCGTTGTGACCAAGCCGTTCCTGTTCGAAGGTACGCGCCGGATGCGCGCCGCCGAAGCCGGGATCGAAGAGCTGCAAAAGCATGTCGACACCCTGATCGTCATTCCTAACCAGAACCTGTTCCTGGTCGCCAAGGCGGAAACGACCTTCAAGGAAGCCTTCCAGATGGCGGACGAGGTGCTCCAGCAAGGAGTGCGCTCGATCACTGACCTGATGGTCATGCCCGGCCTGATCAACCTCGACTTTGCGGACGTCCGCTCGGTCATGGCCGAAATGGGCAAGGCGATGATGGGCACCGGCGAAGGCACCGGCGAAAATCGTGCGCTTGAAGCGGCGGAAAAGGCGATTGCCAACCCGCTGCTCGATGGCGTCTCGATGCAGGGCGCCAAGGGCGTGATCATTTCGATCATCGGCGGCGAAGACATGAAGCTGCTCGAAGTCGACGAGGCCGCGAACCACATCCGCGAACTGGTCGATCCCAATGCCAACATCATCTGGGGCAGCGCTTTCAATCCTGACCTTGATGGCAAGATCCGGGTTTCGGTGGTCGCCACCGGGATCGATCAGAGCGATACTCAGGTCGAAGATACCAGCAGCCGTCCATTCAGCATGGGTAGCTCACGCGGGCCGGCGCGCCCGGCGATGGCTGCGCCTGCTGCAGCTGCAGAGCCATTGTTTAACCGCACGGCGACTGCGCCAGAGCCTGAACTGGCAGCTGAACCTGAAGCAGAAGCTGAACCGGAAAGCACTGCTGCTGCAGATGATTGGGATCTGCCTGAAACAGCAGATGACGGCGGGGATGAGCCGCTCGAACTGGAACTCGAAGCAGACGGCGAAGCGATCGACAGCGCTTCGGCAGACAATTTGGACGACGCGAGCGGCGATGAACTGCTGCTTGATGCTTCTCGCCTGGTTGATGAGGATGAACCAGTCTCCAGCGCCATGCCAGGGCGCCGCCGCGGCCTGGTTTCGGGCAGCGATGATACGGTCGATGGCGCAGGTGCTGCTGGCGGGGATGGCGCGGGTGCGGCTGAAGCTACTGGTGAAACGCCGCCTGCACCCACTGCTGCACGCTCCGCGCCGCGACCGGGCGGCAGCGGCGCGACACTGTTTGAACGTATGGCCAACCTGTCGCGTGGCGGAAGCCGTGCTGCAGACGATGACGAAGATGAGGATGCAGATGGCCCTTCGCTGTCAATTCCGCGCTTCCTGGGGCGTCAGAACAACCAATAGCCACGTTCGGCGTGGATTAGGTCTGGAGATCGCATTTTTGGGGAATGCGATCCCCGCTTGCTTGGTGGGGCAAAAAGGGTAACCCGCTTGCCGATGATCCAGCCTGCTTTTTGCTTTACAACGGCCCGCCTTTTGTCTGGCGCTGCATTGCTGGCGGTGCCGGCCTATGTCGGAGCGCAAGTCGCTCAGCCTGCGCCGGTGCAGTCGGTCAGTCGCCCGGTGGTGCAGCCGATCCCGCAGAAATCGGCCGGAATGCGGCTGAACGATGCGTTGGGCCGGCTCGCCAAGAATCCGCAGGATGTTGCCGCGCTGATCGAGGCGGGCAAAACCTCGCTTGAACTGGGCGATGCCCAGGCGGCGATCGGATTTTTTGAGCGGGCCTTGCAGCTCCAGCCGGGCAATGCGGGCACCAAGGCCGCACTGGCTGGTGCCCATGTCATGGCCGAAGACCCGTTCACCGCGATCGAGCTGTTCGACGAAGCGGAAAAGGCCGGGCCAATCGCGCCTGAATACCTCGCAGACCGCGGGCTGGCCTTTGACCTGGTCGGCGATAGCCGGACCGCACAATACTATTACCGCCAAGCGCTGGCTGGTGCGCCAAGCGACGAAACGCTGCGCAGGTTGGCACTGAGTCAGGCGATTTCGCGCGACCGTAAAGGCATGGAGCAAACGCTGGCGCCGCTGCTGCAGCGGCAAGACAAGGCCGCTTGGCGAACCCGCGCCTTTGGCCTCGCGATTCTGGGCCAAACTGACGAGGCCGAGGCGATTGCGCGGCAGACCATGCCAGCGGAAATGGCCTCCGCAATAACCGCCTATTTGCGCTATATGCCGCGCCTGACAGCGGCGCAGCAGGCTGCGGCTGGCAATCTGGGCCGGTTTCCGCGTGCTGCCGAAATTGGCCATGATGATCCCCGGCTGGCCTATTATTCACGCTCGCGGGTACAGGTTGCAGCGGCGCCGGCGCCGCTCGCGGCCACCGTTCCAGCTCCGGACAAAGGCAAGGGCCGAACCAGCAAGGGGCGCGACGGCAAAGGTCGCACAGTGGCCACCGCCACGCCAAAGCCCGTGCCCATCCCGCCACCTGAGCCGAAAGTCAGCCGCGAAGTGACCGCAGCGCCGACCAAGCTGGCCACCGCAACAGTGCCGCCGAAACCGGCGCCAGCCCCGACTCCACCTCCTCCATCTCCACCTCCGCCACCACCACCTCCGCCCGTAGTGACGGCGGTGCCAGCGGCGACCGGGCCGGGCTTTGCCACTGTGGGCGGAGCTGACGCTCCGGCAGTCTCCGGATTTGATCTGGGCAAGGCGCCGCCGCCGTCCCCCGCGCCAGCACCCAA
>JAGNTK010000091.1:1766-5085 GCA_017987575.1 Novosphingobium sp. | reverse complement strand
CGCGCCGTGGATTGTCCATTGCCCCCTTGCCGCTGCATCCACCGCCGCATGATGCAAGGCGAACGCCACACCTTTGAACGCGATGAGGACTCTGCCCCCGTCGATATGCTCGCTTCGCTGTTCGAGGCGCGCGGCTGGCCGTGCGAATTCGTTGCCGAGGACGAGATGTCGGGCGAGATCAAGGGCTCCTGGGCCAGCTACACCCTGCGCGGGGTCTGGCGGCGTGAGGACCACGTCCTGCAACTGCTGTGCCTGCCCGATATCCGCATCCCAGATGACAAACGCGCGGCGGTGTATGAACTGCTGACCCTGGTCAACGAGCAGCTTTGGGTTGGCCATTTCGACCTGTGGTCGAGCGGCAATGTCCTGCTCTATCGCCACGGTCTGCTGCTCGGCGACGAGGGCTTGCTCAGCCTAGCACAGGCGCAAGTTGCGGTCGAAGCGGCGGTCGAAGAGTGCGACCGGTTCTATCCCGCGTTTCAGTTCGTCTTGTGGGGCGACAAGACCCCGGCTGAAGCGCTGGCCAGCTCGATGGTTGATGCTGCTGGCGAGGCGTAGGGCGTTACTACGCACTGCGGGAGATTCTGGCGGCTAGTGGAAGTCTGTGTTTTGGGGAGAGCAGACATTCGGCGCATCAAAGACTGCTAAGGCTCACTCAGTCACGCTCCCGTGGTCGCGAGCTTTTTTTGAATTGCGAAATAGCATGCCCTCGTATGCAACGTAGGCGCCTCCCGCAGCTCCGGCGAGCTTGATCCCTAACAGCAAGAACCCCCAACCGCCAACTGCGCCAAGACTATCATCTTGCTGCCCAGCTCGGCCGTAGACTAATTCGGTGTCAGTGATGTTGCCAACAAGCGCGCCCAAAACGCTGACTTGGCCGCCGGTTGCTTGACTGACAAGTGTTGCGATAATCAGCGAGTAAACCACTAACGAAACCATCGCTGCGCCAATCAGAGGGTTCAGCAACGGAGGTGTCGGAGCGCTATGAGTCCAACGCAAGGCATAACCGGCACCGATTGAGCCGAGGCTACCATACACGAACGCACCGAGTGGCAAGACCAAGTAGGCAAAGTGATTGGTCCAATCAAAGCCGAAAAGCATGCGTACTGTTAGAAACAAGGCAACGGTTAATGCGTGCGAGAGCGCTGTCAGGGCGACGATCACAAACGAGTTAAGACGCACAAAACCCCCGGTCGAAAAAGTCATAGGTTTGAGAGCCAATCCATGGTCACCAATTAGGCCACAAAGCATTGCAAAACACTTACCTTTAGAATGTCCGCAATGTTGTCGTAAGCTGACGGTCTGCTAACTGCCTCGATCATAAACGGCCAGCAGTTCACTGTGCCGGGCAACGGCTGCTATCTGGTCGGAACGGGTGCGCCTGCACGAGCCAGCAAAACCCCCCGCACCCCCGCAACCCCCTTTCCTACTTCCCCCCGCGCTGCCATGATCGCGGCTGCGGTTGGAGTGGGCCGCTTTTTCTTTCTGTGAACCCTGTGAAGTTTGTGAGCTTCCGTGGGATCAAAATTTTGCAAGGCAAAGGTCCATGGATTCGATCCTGATCGTCGGTTGCGGCAATATGGGCGGGGCGATGCTGGCGGGCTGGCTCGCGGCCGGGTTTGATCCGGCGCGCTTTACCGTGGTCGATCCGGTATTGGCCGAGGCGCCCGCTGGCGTGCGGCTGCTCCGCGAAGTGCCTGCGGAAGCTTTTGACGTTGTCCTACTGGGGATCAAGCCGCAGGCGCTGGGCGAGGTTGCTCCGGCGCTGGAGCCGGCGACGCGCGGCGCAATAGTGCTGTCGATTCTGGCCGGGGCCGAACTGGCAACGCTGGCGGCACACTTTCCGGCGGCGCGGGCGCTGGTGCGGGTGATGCCCAATCTGGCCGCCGCGATTGGCAAGTCCCCGCTGGGTCTGTTTGGGCATGGGCTGGACGCGGCTGGACTCGCGGGTGTGCAGGCCTTCCTGAACCCGCTGGGGACGGCAGAATGGCTCGCCAGCGAAGATCAGCTTGATGCCGTAACTGCGCTGGCGGGTTCTGGCCCGGCCTTCGTTTATCGCTTCATTGCAGCATTGGCCGAAGGCGGCGCGGCGCTGGGGCTGGATCCGGCGCAGGCTGACCGGCTGGCCCGTTCGATGGTTGAAGGCGCGGCAATGCTGGCTGCCAATTCAGCTGATGAACCGGCTGAACTGGCCCGGCGTGTGACCAGCCCGGGCGGAACGACAGCGGCCGGTCTGGCCGTGCTGGATGCGGATCAGGCGTTTCTCCGCCTGATCGAGGCAACCCTGCGCGCGGCGCGTGATCGCGGGGCAGAGCTTGCGGCAGCGGCGCGGCAATAGGGCGCATCGACGAACTGCATTCCGGTTTTGCTTGAAACCAAAGCCAATCCACCCGATATTCACTGCATCGCCTCTATTGTGGGGCGCAAAGGAGTGAGTCATGTCTGAATGGAACGACCCCCGAACCACCCAGTCGCCGTTTGGCAACGGACCGGTTCTGAATGGTGAGGCGCTGGGCGCTGTCACCATGGATCAGGGCCTGCGCCGCTACATGCTTTCGATTTACAACTACATGGCCTCGGGCGTGCTGCTGTCAGGCGTCATTGCGCTGATGATGTTCACCTCGGGAACGGCGCTCGCAATGGTCGGCTCGCCGCTGATGTGGTTGGTTGTGCTTTCACCGCTGGCAATCGTGATGGCGATGTCATTCGGCCAGAATCGGTTCAGCACCGGCACCCTTCAACTGATGTTCTGGGCATTCGCGGTGTTGATGGGCATGTCGCTGTCAACGCTGTTCCTGCGCTATACCGGCAGCTCGATCGCCACCACCTTCTTCGCCACCGCAGGCGCGTTTGCCGGGCTTAGCCTCTATGGCTACACCACCAAGCGCAACCTTTCGGCGATGGGCAGCTTCATGACCATGGGGCTGATTGGCATTATCATTGCGATGTTGCTCAACCTGTGGCTGCAATCGGGTGCATTGGCGCTGGCGATTTCGGTGCTGGGCGTGGTGATTTTTGCCGGGCTGACCGCATGGGATACGCAGCGGCTGCGCGATACCTACTACCATGTCGCTGGAACCGACATGATGGGCAAGGTCGTGATCCTGGGTGCGTTGTCGCTCTACCTTGATTTCATCAATATGTTCCAGTTCCTGCTGAGCTTCCTCGGCAGCCGCGACTAAACACAGCCCTGTAAAGGGCGTCTATCGTGCCCGGCGCGCTTTCTGGCGCGCCGGGCATTTGCTTTATGGGCCGAAGCGGTTAGTTAAGCGCGGATACAGCCCGCCTGCGGCAGTGAGGCAGGCCAACGGGATGAGAA
>JAGNTK010000091.1:0-1666 GCA_017987575.1 Novosphingobium sp. | reverse complement strand
GTAAAGGGCGTCTATCGTGCCCGGCGCGCTTTCTGGCGCGCCGGGCATTTGCTTTATGGGCCGAAGCGGTTAGTTAAGCGCGGATACAGCCCGCCTGCGGCAGTGAGGCAGGCCAACGGGATGAGAAAACAAGCAATGGGTTCGCATATGCGCAAGTTCGTTACGTTGGGGATGGTCATGGCTGGGATTGCCGGCTTGGCAGCCTGCGGGCCCAAGGCGCCGCCGCCTGCGCCACCACCGCCACCACCTGCCCCGCCGCCAGTGGTCTATATCCCGCCGCGGCCGTTGCCGCCGCTGGGCGCGGCGGCCAGCTTTGCGGTGCCGATCCTGAATGCCGATGGGACACGTAAGACGATCAATTCCGGCATCTCCTCGCCCTTGACGATCTGGAACTTTCGCTCGGCCTACAATGTGGCAGCGCTCAACTGCCAAAAGCCGCAGCACGCCGATATCCTGATTGGGTACAAGAAGTTTCTGGTTGCCCATAAAAAGGGACTGGCCAGCGCTGCCGCCTCTGCCGATGGAGAATTCAAAAAGCGGTATGGCACCGGCTGGATCCGCCCGCGTGAAGCCTATTCGACGCAAGTCTATAACTACTATGCATTCCCGCCGACGATCACCAATTTCTGCGATGCCGCAACCATCATGGCGCGTGAATCGATGACAGTGAAACCGGCGGATCTGGCGATGTTTGCCAAACGCAGCCTGGCTCAGTTCGATACGGTCTTCGTCAGCTTTTACGTGGCCTACGAACAGTATCAGGCCGATGCGACCGCCTGGGATGCCAAGTATGCGCCCAAGCCCGCCGGCGCCCCGGTTGTGGCAGTTCCGGCTGGTCCTTCAACCTGAGGTTGGCCTGATCGGCGCGCATTTTGCGCTTTCATGCCGCGTGGCCATTCGCTAAAGGTCCGCGTCCGCGCGGGGGGGGTGCCTTCGCGCGCTCGCACTGGAACGGGGCCGTAGCTCAGATGGGAGAGCGCGTCGTTCGCAATGACGAGGTCAGGGGTTCGATCCCCCTCGGCTCCACCAGTGTATTGTCATTCGCCCCATTCCGGCCTGCAAATGGCGATCTTCTGCGCTTCCGGTGCTCACGGCCCTAATGGCCGCTGCGCTCCGGTTCTCGAAGCTCACCATTTTCGGCTCGGACTGAGGCGAATGACAACACACTGGTCCACCCCAACTCCGTTCGTGTCGAGCGAAGTCGAGACACTGAGCGCGACATTTGCCTCATAACCCGTTAGAACAGACCTATGCATTTTCTTGATCAGGCCAAAATCTTCATTCGCTCGGGCCAGGGCGGCCCCGGGGCGGTGGCGTTTCGGCGCGAAATGTACGTCGAGTATGGCGGCCCCGATGGCGGCAACGGCGGCAAAGGCGGCGACATCATTTTTGAAGCGGTGCCGGGGCTCAATACCCTGATCGACTTTCGCTATGCCCAGCATTTCAAAGCCCCGCGTGGTGGGCATGGCTCGGGCCAGAACCGCAACGGAGCGGCGGGCAAGGACCTGCTGATCAAGGTGCCGATCGGCACTCAGCTGATCTCGGACGAAGACCGCGAAACCGTACTGCTCGATCTGACCGAGGCGGGCCAGCGGGTCACCTTTATGCGTGGCGGAATGGGTGGACGCGGCAATGCCAGCTACAAGACCAGCACCAACCGCGCCCC
>JAGNTK010000090.1 GCA_017987575.1 Novosphingobium sp. | reverse complement strand
TTGGCGGACAGGGTGGGATTCGAACCCACGGTGAGCTTGCACCCACGGCGGTTTTCAAGACCGCTGCCTTAAACCACTCGGCCACCTGTCCGCTATTTGCGCCCGCTAGCGTCTTTGCAGGGCAATGTCACGTACTTGCAATTCCCAAATCGCCTTGCCTGTGCCAAAGTGCCGCCAATGAACCTGGTACATCTGATCCGGATAGCCTCACCGCTGTGTTTGACCGCAGCCCTGCTTTCCGCCGCGCCTACTAAGCTGACCGCGCAATCATCTGGGCCCATCGTCCAGCCGATCCCGGCTTCTGGCGACAGTACGAGCGGGTTTGCTGGTTACCTGCAATATGTCGGCGCCAAGGCCCGCGGTCAGGGGGTAAGCCAGGCCGCGATTGATACGATCACCAGCGGACTGACCTATAATACCAAGGTTGTTGCGCTTGATCGCGCTCAACCTGGATCAACGCCAGGCTCGCCCCCGGCATTCTGGGCGTACTACACCCGCCATATCGGCACGGCGCGAATTGATGGCGGGCGTGCCGTACTGGTCCAGAACCTTGACCTCGCCCTGCGAGTTGAGGCGGAATACGGTGTCCCCCGTCAGATGCTGATCGCGATCTGGGGCAAGGAAAGCTTTTACGGCAAGGTAAAGGGCGATTTCGATCTGGCTCGCAGTCTCGCCACATTGGCCTATGAAGGCCGACGCCGCGAGCTGTTTGAGGGCGAGTTGATCGCGCTGATGAAAATGGCCGATCGCGGCGTTCCGCGTGCGCGGATGCTGGGCAGCTGGGCTGGGGCTTTTGGTAATCCGCAATTCCTGCCTTCGGTCTATCTGCGGCTGGCCCGCGATGGCGATGGCGATGGCGATGCCGATATCTGGAACAGCCGGGCCGATACGCTGGCCTCGGTCGCCAACTACTTCAAGGACGCCGGTTGGCGGACCGGAGAACCATGGGGCGTGCGGGTTTCGGTGCCCGATGGGTTTGACCGAAGCCTGTTGACCAACCGCCTTGATGCGCCGAGCTGCCCCCGCGTTCATGATCGTCATTCGGTCTGGAAAACGGTGCGAGAATGGCGCGCATTGGGGATCACGCCGCGCGCTGGCATCGCCGATTCAACCATGGCAGTGCTGTTCGAACCCGACGGCGCAGGAAATGGTTCTTTCTTGTTAACCGGGAATTATCGGGTGATCCTCCATTATAACTGCTCGAACTACTACGCACTTTCCGTGGGGTTGCTTGCAGATGAGATTGCCCGTTGAAAAAAGCCTGCCGCTTCTGGCGCTGACCTTGCTCGCCGCTTGCGGTGGTGGCGGGGCTGGTCCGGATATGGTGTCGCAGGTCGCCACCACCGGCCCGGCGGCCGACTATCCGGTTGTGGTCGGTCCGGCCTTTGCCGTTGATGGGGTGACCTATACCCCGGCTGACGTGATGAATTACGATGCAGTTGGCTATGCCGGAACCGGCGCCGATGGCGGCATGACCGTCTCAGCCGCACACCGCACCTTGCCATTGCCTAGCTATGTTGAAGTTACTTCGATCGACAGCGGCAAAACCATTCTCGTCCGGGTCGAGCGACGCGGACCAATGGCAGGCAAGGATCTGATCGAGCTATCACCCGGCGCTGCAACGCAGCTTGGGATCGTTGGGCAGTCCCGCTCTGCCGTACGCGTTCGCCGGATGAACCCGATCGAGCCGGACCGCGCAGCCCTGCGTTCAGGTGTTGCGGCACCGGCACGGATGGATACGCCCAAATCGCTGCTGGCCGTGCTGCAACGCAAGCTTGATCTGCAGGAAGGCGTTACCCGCCCGATTGCCAGCGTTGAGCCTGAACCGCAGCCAACCGCCGCTGCGCTTCCGCCTAAACCAGAGCCAAAGACCAGTCCCAAGGCCGCAGGCAAACCCAAGGCAGTACCGACGCCAAAGCCAGTCACGCCTTCTGTCGCCACGCCCAAACCTGCAGCAAAGCCGGCAACTGCTCCTGCACCAACAGTAGCAGCCAAGGGCAAGTTCTTTGTCCAGATCGGGGCTTTCTCCAGCAAGGCCAATGCTGAAGCCGCCGCGAAGAAAGCTGGCGGGGCAGCATCGCCTTCGGGCAAGCTGTGGCGGGTTCGCACCGGACCCTTTGCCAGCGAGGCCGATGCCAAGGGCGCCTTGGCGAAGGCCAAGTCAGCAGGCTATAGCGACGCACGAATCCAGCGCGCGGACTGACGGCTTTCCGTCCTCGCCAGCGTCTGGCGGGGAGCAGACTTGAAATTTGTCCGTGTCTTGTTGCTGCTCAGCCTGGCTTTGCCGGGGGCAGCAAGCGCGACGATGCGGATCTTCGAACCGCCGCCATCCTACGTCGCCCCGCCGGGTCAGGCTCCGATTGCATTGCTGGTCGATCAATCTTCGGGCCAGATACTCTATTCGCGCGGCGCCAATGCGGATTTTCTTCCAGCTTCGATGACCAAAGCGATGACCGCTCTGATCGTCTTCGATCTGATCAAGGCAGGCGAGTTGGACGAGGACACCCTCGTTTCAATCCGTCCCGAAACTGCCGCGCGTTGGGCAGGAAAGGGGACCACGCTCAATCTGCGCGCCGAAGAACGGGTTCGGATTGGCGATCTATTGATGGGAACTACGGTCGTTTCGGCGAACGATGCCTCAGTTGCGCTGGCCGAAGCATCGCTTGGCAGCACCGAAGCCTTTGTCGCGGCGATGAATGCGCGGGCCAGGGGGTTGGGAATGACGCGCAGCCGGTTCGGCACGCCCAGCGGTTTTCCGGATCGCGGCGTTACCGTTGTGACAGCGACAGATCTGATCCTGTTGGCCAATGCCCTGATAACCGAGCATCCCGAACTGTATCGCCGCTATATCGGCAAGGCGGCGATGGACTGGCGCGGGGCAAAACTGACCAGCCATGATCCATTCGCCGGGGTATTGGTCGGGGCAGACGGGATCAAGACCGGGCATACCTACGAAGCCGGGTTCAATTTCCTCGGCACGGCGGTCCGGGATGGACGGCGGTTGGTGGTGGTGATCGGGCGATCGCCAACCGAACCGGGACGCGCGGCAGCAGCGCGGAACTTGATCGAGTGGGGCTTTGCCGCCTTTCAAAGCAAACCGTTCCTGACACCAGACTGGATTGTTGGCGCGGTCAAAGTCCAGAATGGCGACGCCCGCGAGGTTCCGGTCGCTGTACCGCATGCCTATTCGATCGCGACCATCAAGCGCCTTCCATCCCAGGTCAGTGCCCGGATCGTCTATGATGGTCCGGTTCGCGCTCCCATAACCAAAGGCGCACCGATTGCCCGGCTGGTGGTGTCTGGCGCGGGGCTGCCCGATCATTCAATTCCACTTGTAGCGACAGCCTCCGTCAGTAGAGCTGGACCAATCGACAGGCTGGTCAATGCCCTGCTAGGGCTGTTTGCATGAGCAACGCGAAATTCATTGCCTTTGAAGGCGGCGAGGGTGCCGGGAAAAGCACGCAAGCGCGGTTGCTGGCCGGTGCACTCGCAGCGCGCGGAGTGGACTGCGTGGTCACCCGCGAACCGGGCGGAACGCCCGGCGCAGAGGCCATCCGGGCGCTGCTGCTGGGCACCGAAGGGGAGGGGTGGCACCCCCGTGCCGAAGCCTTGCTGTTCGCCGCAGCGCGCTCTGACCATGTCGAGCGGCTGATCCGGCCGGCGTTGGCGGCGGGAAAGTGGGTGATTTGTGATCGGTTCGTCGATTCAAGTCGGGCCTATCAGGGCGGCGGCGGCGGCCTGACCGATGCCGAAGTGCTCGACCTGCACCGGATTGGCAGCAAGGGGCTGTTGCCCGATCTCACGCTGCTGGTCGAAGTCTCGCCCGGAGTTGCAGCGGCACGGGCGTCAGCGCGCGATCTGGATGGAGCCGACCGGATCGGGGGGCGCGACGAAGCCTATCATGCAAAGGTCGCTGCTGCCTTTGCTGCCTTCGCCAAGGCGGAACCAAGACGTTTCGCCCGGGTTGACGGTAATGCCGATCCCGCCAGCGTCCATGCGGCCGTGCTCATAGCGCTCGCGCCGCTGCTTGGTGACGCATGACCCCCCTGGTTGGCCATGACGCAGCCTGGCGCGAATGGCGCAGCGCCATGGCCAGCCCGCGGATGCACCATGCGTGGATTCTCAGCGGCTTGGAAGGTTTGGGCAAGGGCCAGTTCGCCCGCGCTGCCGCTGCCGAGCTGATCGCTGAGCCAGGCCTGCCGCAGCCTCCGGTTGAAATGCACCCGGACATTTTGATTCCGGAACATCCTCCTGAAAACAAGGAGGAAGCCAAGAAGCGTGAGGATGGCGGCGACTACAAGCGCAAGCGCTCGATCCCGATCGACGAGATCCGCCAGCTCACCCAGCGACTCCACACCCGGCCAACGCTGGGCAGCCGCCGGGTGGTGATCATTGATCCTGCCGATGATCTGGAACGCAGCGCCGCCAATGCGCTGCTGAAAGCACTGGAAGAGCCGCCTGCAGGGACCTTCTTTCTGCTCGTCACACACCGACCGGGTCGGTTGCTACCGACCATCCGGTCGCGCTGCCGGGTGCTGCGGTTCGCTCCGCTAGAGAACACAGCGCTGGACCATGTGCTGTGTGAAACCGCACCGCAGGCCGATAGTGCCGCGCGGGCCGCAGCCATTGCCGCCGCTGAAGGATCGCCCGGCGCCGCGCTGGATTTTGTTGAGCAGGATCTTGGCAAATTGCACCAGTTGATGACCCGGCTGATCGCCGAGGGTGATGATCATTTCACCCTGCGCGGAGCCTTGGCTGATGAGATTGGAGCGCGGCCAACGCGCGAGCGGCAGCAGGCTGCAGTGGACCTGGCCCGCGCGGTTGTCGCTTCGGAGCTTGGACGCGGTGATATTGCTCATAATCAGAGGGTTATCGCAGCACATGGTGAACTTGTCCGACTGGCCGGGCAAATGCCGACCTACAACTTTGATCCCGCCATCGCTGCGCTGGAAATCGGAGCCTTGCTGGCCTCGCTTGCCATGCCTAGAGAAGCGGCTTGACCCCTGAAACCGAAAGACAGTGCCCGGCCATGGCCGAAACCTATTACATCACCACCGCGATTTCCTATCCCAACGGACGCCCGCACATCGGCCACGCCTATGAGGCGATTGCTGCCGATGTCATCGCGCGGTTCCAGCGGCAAATGGGCAAGGACGTCCGGTTCCAGACCGGGACCGACGAGCATGGCCTCAAGATGGCCCAGAAAGCGCGTGAGCTGGGCCAGACTCCGGCCCAGCTTGCTGACGAAATGTCACAATATTTCATTGATATGTGCGATAATTTGAACGTATCGTATGATGTATTCCAACGCACCACCGAACCGCGTCACCATCTAGCCAGCCAAGAACTTTGGCGGCGAATGGAAGCAGCTGGGGACCTTTACCTCGATCGCTACGAGGGCTGGTACTCGATCCGTGACGAGGCCTATTACGATGCGAGCGAACTGATCGACGGGGAAGGGGAGGAGAAGCTCTCACCCCAAGGCACGCCGGTCGAATGGACCGTCGAAGAAAGCTGGTTTTTCCGCCTGTCCAAATATGCCGAACCGCTGCTGAGCCTCTATGCTGAACACCCTGACTTTCTGCGGCCCGACAGTCGCCGCAACGAAATTTTGCGGTTTGTTGAAGGCGGCCTGCGCGATCTGTCGGTCAGCCGGACCAGCTTTGACTGGGGGGTCAAGGTTCCCGGCAGCGACGGTCACGTCATGTACGTGTGGGTCGATGCGCTGACCAACTATCTGACCGGACTTGGTTTTCCAGACGAAGGTGGTGACTTTGCCAAGTATTGGCCTGCCAACCTGCACCTGATCGGCAAGGACATCACACGGTTCCACACGATCTATTGGCCGGCCTTCCTGATGAGCGCCGGAATCGCGCTACCTAAGCAGGTGTTCAGCCATGGCTTTCTGCTCAACCGCGGGGTCAAGGAATCGAAGTCGCTCGGCAATGTGACCGATCCGATTGAACTGGCAGAGAGCTTCGGCGTGGACGTGCTGCGCTATTTTCTGATGCGCGAAGTCGCCTTCGGTCAGGATGGTAGCTATTCGCCAGAAGCAATTGTAATGCGGGGAAATACTGAGCTCGGAAATGCGTTCGGAAACCTCGCACAGCGGACCTTGGGGTTCATCGCCAAGAACCTCGATGGCTACTTGCCTGCCATTCGTGGCCACGATGCCACCGATGCCGAACTGTTCGCCGTGGTCGACAAAGCGGTGCGAAGCGAAGTTCCGGCGGCGTTTGAAGCTCTGGCGCTCCAGCAAGGGATCGATAGCTGGCTGCAAGCCGTGTTCGCCTGCAACGCCTACATCGACGCGCAGGCACCCTGGACGCTGCGCAAGACTGATCCCGAGCGAATGGAAACCGTACTCGCTACGCTGTACATCTGCATTGCCCAACTGGCTGTGGGGATTGCTCCGGTAATCCCGGCCAGCGCAGCCAAGCTGCTCGATACCATGGGCATACCGGCCGAAAATCGCGGCTACTTCAGCGTTGGCGGCCATTGGTACTCACCGCTGGCCGAGAGCGACTTTCGGATTGTTGCTCCGACACCGCTGTTTCCCCGGCTAGACCTGCCTGCCGCCGAGCCAGCCTGATGCTGATCGATTCGCACTGTCATCTCGAATACAAGGGACTGGTCGAGGATCAGCAGGGCGTATTGAAGCGCGCCCGCTCGGCCGGTATTGGCGGTTTCCTGTCGATCTCGACCCGTCAGCGGGAGTGGGATCAGGTGATCGCCACTGCCGAGCGCGAGGCCGATGTCTGGGCTAGCGTCGGGATCCATCCGCACGAGGCTGATGGACACGCAGATCTAGGCGAGGGGGCACTGCTGGCCGCGGCGGCGCATCCCAAGGTGATCGCGATCGGCGAGACCGGGCTGGACTATTATTATGACCATTCCGATCGAGCCACGCAGCAGGCCTTGTTCCGGCGGCATATTTCCGTTTCCCGTCAAACCGGCCTGCCGATCATCATCCACACCCGCGATGCTGAGGACGATACCTTTGCCATTCTGGCCGATGAGATGGAGCAGGGGGCCTTCCCGGCGCTGATCCACTGCTTCACCGCCTCCGCTGACTTTGCCCGCAAGGTGCTCGATCTAGGGCTGACGATCTCGTTATCCGGGATCGTTACCTTCAAGAATGCAAAGGACTTACAGGCAATTGCTGCGGACTTGCCGGAAGACCGAATACTGGTCGAGACCGACGCGCCGTTCCTCGCACCGATCCCGCATCGCGGTCAGGTGTGCGAGCCAGCCTTCACCGCGGACACTGCTCGGTTCGTAGCCACTTTGCGCGGACAATCCCCGGAATCTCTAGCCGAGGTGACCACCCGCAACTTCTTCAAGCTGTTCGGGAAAGCCGCGTGAAAGTACTGGTTCTGGGCTGCGGAACCAGCACTGGCGTTCCGCGGATCGGTAACGACTGGGGTCAGTGTGACCCCGAAGAACCCCGCAACCACCGCAGCCGGGTCTCGGTTGTGGTCGAAAGCAGCGATGGCAGCCGCCTGTTGGTCGATACCTCGCCCGACTTGCGCAATCAGTTTTTGGCGAACGGGATCGACCGGATTGATGCGGTTTTCTGGACCCACGATCATGCCGATCACTGCCACGGCATCGATGATTTGCGGGTGCTGCGTTATGGCCGCGCCGGGCCGATTCCGGCCTATGCCGATGAACAGACCGTGCGGCGGATGCGTCAAAGGTTCGGCTATGTTTTTGCCAACCAGGACGGCTATCCCAACATCTTGTCACTCGAAACATTGGGTCAGGTGCGGATGTGTGCCGGGATCGGCGTGCGGTATTGTTCGATGCCGCATGGCGCGATGGACAGCACCGCATTCCGGTTTGATGCAGACGGGAAATCAATTGGTTATGCGGTAGACTTCAACGCGATTAC
>JAGNTK010000089.1 GCA_017987575.1 Novosphingobium sp. | reverse complement strand
CGAAGCTGACCGCGCCGTGCTTGCTTTCGACCACGTGGTGCAGCCGGTGCGCCTGAACGATCCGTTTGAAATAGTCGCTGCGCGGCACGATCCGGTGCGGCAGGCGCTGATGGACGATCCAGTCATGAAACCCGAAATAGATCGCGCCATAACCTGCGATACCGGCGCCGACAGTGGTCCAGATCGCTCCCCAGCCTTCTTGCACCCCCAGCCAGATCAGCGTGATCGACGGGACCGCAAAGATGACTGCATAGAGATCATTCAGTTCAAACGGTCCGGTCCGAGCGCGGTGATGGCTTTCGTGCAGGAACCAGCCCACCCCGTGCATCACCCAGCGGTGCATCGCATAGGCAAACAGCTCCATCGCGGCGAGCGTGGCAAAAAAGATCAGGGCGATTTGAAACCAGTGCATCGCGAATGCCTATAGCAGGTTGTGCTGCATTACACGATCAGACTTGCCGTCGCCTTGGCGCTGCCGACCACACCCGGAATGCCCGCACCCGGATGCGTCCCTGCGCCAACGAAATAGAGGTTTGAGAAGTGATCGTCGCGGTTGTGGCCGCGGAACCAGGCGCTTTGGGTCAGCACAGGCTCAAGACTGAAGGCACTGCCCAGATGCGCGCCCAGATCGTCCGAGAAATCCTGCGGCGTGTAGTGGAAACAGGTATCGAGCCGGGCGTCGAGATCGGGGATCAACTGATCGCAGATCCGGTCAAGCACGACCTGCTGATAGCGCGGTCCTTCAATGGCCCAATCGACCGGCGCGCGGCCCATGTGCGGGACCGGGGCGAGTGCATAAAAGGTCGACTTGCCCGCCGGGGCCATATCAGGATCGGTCGCGGTCGGATGGTGCAGATAGATCGAAGGATCCTCGGCCAGCCGCCCGGTCTTGTAGATATCGTTGAGCAGCGGACCATAGCGATCGGAAAACAGGATCGAATGGTGCGCCACATCGGGGCAGCTACCCTTGAGCCCGAAATGGACCACGAACAGGCTGGGCGAAAACCGCTTTCGGTGCAGCGACTTGACCTTTCGCGCGGCATAATCCGAACCCGTGATCAGACCATAGCTGTGGACCAGATCGCCATTGCTGGCGACCATCCCGGCGGTCAGAACCTTGCCCGAAGTGGTCACCACCCCGGTCACCTGTTTGCCCGCATGGGTGATCTGGGCGACCTTTTCGTTCAGCAACAACGTCCCGCCGAGCCGTTCAAACAGCGCGACCATGCCGTTGACCAAAGCGCTGGTTCCGCCCTTGGCGAACCATACGCCGCCCAGCTTTTCGAGCCGGTGGATCAGTGCATAGATGCTGCTGGTCTGCATCGGATTGCCGCCGACCAGGAGGCTGTGAAACGACAGCACCTGACGCAGCTTGTCATTGCGGACAAAGCCCGAAACCACCGAATAGACGGAACGCCAGGCCTGATACCGCGCCAGCGCGGGTGCGGCCTTCAGCATCTGGCCGAAATTCAGGAAAGGCACCGCGCCAAGCTTCAGATAGCCTTCCTCGTACACCCCCTTCGAATATTCAAGGAACCGGGCGTAGCCAGCGACATCGGCGGGATCGAGCTTGGCGATCTCGGCGTTCAGCTGTGCTTCGTTGTTCGAATAGTCGAACTGCGTGCCGTCATTCCACAGCAACCGGTAGAACGGATCGACCGGCAAAAGTGTGACGTCATCGGCCATCTTGTTGCCCGACAGCGCCCACAGCTCTTCCAGACAGGCCGGATCGGTGATTACCGTCGGCCCGGCATCAAAGGTGTAGCCGTCCTGCTTCCAGACATAGGCCCGCCCGCCCGGGCGATCGCGCGCTTCGACGATAGTGGTTGCGATCCCGGCGCTTTGCAGGCGAATTGCCAGAGCGAGCCCGCCGAAGCCGGAACCAATCACGATGGCGCTTGTTTTTACCGTCATATCCGTTCGCTTACTCTGCCCGGTTTGCCGAGCAACCTGTCCCAAGGGACGGCTGTTGTTCTTTCTTTCGCGGCCAGAGAGTGCAACACTTGAGGAGAGCCATGACTGAATCGACGATCAGCCCGGATCCGGTCCCCAAGGCAGCGCGTGAACGATGCGTTCCGCTCGCCAATCCGCGCGGGTTTTGCGCCGGGGTCCAGCGGGCGATCGACGCGGTTGAGCAGGCGTTGGAATTGCACGGCGCACCGGTATTCGTGCGCCGGGCAATTGTCCACAACCAGACGGTTGTGGCGCGCCTGGAAAGTCTGGGTGCGGTCTTCGTTCAGGAAGTCGATGAAGTGCCTGAAGGCGCTATCGCGATCCTGTCCGCCCTTGGCAGTGCCCGTTCGGTCAAATTGGCCGCACAGGGCCGCGCGCTGCGGGTAGTCGACGCGATTTGCCCGCTAGTCGCCAAGGTTCATACAGAGGTTGAAGGCTGGTACCGCGCGGGCCGCCACGTCCTGCTGATCGGCCATATCGGCCATCCCGAAGTGGTCGGCACGCTGGGACAAGTTCCCGCCGGCGCCATATCAGTCGTGGCTTCACCCGATGATATCGACGCGCTCGATCTGCCGCCCAACAGCGCGATTGCCTATGCCGTGCAGACCACCTTTGGCATGCGCGACGCTGATGGGATGATCTCCGCGATCAAGGCCCGCTTCCGCGACGTTACCGGCCCGCGTGCCAGTGACATCTGCTATGCCACCAGCAACCGCCAGAGCGCGATTGAAGAGATCGCCACGCAGGCCGATTTGGTGCTGGTGGTGGGCGATACGATGTCCTCCAATGCGCGCCGTCTGGTCGAGGTTGCCCGCGCTGCAGGCTGCGCCGAGGCTCATCTGATCGCCGATGCTGCGGCTCTGCCGGTGGACCTGGTCGAGCGCGCCACGACAATTGGCCTGACCGCAGCCGCCTCAACCCCGGAAAGCGCTGTCGACGGAGTGTGCGAAGCCTTGAGCGCGCGCGGCTTCGCGCTGGAAGAAGCCGACGGCACAGTCGAGAAGGTCCGGTTCCGGCCCGTTTCGCTGGCCGGCGCCCAGCCGCCCGCGCTGGCTGGATCACTGGAAGATCGGCTATCCCGCTTGCGGACCGATATCGACGAAACGCTCGATCAGGCGATTGGTCAGGGCGAAGGGCGTGACCGGCGGCTCGCCGATGCAATGCGCTATGCCGCGATGGGCGGGGGCAAACGGTTCCGCGCGCTGCTGGTGGCGGCGGTCAGCGATCTGGTCGGTGGCAACTATGCACAGGCGCTGCGGGTCGGCGCGGCAATCGAATGCGTCCATGCCCAGTCGCTGGTCCATGACGACTTGCCCTGCATGGACGATGACGACCTGCGTCGCGGCCGGCCCACACTGCACCGCAAATTTGACGAGGCGACGGCGGTTCTGGCCGGGGATGCCTTGCTCGCGCTGGCGTTTGAGCTGTTGGGCGATGAAGCCACCCACCCAGACGGCGCCGTGCGGGCGCAGTTGGTGGTGGCACTGGCCAAGGCGGTCGGTCAGGATGGCCTGGCAGGCGGCCAGATGCTGGACCTCTACCCACCGGCCCAGCCCACTGCGCAAGACCTGTTCGAATGCGAATCACGCAAGACCGGCGCGCTGATCCGCTTCGCAGTGGAAGCCGGTGCGATGCTGGGCCGGTGCAGCAAGGACGAGCTGGCCCGATTGCTTCGCTTTGCCGAAAACCTGGGGCTGGTATTCCAGATCCGCGACGACATTCTCGACAATATCGGCGATGCCGCTGTGGTCGGTAAGGCGCTACGCAAGGATGCTGCGGGTGGGCGCAAAAGCGCGACGCTGCTGTTCGGGCTGGACGGCGCCGCGCAGCAGGCCAGCCGGCTCGAAGACGCCTGCCACGAAGCGCTTGATGCCTTCGGCCCCAAAGCGATGCCGCTGCGCGATCTGACCCGGTTCGCAGTCAACCGGATGCACTGAGCAGCGTTAGAACCCGGCTTCGATTGCGATCCTGATCGCTTCGGCCACGGTCCGCACCCCCAGCCCCTTCAGCATCGCCGCGCGGTGCATTTTGACCGTACGCTCGGTCAGCGACAGCTCAAACGCGATCTGCTTGTTGAGACGGCCTTTGGCCAGCGCCTCGAGGATCTGACGCTGACGGCGGCTGAGCCCATCGACCAGCGCTCGAGCCCGATCATGGCGGCTCGCCCCACTGACATCGACCGCCATTTGCGAACCTAGGAAATAGACCAGAGCACCGTCTTCATCGAACAAGGGCGCGATCATCACCGCATTGCGAAACGGGGTGCCATCCTTGTGGTAGTTGATCAGTTCCACCATCGCCGGGCGCTGCTCTGCCACGGCATCGCGCAACATCGCGGTCTGGCTCGGCTCAGTCTGTTCGCCGCGCAGGAACCGGCAATTGCGGCCAATGATCTCTTCGCGTGAATAGCCGGTCAGTTGCATGAAGGCGGCATTGCAGGCCACGATCGGATTGTCCGCTTGACGCGGATCGCTAACCACGGCGGCGACATGGCTGTTTTCAATAAGGGACTCAGGATTCTGATGCACTTGCGACTGCCTTCATGGGACTGCACGTTCGGCCATATCGCAGACAAAGCCGCTAAAGCCTAGACCGAACCTGCCGGTCGCCACCTCCCCCCTCCCGATGGCGGCCGGCAAAGCCCGCCCCGATACTCAATCCAAGGACCCGTTATGAAGGTCGCCATCATCGGTGCCGGGATTGCTGGTCTGGCCTGTGCCAAGCGGTTGAGCGAGCGCGGCATCGAAGTGGCTCTGTTCGACAAGGGACGACGCCCCGGCGGACGGCTCTCAACCCTGCGGATCGAAGGGCAATCCTGGGATTTCGGCGCGCCGTTCGTCCGGGTCTCCAATCCACAATTCGCAGCGCAGGTTCAGGTCTGGGAACAGGCCGGCGTGATCGCCCGTTGGCCGGGCGGCCCGGATGGTGCCTGGGTCGGCGTTCCGGGGATGAGCGCCCTGGTCGAGGCTGCGACTGAAGACCTGCCTGTGCGTTTCGGTGCTCAAGTGCTGCGACTTGACCGTGATGGTACGGGCTGGTCACTGGCCGGGCCGGACCTGCGCGAAGGGCCCTTTGCCGGTATTGTGCTGGCGGTCCCGTGCGAACAGGCCGCGACGCTGCTGTCGGTGCACGACCTGATGATGGCACAGGAGGCCGCCTCGGTCCGCTCGGTGCCGTGCTGGTCGGTGATGGCTGCCTTTGACCAGCCACTGCCCGGCCTGCCCAATGTGATCGGCGAGCAGGGCCCGATCCGCTGGGCAGCGCGCAACAATTCCAAGCCCGGACGCGGTTCGGACGAATGCTGGGTCATCCATGGCGAAAGCGCGTGGTCGCAGCAAAAACTGGAAATGCCCGCTCCGCAAGTGGCGCATGAACTGCTGGCCGCGCTGGCCGGGATCGCCGGTCAAAACCTGCCCCAGCCGAAATTCCTGAAGGCGCACCGCTGGCGCTTTGCCTTGCCGATGGGCCAGCGCGGGAAGCCTCTGTGGAACCCCGCGCTTCGGCTGGGAGCCTGCGGTGACTGGTGTGTCGGTCCGCGGATCGAGGGCGCATGGCGTTCTGGCGTTGAACTCGCTGACCAAATCGGCGCGGGCCTGACCATCCCAGCGTGCCAACCCACGGCGGTATCGGTCGTTGGCGCCAGCTGAGCAAAGCGCCGTCGTGTTCGGCGCCAGCGGCGGGATCGGCGCCGCGCTGGTCCGGCAATTGGCCGCATCGGGACAATACGCCGCCATCTATGCAGGAGCGCGCGGCGCGTTGGAGGACGCACCAGCAAGCGTAAGCACATTCCGATTTGATCTGACCGATGAGGCGTCGATTGCGGCTGCTGCGGCGGCGATAGTCTGTCCGCCCGCACTGGTGATCGTCGCAACCGGCGTGCTGCACGACTCTAATCGCAGCATTGCACCGGAAAAAAGCTGGCGCGCACTGGATGGCGCCACGATGGCGCAGGTGCTGGCGATCAACACCATCGGTCCCGCCCTGATCGCCAAACATTTGCTGCCACGCCTGCCGCGGACCCGCCGCGCAGTGTTCGCGGCCCTGTCGGCGCGGGTCGGCTCGATTGGCGACAACCGGCTCGGCGGATGGCACACCTACCGCGCCAGCAAGGCTGCGCTCAATATGCTCGTCGCCAATTTCGGGATCGAACTTGCGCGCAGTCACCCGCAAGCCATCGCCGCAGCGCTGCATCCCGGAACCGTTGCCAGCGCGCTTTCCGCGCCGTTTCGGCAAAGCACGCCGGACAATCCCCTGTTCACCCCGGAACAGGCCGCAGGGCACTTACTGGGTGTAATCGAGGGGCTGACCCCGGCTGACAGCGGCGGCCTGTTTGCCTGGGATGGCCAGCGCTTGCCGTGGTAGGATCTATCCGAGTGCTGAGCGGCCCAGCGCGATCGCCCCGGTAATCCCGGCCTCATCCCCAAGGCCCGGCGTGACGATATAGCGCCCCAGCCCCGGATCGAGCTGCGGTGCCTTGATATAGCCCGCCAGCTTCGCTTCGGTTTGGCGGCGCAGCGCTTCGACCAGACCGGGCGTTTTCATCACCCCGCCGCCGAAAATCAGCCGGTCCGGCATATGCAGCAGCACCAGTGTCGCGGCGAGCTGCGCGATATAGCCGGCAATCAGGTCCACCTTGTCCGCCGGGCTACCCAACTTGGACAGGCTTTCGCCCCACCGGGCGGTGATCGCCGGGCCAGCCGCCAGTCCTTCAAGGCAATCACCATGGAACGGGCAGAACCCGGCATAAGGATCGATCGTCGGATCACGCCGGACCAGTATGTGCCCTGCTTCAAAGTGTGAAAAACCCATCAGCGGCTTGCCATCGCGCACCACCCCGGTGCCGACCCCAGTGCCGATCGTAGTATAGGCCAGTGTGGTGCAGCCCTGCCCTGCCCCAGATTTCCATTCGCCCAGCGCAGCGCCGTTCACATCGGTATCGACCACAATCTGCGCATCGAACTGCCCCAACACATCATGGAACCGCGCGCCGGACCAACCGGGCTTTGGCGTGGTGGTGAAGGTGCCATAGGCGGGGCTGGCCGGATCAATATCAATCGGGCCGAAGCTCGCCACCCCAAAGGCTGAGATCGGCCCGTGAGCTGCGCTGGCCTGCTTGAAGAAGCGCTCGACATCGGGAAAGCATTCCGCAGGAGTGCGGGTCGGTATCCGGGTTTCAGCCAGCACAGTTCCGTCTTCGCGGGCCACGGCGACCACGAATTTGGTCCCGCCAGCCTCGATTGCCCCGATCAGTCGTTCATTCATGAAATCCGCGCTCCCTATCCATGGCGCAGGTTGCACGGGCAGGCCGATGGTTCAATCTGCTCGCATACGAATTTGCCAATCAGGCGGGCTTCTTGCGCTGCAGGCCCGAGCGTTTGCAGCTGGCCACCAGCTCACCGCGCTGGTTCCAGGCTTGGTGCAGGAAGGTGACGATTCCGGCGTCCGGCCGGCTTTTGGATTCGCGCAGTTCAAGCACTTCGCTGGTGATGTTCAGCGTATCACCGATGAACACCGGCTTTGGAAACCGCACCTCGTCCCAGCCCAGATTGGCGACCGCCGTGCCCAGCGTGGTATCGCCAACACTCACCCCGACCATCAGGCTGAGCGTGAAGCACGAATTGACCAGTACCTGGCCATATTCGCTGCCCTTCATATATTCGGCATCAAGATGCAGCTGCGCCGGATTGTGGCTGAGCGTGGTGAACAGCAGATTGTCGGTTTCGGTCACCGTCCGGCGGATCGGATGATCGAAGTGTTGCCCGACAGTCAGTTCATCAAACCACAAACCCGGCATCAGGCCTCTCCCTAGTCCACAGCGCGTCCTATCAGCGCGGTCGGTCCATGGCCAGACCGACCCGTTCTGGAAGCGCATCCAATGCAGTTGCGGATATGGATACGTATGGGACTAGACTTTGCGGCGGGCCTCGCCATGACTTGCCGCCAC
>JAGNTK010000088.1 GCA_017987575.1 Novosphingobium sp. | reverse complement strand
GGGGTCTGATAACCGCGCAGCGATTCGCCCAGCTTGTATTTGCCGCTACGCAGTTCGAGGATCAGTGCATCGTCGTCATTCGCTTTCCAGGTCTCAGCCTGCACCGGCGCAGCCCAAACGGCAAAACCCGCCGCAACCAGTGCGACGGTCTTTACCGTTTGAGAGATCCAGCGTTTCATGACGTCAAAACGATCAAATGCCTGTTTTAATTCAGCGAGTTATCAGAAGTTTGCGGTGGTTTGGGCGAGCAGCGCTCCGCCATTTTCGGGCAGTTCGCGGTATTCAATCCTGATCGGCCCCTTGAGCAGCGCGAGCTGCCCAGCGTTCAGCGGGATCCGCGCTTTGCGGCGGTTCACTTCGGAATAGATCGCGACACCGCGGATCGAGAAGACGAGCTGGCCGCGCGCATCCTTGCCGGTAATCTCGCCATAGACAGAGCGGGTTCCGCTTCGGCCCATATCGAGGTCAATGAAAGCGCCGGTTTCAGAGCGAACCAGTTGGGCCGCGCCCAATGTCGCTTGCCCTTCGAGCCTGCCCTTGCGCACGAACACTGGAATGGTGATGCCGTAGACTGGAACCAGCTTGATCGAGACGCCGGTGGCCTGGGCCGCATCGGCCGTAGCGGCCTCAACTGGATCTGCGCTCGGCACAGCGCGGAAATTCATGTGCACGCGGTATTCACCGTCGGGCAGGCCCTCGGGCGGGCGGACCGAAATCCGCACCGCTTGCGGCTGACCCGGCAGCAAAGTTACGCGCCGCGGCGCATAGCGCACCATATCGAGCGCGGCGCGTTCGCTTGCATTCGCGCTGGCTTCGGGCACTTCATCGAAGTCGCCGGTTTCGTCCATCCGCCGTAGTTCGAGCGAGATCCGGTAAGTCGCGGGCTTGTCGCCAATATTGCTCAGCACCACTTCGGCGCCGCCGCCACCATTGATGACCACCCGGGTCGGCGCGACCAGCAGATCGCCCTGGGCATTGGCCGGAAACGCGCTAGTGGCACTAACCAAAGCAGCAGCACACAGCGCAATCCGGCGGAGAACGGGCAGTTGGTTCATGGAGACCCCTCAGAGATGCTGACCAAGGGATCAATCGGATCCCCGGCAAGTTCCCTATGGGTCTAGGAAAACAAGGTTAACTTTCGGCTAACCGTGCCTTTGCCACGCACAATGAGAAAGGGCCGCACCCGCCTGAAGCGGATGCGGCCCCTGTCTCTACACCCTCGTGGGGCGTGAAAGTCTTATTGGTATTCGACCGAGACCGAGAAGGTGCCGGTGTAGGTGCCGGGAACCTGGCCGCTACCCACGGTCAGCGTGCCGCCAACGGTGAAGCTGCCGGCGCCAGCGCCATCAAGCTGGAACGCACCGTTCGGATCGGTGTTGAAACCGCCGAGCGACATCGTTTCAGTGCCGCTCACGCGGGTCAGATCGACCGCGGCAGCCGGCAGAGTAACGATAACCATCGCATTGGGCGAACCAACGACGTCGAACGCAGCCGGCGAACGCGTGCCGGTTGAGATCAGCGCGCCGGTCGAAGCGACGGTCGAATCGGCATTGACGGTGACAGTGCCGCCGGTGTTGGCAGCGATCTGGCCGAGCTGCAGGTCAGCGGTCGAAGCAACCGTGAGCGAGCTCAGCACTTCTGCAGTGGCAGTGGCCGAAGCGGTGGTGGCGGCCTGAGCCGAAGTAGCAAACGAAGCGGCGGCAATGACGCCGACAGCAGCGAGGCGAAGCGAATTACGCATAAAGAACTGGTCCCTTCAAACTTTGGTGCCGGCAACGCTCGTTGGCGTTACCCGAATGGCCGGCATACCCCCCATTCGCAGGACCCTAAGTAGGAACACTGTGTTCAATGTTTGCTTTTGATTGTGGTTAACGCAAAAGCCGGATTTCTTAACGACTTGTCCGGAAAAACCGCTAAATTCCGCCGCCCGTCAACCGCTGGCAGATCAGATCGAGCTGATCGAGCGTGCGATAACGGATCGTTACCGCACCCGATCGCGGATCAGCATCGGTGTTGATCCGCACCGACAGGCCCAGGAACTCCTCAAGATGGCTTTGCACTGCAACAATATCCGCTGCATCGCCCGAATCGCGCTCACCGCGCGCCCGGCGCGGGGTTTCGGTCGGCGCATTGGCTTTGCGGGCCAGCCGTTCGACTTCACGGACAGACAAATTGCGCGCGACGGCCTGTTCGGCCAGCGCGAGAGCATTTTCCACTCCAACTAGTGCGCGGGCATGACCCATCGACAAACGGCCCTCTTCAACGAGCTCGATCACCAACGGCGGCAGCCCCAGCAGCCGCTGCAAATTCGCGACATGACTGCGGCTCTTGTCGACCAGTTTGGCGATCTCAGCCTGAGTAAGGCCCTCATCCTCGCTGAGTCTGTGATAGGCCCGCGCCTCTTCGATCGGGTTGAGATCTTCGCGTTGAAGGTTTTCGATCAGCGCCAGCGCCGTAATCTCACGGTCATCCAAATCACGGATAATCGCTGGAATTTCATGAAGTTGCGCGCGCTGCGCCGCCCGCCAGCGGCGCTCACCCGCCACCAGCCGCCAACGCCCGGGGCCATAGGGGGTCACAATAACCGGCTGGATCACGCCGCGCGCCGAAATCGACGCAGCCAGTTCTGCCAGAGCTTCCTCGGAAAATTGACGGCGCGGCTGATCGGGATGCGGAACGATATCGGCCACCGCCAGCATCGCTAACCCGAACGCTTTCCCTTCACCCGATCCCGACTGAGCCCGCGCCGGCGTGACCAAAGGCTCCTCACGCCGGGTCTCTCCCAGCAAGGCGCCCAGCCCGCGGCCTAATGCGGGGCGCTTTGCAGTGGAAATGCGAGTTACAGTGTCGTCGCTCATGCGGCCTTCCTTTTTTCGGGCAGGCGGGAAATCAATTCACGGGCCAGCGCCATATAGGCGCGGCTGCCAGCACAGTTGTGATCATAGACCAATGCCGGAAGGCCGTGGCTTGGCGCTTCAGACAAGCGGACATTGCGCGGGATCACCGCTTCGAACACCAATTTTCCCAGGCACGAGCGAACATCGTCGGAAACCTGATCGGTCAAGCGGTTGCGCCGATCGTACATGGTCAGCGCCACCCCGATGATGCCAAGATCGGCGTTAAAGCGCTGTTGCACGCGCTCAACCGTCGACAGCAGCTGTGACAGCCCTTCGAGCGCGAAGAATTCGCACTGTAGCGGAACCAGAAGGGTGTCGGCCGCACACAATGCATTGAGCGTGAGCAGACCCAGCGACGGCGGGCAGTCGATGAAGGCGATGTCATAGGGGCTTGGCCCTGACAGCGCAGAGCGCAGCCGATCCGTCCGGTTCTCGACTGAAACCAGCTCAATCTCGGCACCTGACAGATCGACGGTCGCTGGAATGATATCCAGCCCCGGAATGCGGGTTGGCGCAGCGCACTGCGCCAACGGCATCTGATCAACCAGCAGATCGTACGAGCTATGCTCGCGATCATCCGAGGCAATCCCGATCCCGGTCGAAGCATTGCCCTGCGGATCGAGGTCAATCAGCAGGACTTTCCAGCCAGTGGCAGCCATGGCCGTGGCGATATTGATCGCCGTGGTGGTCTTGCCCACCCCGCCCTTCTGGTTGGCGATCGCTACGCGAATCACGCTTTCCTGCCCTTTCTTCCTGCCAAAGTGCCGACAATCACGCCCGAGTCGGGGTCGGTCAGCGATTGTTCCACGTGGAACAGGTGATTCCAGCCGTTCAGCTCTGACAGTTCCTGCAGGGCCGAACGCCCTTTCGGCAACAGCCAGACCGTATCGCTTGTGGAGAATCCTGCGGATAGCTCAAGCAGTTTAGGGAGCGGCGCAAAGGCCCGTGCCGAAATGGCGCGGAATTTCCGCTTGGGCAAAGTTTCCACTCTCACCCCGGCAACTTCGGCATTGGCAAGCCCAAGTGTCGCACAGACCCGCTCAAGCCAATCAATCCGGCGCCCGCGCGATTCGACCAGCACCACTTCGCAGTCCGGTCGCAGCACCGCAATCACCAGTCCCGGAAAGCCCGCCCCAGTGCCGAGATCAAGCCAGGGCGACGATGTTTCACGTGGAACATGGCAGAGTAGCTGCGCTGAATCGGCGATGTGTCGGCGCCAAACCTCCCCAAGACTTGCCGCTGACACAAGGTTCTGGCGGGCATTCTCTTCTGCCAGCAAGGCAATCAGGGCATCGAATCGCTCAGCGGCCTGGGCATCCCATTCGGGCAGGCTCCGTAACCATGCCTGCGCTTCGGCTTCATTGGTAAGCATCATGCCGCGAGCCCGCTTTCGCCCGACCGCCGCCGGGCATGGACCAACAGCGCGGCCAAGGCTGCGGGGGTGATCCCGGCGACACGGCCCGCTGCCGCCAGAGTAGCTGGGCGGGCCCTGCTTAACCGCTCGATCATTTCGCGCGAAAGACCAGGGATCGCGTCATAGGGAAAGTCATCCCCCAAGGGCAGCGCTTCACCTGCGCGCAATTCGCGCAGTTCGCTATCCTGCCGCGCCAGATAGGGCGCGTAGGCGGCGTCCTCGGCCACTTCTGCAGCCAGATCCGGATCGGCCAAAGCCTCGGTCGCAATCCAGGGTTTCAGCGCATCAAGCTCCACCCCGCCGAACCGTAGCCACTCCCGCAAGGACAGTCGCCCGACATCGGCCCGCACCGGCAACCCAGAGCCGGCCATCTCACTACCAGTCGCTGTCTTATCGAGCTCCACATCTAGCCGGACCCGCGCTGCCTCGCGCCGATCAAACCAGGCGGCCCGCTCCGCTCCGATGCAACCAAGCGTCAACCCGAGCGGTGTGAGCCGGGTTGCGGCATTGTTTGCCCTCAGCCGCAGCCGGTACTCGGCCCGCGCGGTCAGCATCCTGTAGGGTTCAGACACGCCGTGAAGTGTGAGATCGTCGATCATCACCGCCATATAGGAATTGGCCCGATCTATTGCGGGTCCATCGCGGCCAAGCACAGCTGCGGCGGCATGCATCCCGGCGACCAAGCCTTGCGCAGCGGCCTCTTCATAGCCGGTCGTGCCGTTGATCTGGCCGGCGCAATAGAGCCCCGGCATATCGCGCAGCTCAAGCGTCTGACGCAGCGCACGCGGATCGAGGTGGTCGTACTCAACGGCATAGCCTGGGACCACCATATCGACCTGCTCCAAGCCCTCCATCGTCCGCAGCATTGCCAGCTGGACGTCTGCGGGAAGTGAGGTGCTGATCCCGTTAGGATAGACCAGCGGTGTGTCGAGACCTTCCGGTTCCAGAAACACCTGGTGGCCATCGCGATCGGCAAAGCGGTGGATCTTGTCTTCAATCGAGGGGCAATAGCGCGGCCCCGATGCACCGATTGCGCCGGAAAACAGCGGAGAGCGATGCAGATTGGCGCGAATCACGTCGTGGCTGGCGGGATTGGTTCGGGTGATCGCACAGAAGACCTGCGGCAAGGCTCTTCCCGCTCCTAGCGACGACATGGTCCAGGGATCGAGGTCGCTGGGTTGCTCGTCCAACATCGCCCAATTGATCGTTCGGCCATCAAGCCGGGGCGGCGTCCCGGTCTTGAGCCGGGCGAGCGGCAGCGCCGCATCGCGCATCTGGGCAGCCAGCCGCTGAGCAGAGGCCTCGCCAATCCGCCCACCGACGATCCGCTCTTCACCGCGAAACAACACGCCGCCAAGGAATGTCCCTGTACACAGCACGACCGCCGCCGCACCCAGCGCAGTCCCATCTGCCAAGTCGATCCCGCGGATGCGACCTCTGTCGATACGCAGCGCGGCGGCTTCACCCGCGATGAAGGTCAGATCGCCCTGAACTTGAAGTAACGCCTGCACCGCAGCCTTGAATCGTTTCCGATCGGCCTGAACCCGCGGGCCCTGCACTGCGCTGCCCTTTGATCGATTGAGCATCCGGTAATGGATCGCCCCGGCATCGGCAGCGCGCGCGATGATCCCGTCAAAGGCATCAACCTCGCGCACAAGGTGCCCTTTGCCCAGCCCACCAATCGCCGGATTGCAGCTCATCGCTCCAATCGCATCAAGATCGAAACTCACCAGCGCAACATGCGCACCCATCCGCGCAGCCGCAGCCGCAGCTTCGACCCCGGCATGGCCCCCGCCGACAACGATGATATCGAACTGCTGCATGATGGTTCGGGCCTTAGAGCATCGCGGCGAAAAGTGGGAACCGGTTTTCGACGTTCAGCAATTCAACCAGCAAGACACCGAAGACTGTTCCACGTGGAACAATCATTTCCCGATGCAGAACCGACCAAACAGCGCGTCGAGCATATCCTCAGTCGCGGTACGGCCGAGCAAAGCGTCAAACGACACGCGGGCTAGCCGTAAAGCCTCAGCAATGAGTAAGGGGTCGTGGTGCTCGCTCGCTTGATCGAGCGCGCTGCGGGCTTCGGATAGCAGTTCGTGCTGGCGTTCACTCAGCGCAGCGTCGCCGGGGCGCGGCATGGCCCCGCTGGCCAGTTCAACCAAGTCAACCCGCAAAGCGCCGATCCCCTGACCGGTCTTGGCCGAAATCCGGTGGCGCGGAGCGGTTTTGGTCAAGTGCCCGGGCCTGTCGATCTGACCCTCGATCTCCCAAGCTCCGGGCGGGCCAGCCCCCTCTGGACCAAGCCACAGCACCAGATCGGCGCGATCGAGCGCTTCCATCGCCCGTTCGATCCCGATGGCCTCGACGACATCGTCAACCGCATCATGCAGTCCGGCGGTATCAGCAAACAGAAATGGCACCCCGGCAATGGCAACCGGGCGGGTCAGGACATCGCGGGTAGTCCCGGCTATCGGGGTCGCGATTGCGGCCTCCGCCTCAACCAAAGTATTGAAAAGTGTGCTTTTACCTGCATTGGGAGGTCCGGCGATGACCACCCGGAAGCCTTCCTTGAGCAGTTCGGCCCGTGGCCGTTCCAGCCAGGCCCGAAGGTCCGTGCCCAGTGCACCGATCCGCACGGCAAAATCGGCGGGCAGCGTCGCGACGTCATCCTCATCCGCAAAATCGAGCACTGCTTCGACTGCGGCGGAAAGACCGAGCAGTTCGTCCCGCCAGAGTTCAACTTCGCGGGAAAAGGCTCCGCCGGCCATGGCCATGGCCGATAGGCGCTGCAATTCGGTTTCCGCCTCAAGCAGGTCAGCCAGTCCTTCGGCCTCGGCGAGATCGATCTTGCCATTGACGAAGGCACGGCGGGTGAACTCGCCCGGCTTTGCCCGGCGTAGCCCCGGCAGCGCGGCCAGCGCGGTTTCGACCGCAGCGATCACCGCACGCCCGCCATGGCATTGCAATTCGGTGACATCTTCGCCGGTCTCGGTCCCCGGCCCTGGCAGCCACAGCACCAGCGCTTCATCCATAACCAGCCCGTGCTGGTCGCGAAGCCGGGCCAAGGCCGCGCGGCGCGGCGCAGGGACACGGCCCGCCAGCGCGTAGAGCGCATCGCGCGCCTTTGGCCCGCTGACCCGCACCACCCCGATCGCCGCTGGGGGTGCGCCGCTGGACAGGGCAAAGATGGTATCGGTCATGAGGCAGAGCCTATCAGGTCTGCATCCCGTGGGGGAGGATCAATCGTCCTTCTTTTTCTTGGCGGCCCCAGCGGCAAATGCGCTGCCACTTTCGACGAACTGCTGGAACAGCTTGAGCCCGACCTGCCCCATCGGCGCGATATTCTTGGCAAAATCCTGCACCTGCTCAACCGAGCTTGCACCCTTCATCGCTTTGGAGATCACATCGACATAGACCGAATTGGCTTTGCTGAGATCCGGCAAGCCCAGAAAATCACGCGCCTCTTCCGGGGTGCATTCCACTTCAACACGAATCTTCATTGCAAACTCCTCCGCCGCACCCAGCCAATCCCTGCCCGCAAGCTGGCATAGGGTCTTCACAAAGTCCAATGCCCGATTAAGGATGCCGCAA
>JAGNTK010000016.1 GCA_017987575.1 Novosphingobium sp. | reverse complement strand
CATTGGCGCAATGACATTTCCCCAGAGTCCTTGAATCCTTGCGAAAATGTTAAACTGGCACGGTGCTTGCTGCATATGCGAAGCCGACATGTGGGTCGGTAGGCAATCAGGGGACGTGGCCTGTGAAATTGATCATCGCCATTATCAAGCCCTTCAAGCTCGACGAGGTGCGCGATGCGCTCTCGGCGCTGGGCGTGGCGGGCATGACCGTGTCCGAAGTCAAAGGCTTCGGACGCCAGAAGGGGCAAACCGAGATTTATCGCGGGGCCGAATATTCGACCAACATGCTGCCCAAAGTGAAGATCGAAGTCGCTGTCAGCGAGGCGCTGGCTGGCCAGGTGGTGGAAACCATCCAGCAAGCAGCGAGCACCGACGCCATCGGCGACGGCAAGATTTTCGTGCTCGATCTGGTTTCGGCCACTCGCATCCGCACCGGTGAAACCGGGGACACTGCGCTTTGAGGCGCGGGCAACAGGAGGACACAGTAATGATCCGCAAGTTTATCGGCGGCTTTGGCGCGATGGGGGCAAGCCTGCTCACCGCCACAGCTGCATTCGCCCAAGAGGCGGCAACTGATGGGCCGATCAAGGCGCCAACCGTTGAGCAAATGGCTGGAATGGTCGACAAGGGCGATGTCGCCTGGATGCTGACATCTTCGGTGCTGGTCCTGATGATGAGCATCCCCGCACTCGCACTGTTTTATGGCGGTCTGGTCCGCACCAAGAACATGCTGTCAGTGCTGATGCAGGTCTTCATGATCGTCAGCATCGCCGCGCTGGTATGGGTTGGCTGGGGCTATTCGATGGCCTTCACCAGCACCAATTCGCCATTCCCCAGCCTGTTCGGCGGGCTCGACAAGGCGTTCCTCGCCAATGTCACTTCGGGCACTTACGCCGCGACCTTTTCCAACAACGTTTATCTGCCCGAATTCGTCTTCGTGGTGTTCCAGATGACTTTCGCCTGCATTACGCCGGCGCTGATTGTCGGGGCCTTTGCAGAACGCGTTAAGTTCTGGCCCTTGATGCTGTTCATGGTGCTGTGGCTGACGATCGTCTATTTTCCGATCGCGCACATGGTTTGGTACTGGGCTGGCCCAGACTTCCTGCCCGACGCGCCGACCGATGCCGGTTATCTGTGGGGCATGGGCGCGCTCGACTTTGCTGGCGGCACTGTGGTTCACATCAACGCCGGGATCGCGGGCCTGGTCGGCTGCATCATGATCGGCAAGCGGATCGGCTATGGCAAGGAAGCTACGCCGCCGCACTCGCTGACCATGACGATGATCGGCGCTTCGCTGCTGTGGGTGGGCTGGTTCGGTTTCAACGCCGGGTCTAACCTCGAAGCCAATGGCGTCACCGCAGTTGCCTTCATCAACACCTTCGTCGCCACTGCCGCTGCTGCCCTATCGTGGGCCGTGGTTGAGCAGATCCACCACAAGAAGCCTTCGATGCTGGGTGCTGCGACCGGGGCCGTTGCCGGCTTGGTCGCAATCACTCCGGCTTCGGGCTTCGCCACGCCGATGACCTCGATCTATCTGGGTCTGCTGGTATCGCCGCTGTGCTATTTCTTCGTCTCCTATGTGAAGAACAAGCTGAAGTATGACGATACACTGGACGTATTCGGGGTGCACTGTGTCGGCGGGATCGTCGGTGCACTCGCCACCGGGATCGTTGCTGATCCGGCACTCGGCGGGCAGGGCTTCTTTGACTACACCCAGTTCCCGGCCGGCGTTGGCGCCTATGACATGGGTGCGCAGCTGCTGACCCAGGTCAAAGCGGTACTGATCACGCTGGTCTGGTCGGGCGGTGTCTCTGCGGTGCTGTTCTTTGCGATCGACAAGGTCTTCGGCCTGCGTCCCAGCGAGGAAGCAGAACGCGAAGGGCTCGACATCACCGAACACGGCGAACGCGCCTACAACTACTGACTTTGAAGAGATTGGCGGGGCTGGGGTTTCCTCCCTCTCCTCCCCTCGGTTCCGCCAACCCATGTTCCTCCTGCGAACATCAACTGAAAGGGCCGGAGCAGCGATGCTCCGGCCCCTTTTTTGTGCCGTCAGTGGTTCGGGATTGGCAGGCCTTAGAGCCCGTCCAGTCCCTTGCTGACCAGAATGTTCACCGAAACGCGGCGGTTCTGGGCTTTGCCCTCGGGCGTATCGTTGCTGGCCAAGGGATCGGATTCAGCCATCCCGGTCGGGGTAAGCATCCGGTACGGCTTCCATTTGCAGACCTGCTGCAGATAGTTGATCACCGCTGACGCCCGCTTTTCGCTGAGCGCCTGATTGTATTCGTCACTGCCATCGGAATCGGTGTAGCCGACCACCAGTATCAAGGCGTTGTCCATGCCATCAGCCTGCGTTGCCGCCGCACAAAGGTCGTTCTTGGCCAACGGTGAAAGCACCCACCTTCCGCTGTCAAAATAGACGTTGGTGGTGCCCTTGATATTGTACTTATCGATATCGCCCATGCGCCCGCGCAACGCCTGGGTGGCGGCAGACTGTTCTTCAAATCCCTGCGCGGTGCCGTTGCGGATCATCGTTGCAGTTTTGAAGTCACCGCCCTTGAAGCTGACCTGGCTGGCCAGCAGTACCGGCCCTGCCTGCATGGTCTTGACCGTGACCGGCAGGCCATTCAGCAGCGCCTCGCGCCCCAGTTTGGTTTTGCCGCCAAACAGACCGCTGCCGCTTTTGACCTTGGTGTTTTCGTCGATGAAAACCACAGTGCTGGTGCCATCGGCCGCAGTTATCTTCAGCTTGTCGCCGCTGCGTGCGGTGATCACGCCCTTGATGTCAGGACCTGGGGTCATGGCTGACGTATCGGGCTGCAGGTCACCAGTGACGACAATCGTTGGGGCAGGAGGCTGTTGCTGGGCAATGACACTAGCTGGCACTGACAGGGTGAGCGCGCCGAACAAGGCGATTGCCGCCGGCTTGGGGGATGCGATCCGCATTATGCTACTCCTTCATGAATTCGCCCGTAGGCCTGTTCAGATAAACCTTGCGGGCAGATGAACAGAATGAAGTGACAGGCTGCAAGTGCCGATGGTTCGGGCGCAAGGTAGGACGAGCCGAAAGCGCGGCAGGAGGCACATTTGCTCGCCGCGTCCTTCCACGAGGTTGTCAGAAAAGTTCAGATCAGCGCAGCAGCGCGGCCTCAGCCTCAGCCATCAGTTGTGTGATGATTGCCGCAACAGGTTCTTCAGCGGTGACCATCCCGACCGATTGACCGGCCATAACCGAGCCGTTCTCGACATCACCGTCGATTACAGCGCGGCGCAGCGCTCCGGCCCAGAACTTCTCGATTTCAAGCTGGGCCGCTTCCATATCGACCTTGCCTTCGTCGAGCAGCTTGGCGACCTCGACCTGCTTGGCGGTGAATTCCTCGGTGCCCTTGTTCTTCAGCGCGCGCACCGGGATCACCGGCAACCGTGGATCGACCTGTACTGATGCCACTGCATCGCGGGCATTGGCACGGAAAAAGGCCTTCTTGAAATCAGGGTGGGCGATCGATTCCGCGGCGCAGGCAAAGCGCGTGCCGAGCTGGACGCCCGAAGCGCCCATTTCCAGATAGGCGCCGATCATGTCGCCGCGCCCGATCCCGCCGGCCACGAACACCACGAATTCATCAGCCAGTTCGGGCAGGAATTCCTGCGCCAGGACCGAAGTGGCGACCGGGCCAATATGCCCACCGGCCTCGCTGCCCTCGATCACCAAGGCATCGGCGCCGCTGCGCAGCAGGCGCTTGGCCAAGGCCAGGGTTGGCGCAAAGACAAGAACCTTGCCGCCGAACTCCTTGATCGCTTCGACACTGCCCTTGGGCGGGATACCACCCGCCAGCACGACATGGCTGACATTGTGCCGGGCGCAGACCGCGATCAGATCGAACAGCAAGGGATGCATGGTGATCAGGTTGACCCCAAATGGCTTCGCGGTCAGTGCCTTGGTCGCGCTGATTTCGGCGTCGAGTAGCTCGGGGGTCATCGCTCCGCAGGCAATCACACCAAATCCGCCCGCGTTGCTGATCGCTGCGACCAAATTGCGCTCACTAACCCAGCTCATCGCTCCGCACAGGATCGCGTGCTCGGTCCCCAGAAAGTCGATTCCGCGCTGCATCAGTGAATGAGTCTTGTCGTACACGCGGTGATCCTCAAGGTTGTCGTAACGTCGCGCGCCTATAGGCAAGTGGCTTCGCCGTGACCAGCCCTGCGCATTCAGCAGTGGTCAATCGGCATTGGTGCTTGTCGGGCAGGAATTGCCAAGCCAAAGGGGCGGGGGCAATCGGCCGATCGTGGATGCGGCCCGTTTCACTCCTGCCCAGCAGAGGTCGCTTGCTTCATTTTCTGCGCGATCAGTTTGACGGTACGGCAGGACAGTTGCGCGCGAACTCGCGCCAGCGGTTGGTTGGATTTGTGCTCGCCTTACTGGCAGAAGCCGGGCTGGTCCTGGTGGTGCTATCGCTGGGATGGACCGATCACGAAGCGGTCAAACCAGCTGCCCGGTTGGTAAGTGTTGATGTGGAAGCCGCGTCAGACAAGCCTGCGCCAAGGCCCGAAGCCGCAGCCAAGCCGGTCGAGCCGCGTGAAACATCGCAGAAGACACCGCCCGGTGCCCCAACCGCAGCCAGTCCGGTTCCAGCGCAGTTAAACCCGGTAGCCACCAGCCAGCCGATCATTCCGGCCGCCAGCGAACAGCTGGCGCAGTTCGATTTGTCCAAAATTCCGCGCCAGCCGGCCAGCCCGGCGGCACCGGGCAGAGGAATGATGGGGCCGCCTGACAAGGGTGTGCCTGGTGACAGCAAGCGGGTCGGAACAGCGCCCAATGGTCAACCGATGTATGCCGCTGCCTGGTACCGCGAACCCTATGACGATGAATTGCGCGGTTATCTCTCTACCGCTCAGGGTCCGGGTTGGGCTTTGATTGTGTGCCGCACCGCGCCGGATTTCCGGGTAGAAGACTGCGTCGGGCTGGATGAATATCCCGATGGATCAAACCTGCAGCGCGCGGTCCTGGCTGCTGCATGGCAATTCCGCGTTCGCCCGCCGCGAGTCGGCGGCGTAAGCAAGGTTGGCGCCTGGGTGCGGATCCGGATTGACTACACCGAGCGGCGTGGTCGCTAGGCTGCGCCACCATTAATCGGAATAATGCAACACTCTGTCTAGAATTGATCGTTTTTAGCGATGAATATGGTGGTGTAGCAGAGCTCAATCAGCCCAAGATGGATGCGGGCCCAACAGGAGATCTGCCATGGATGCCAAGACTGGAACTATCGACGGGGGCGGCTGCCCGTTTGGACACGGCGCGCGGCCCTTGCTGGGCCGGACCAACAAGGATTGGTGGCCCGCTGCACTTCCCGTCAACATCTTGACTCAGAACGGTGCCGCCGATCCGATGGGCGCCGATTTCAGCTATGCCGATGCGTTTAACGCGATTGATTACAAGGCACTCAAGACTGATCTGACCGCATTGATGACCGACAGCCAGCCGTGGTGGCCGGCTGACTATGGCCACTATGGCCCGTTCTTCATCCGTATGGCTTGGCATGCCGCCGGGACGTACCGTACCGCTGATGGGCGCGGTGGGGCCAATTCCGGACAGCAGCGGTTTGCTCCGCTCAACTCGTGGCCTGACAACGGCAATCTCGACAAGGCGCGGCGTCTGCTGTGGCCGATCAAGCAGAAGTATGGCCAGTCGATCAGCTGGGCCGATCTGTTCATCCTGACCGGCAATGTCGCGATCGAATCGATGGGCGGCCCGGTGTTCGGCTTCGGCGGCGGCCGCGCCGACGTCTATGAGCCTGAACGCGACATTTATTGGGGTCAGGAAGACCTGTGGGTCAACGAAGGCGTTGCGACCCGCATCCGTCCGGATGACCAGGCCGATCTGGAAAACCCACTGGCAGCGATCCAGATGGGTCTGATTTACGTCAATCCCGAAGGTCCCGGCGGCGTTGCTGATCCGCTGTTGTCGGCGCGCGATATGCGCGAAACATTCCTGCGGATGGCGATGAACGACGAAGAAACCGTCGCGCTGACCGCTGGCGGCCATGCTTTCGGTAAAGCCCATGGTGCGGCGCAGGCTGATACGTTCGGGCAGGCGCCCGAAGGCGAAGCGATCGAACAGCAGGGCTTTGGCTGGCTGATCGATCCGTCTGAAATCGCTGCAGGCAACATCACCACTTCGGGGATCGAAGGGGCTTGGTCGAACAACCCGACCCAGTGGGGCGGCGACTATTTCCGCCTGCTGTTCAAGTATGACTATGAACTGGTGCACAGCCCGGCGGGCGCACAACAGTGGACGCCGATCAATCCCGATCCGGCCGACATGGCCCCCGATGCCCGCGATCCGTCAAAGCGGGTGCCAACGATGATGACCACCGCCGACATGGCGCTCAAGATGGACCCGGAATACCGCAAGATTTCGGAACGGTTCCGCGATGATCAGGCCGCGCTGGACGATGCCTTTGCCCGCGCCTGGTTCAAGCTGTGCCACCGCGACATGGGGCCCAAGGCCCGCTACCTCGGCCCCGAAGTCCCCGCCGAAGACCTAATCTGGCAGGATCCGGTTCCCGCCGGAACCACGCCTTCGGACGCCGATGTTGCCGCGCTGAAGGCCAAGATTGCCAGCTGCGGGCTGTCCGTTAGCCAGCTGGTCAAGGCGGCCTGGGCCTCGGCCAGCACCTATCGCAAGTCGGACCACCGCGGCGGCGCCAACGGCGCGCGCGTCGCGCTGGCACCGCAGAATGGTTGGGCGGTCAACGAACCGGCTGAGCTCGGCGCAGTGATTGCCAAGTTCAACGAACTGCGCGGCAGCGTGTCGCTGGCCGATGCGATCGTGCTGGGCGGTGTGGTCGGGATTGAAACCGCGGCCAAGGCTGCCGGACATGCGATCACCGTGCCATTCACTGGCGGGCGCGGCGATGCCACGGCCGAGCAGACCGATGCTGCGAGCTTTGACGTGATGGAGCCGCAGGCCGATGCCTTCCGCAACTACCTGCCCAAGAAGCTGAGCGTTCGGACCGAAGAGCTGATGCTCGACAAGGCCGCGTTGCTCGGGCTGTCTTCGCCCGAACTGGCGGTGCTGATCGGCGGTCTGCGCGTGCTGGGTGCCAACCACGGCGGCAAGGCGCATGGCGTGCTGACCAAGCGGGCCGGGCAGCTGACCAACGACTTCTTCGTCAATCTGCTGGACATGGCCAATGCCTGGGCTCCGGTCGCGGGCAGTGATGATGAGGAATTCGTCGCCAAGTCGCGCGCGGATGGCAGCGAAGCATGGCGCGCCAGCCGTGCTGACCTTGCCTTCGGTTCCAATTCGGAACTGCGCGCCGTGGCCGAAGTCTATGCCGAAAACGGAGCGGAGGCGAAATTCGTCGCCGACTTCGTCAAGGCTTGGACCAAGGTGATGAACGCCGACCGCTTCGATCTGGTCTAAGCGGTCCTTACTGGCTGGGAGCATCGCCCCCCGACCCCGCTCTCAGTCAAAAAAGGCCCCGTCTCCGGAAATGTCCGGAGGCGGGGTCTTTGTATTTGCGGGATTAAATCTGGTTAGGCGGCCTGATCCTTGGCATCAAGGCCATAGGCTGTATGCAGCACGCGCACGGCCAGTTCGGTTTCGTCTTCGTCGATCAGCACCGAAACCTTGATTTCGCTGGTCGAAATCGCCTGAATGTTGATGCCGCGATCGGCCATTGACCGGAACATCGTGGCGGCAACGCCTGCGTGGCTTTTCATTCCGACGCCAACCACCGAGATTTTGGCGACTTTGGCGTCGGTGATGATCCGGTTGAAGCCGATCGCTTCCTTTTGCGCCTCAAGCAAGGTTTGCGCGCGCAACAGATCGGCGCTGGGGACGGTAAAGGTCACGTCAGTCTCACCCTTGTCGCGGCCAACGTTCTGGATGATCATATCAACGTTGATGTTCGCTGCCGCGAGCGGGCCAAAGATGGTGGCGACCGCGCCGGGCCGATCGGGCACGCGGGTCAGGATCACTTTGGCTTCGTTCTTGTCAGCGGCGATGCCGGTGATGAGCTGGCGTTCCATATCCAATCCTTCGAGTTCTTCGTCGCTGACAATCATTGTGCCGGGGATGTCATCGGCGGGGGGCGCATCGTCGCCGATGAAGCTGGAGAGCACTTGCACCCGCACGCCCTCTTTCATCGCCAGCCCGACCGAACGGGTCTGCAGCACTTTCGAGCCGACCGAGGCCAGTTCGAGCATTTCTTCGTAGGTCACGTATTGCAGCTTGCGCGCCTTGGCGACGATCCGCGGGTCGGTAGTATATACACCATCGACGTCGGTGTAGATATCGCATCGATCCGCGCCGATCGCCGCTGCCACGGCCACCGCCGACGTATCTGAACCGCCGCGACCCAACGTGGTGATCCGATTGTCGTCACTCAGCCCCTGGAACCCAGGGATCACCGCAATCTCGCCCGAGGCCATGCTGGCCAGCAGAGCTTCGCTGTCGATTGAGCCGATCCGGGCCTTGGCATAGGCATCGTCGGTGTGGATCGGCAATTGCCAGCCAAGCCAGCTGCGAGCCTTGCAGCCCAAAGCCTGCAACGTCATTGCCAGCAAACCGGCGGTCACCTGTTCACCGCTGGCCACCACCACATCGTATTCGGCGGGGTCATACAGCGGGTTAGCCTCGCGGCAGAACCCCACCAGCCGGTCGGTCTCACCCGCCATGGCTGAAACGACCACTGCCACTTCGTGCCCGGCCGCCTGCTGGCGCCGCACGATTCCGGCCACACGGCGGATCCGTTCGGACCCGGCCATCGATGTTCCGCCGAATTTCATCACGATCCGGGCCACGCCGTGTTCCACCCCTTGCGCAAGAATCTTGCCGACAGAACCTCTCGCTCTGCAGCGGGGCCGCTGTTAAGGTCGGTCTATGGCTAATGCAAGTTCAACAACCACGATCCGCCCTGATGAAGCTGCCCATTTCGGCCAGCTCGCCGCCGATTGGTGGGACCCCAAGGGCTCATCGGCAATGCTCCACCGGCTTAACCCGGTGCGGCTGGGGTTTCTGCGCGCAGCGATTGATGTGCATTGGGCTGCCGATTCGGCGGCGGTGCGGCCTTTGGCGGGCAAACGCGCGCTCGATGTCGGCTGCGGTGCGGGACTTTTGTGCGAGCCATTGGCCCGGCTTGGTGCATCGGTTACCGGCGTGGATGCGGCGCCAGAAAATATCGCGGCGGCCAGTGCCCATGCGGCCGGAGCCGGGCTGACCATCGATTATCGCTGCGGCGATGTAGCGCAGTTGGGCTTGACCGGATTTGATCTGGTAACTTCGATGGAAGTGATCGAACACGTTTCAGACAAGTCCGCGTTCCTGTCTGCCTTGGCTGGTACGCTGGCACCGGGCGGACTTATGGTGCTTTCCACCCCCAATCGCACCGCCAAAGCGCGGCTGCTGATGGTCGAAGGGGCAGAGCGGATCGGTCTGGTTCCGCGCGGCACCCACCATTGGGACGACTTCGTGACGCCGGATGAACTGCGCGAACTGCTGTCCTATGCCGGGCTGGCGATGGGCGAACCGCGCGGGATCGGCTGGGCGCCAACCAAAGGCCTGCACCTGTCAGACGATCTGGCACTGAACTACATCGTGACAGTCACTTCGGCGTGATCGCGAACAGGATCCAGGCCAGCACGGTGGCGACAACAAACAGGGTCCATGACCAGTAGAAGCTGTGACTGTCGATATGAATACGCTCGATATAGAGCCAGCCGCCGCGTGAGCCGCCCTTGCCCATCAGCGCCGAGACCACGAAAGTCAGCAGGCTGCCAGGTAACAAGGCCTTGAAGAAGTCCATCGCGCACCCCTATTTGTGGTTTCAGTGAAGAAACCGCCGATTGCCGCTCAGGTCAAGCCCGCAATCGCGGCGCGAGCGCTGGATTCGCGTTCGACCCAGCTGCCACCGATCCGGGTGAACGAAACGCCGGTTTGAACCAGAACCTGTTCGGCCAGTTGGGCAAATCGGGCGCGCTCGCTGGCGCTGCCGAACAGGCGGGTGCCATCCTTGATCCAAGGAACGTCGGGATCGAACAACAGGTATAGGTCTGCCTTGGGATAATCGAGCAGGGCGGCAGGCATATTGCCAAACAGCATTTGCGCCCATGCCGCTGTCATCAGCGGGTCGGTATCAAGCAAGGCCAGTTTCGCGCCGGTAGCAGCCACTGCCTCAACCTGCGCTTCATGTCCCGACGCAATCGCTAGCAGGTCGGCCATGGTGAACTGGGTGCCGTGCTTTTCGGCATAGGTTCGGCCATATTCGGGTACGCACGGTAGCCCCAGCGTCGTGCTGAGCTTCTCTGCTAGCACAGATTTGCCGGTGCTTTCTGCGCCGTGGAAGCAGATCCGGATCATGCCGGAATGCGCTGCCGTTTTTCGGCTTCGATCCATTCCTTGAGCCCGAACAGGCTCATCACCAACATTCCGCCATAGAGCCCTGCCGTCGGGTAAAGCCCGCGATCAATGTAGAGCAGCACCGCCGCAATATCGACTGCGATCCAGATTACCCAGTTCTCGATCCGGCGATACCCTAGCAGAATTTGCGCCGCAACGCTGGCCCCGGCAATTGCGCTATCGGCGAAAGGCATCGCGGCATTGGTATAGCGGTGCATCAGCCAGCCCAGGTTGAGGCTGATCGCGGCGGTAACCAGCAGCCAGACTATCCGGCTGGTCCAGTCGAGCCAGCGAACCGGAACCCGGGCATCGTCGATGCCCGTGCTGGCCGCTTTGCGCCACAGCGTCCAACCCCAGATATTGGCAACGATGAAGAACACCTGCAGACCGCTTTCGGCGTAAAGGCGGCTTTCAAAGAAGATGAAGACGTAAAGCGAAACCGAGAGAATCGCGAAGGCGAAATTCCATTGCGACCGGAAAATCAGCAATGCGATGTTGGCGAGGCCAAGGAACATCGCGGCCCATTCGAGGTTCTTGAGCATCGCCGCGTCGAACATCATCCCAGCCGCTCCGCCCACTCAGCTTCCTTGAACCCCACCAGCAGTCCGCCGGGATGCTCCAACACTGGACGCTTGATGCAGCTGGGGTTGGCCGCCATCAGTGCAACCGCCTTGGCCTGATCGATATCGACCTTGTCCGCATCGGGCAGCTTGTTGAAGGTAGTGCCCGCGCGGTTGAGCAGCTTGTCCCAGCCCGCAACTTCGCACCACGCGTCAAGTTTGACCGGATCGGCTCCGGCCTTTTTGTAATCGTGAAAGGTATAGGCCAGCCCCTGTGCGTCGAGCCAGTTCCGGGCCTTTTTGACCGTGTCGCAATTGGGGATGCCATAGAGGATCATTGCGGCGGCTCCATCTGAGCCAAATCGGACCGGATCGCCTGCTGAAGGTCATCCAGCGCGATCACTGCATCGTTCATGCGTTGAAAGGTGGCAGCGATGGTTGCCTGGTCTTTAGCTCCCAAATTTGCATCGCTCAGGATTGGCAGGTCCTTGGTCAGTGCCAGAATTTTGTCCAGCGTTGCGAGCTGCTTGGCGCTGCAGCCTGTGCGGTCGACCTTGGCATAGGCCTGATAGTTGAAACTATCACCATCGGCAGGCTCCACTTCGCGCGCTGCAGCAAGGCGGCGCTGACAGGCCAGTTCGGGGCTTACAATGTCAGTCGCGGCGCAACCTGCAACCATCAGTGGAACGAGCGACAGGGCAAGGTGACGCATCAATCTGCCTTCCTGACATAGTGCCGCACCTTGGGTTCTGTGCAGGAATAGAGCGTGTAGCTGTCATAGTACTGCGACCGACCTCGCGCCTGAACCACCGAATGCTCGGGGTGGCTGCCCCAGGCCTTGGCGGCGTCCTCGCTATCCCATTCGGAGATCGCGACCACCTCACCATCCTCAGCGACGAAGCCTTTGATCGAGCGGAAGCCGGGCTGCGCGGCAGCCAATTCCTCCATCCGGGCGTTGTCGGCCTGATAGGCGGCGGCGTCCATATCGGGGCGCTTGCGGTTGCGGAACACGGTCAGGTACATGGCGCGATCCTAAACCGGATATGGACAGCGGCGCAATCTGTCGCCAAAGCCAAATCATGTCCGTCAACACCTTCGGCCGCTTGTTGCGTTTCACCACCTGGGGCGAAAGCCATGGGCCCGCGCTGGGCGCTGTGGTTGATGGCTGCCCGCCAGGGCTGGAGATCAGCGAAGGCGTGATCCAGCCGTTCCTCGATGCACGGCGCCCCGGCCAGTCGAAATACACCACCCAGCGGCAGGAACCCGACGCAGTGCGGATCCTGTCGGGCGTGTTTGAAGGCAAGACCACCGGCACGCCGATTTCGCTGATGATCGAAAACGTCGATCAGCGCAGCAAGGACTATTCCGAAGTCGCCAAGGCCTATCGCCCCGGTCACGCCGACTATGCCTATGATGCTAAATACGGTTTCCGCGACTATCGCGGCGGCGGGCGCAGCTCGGCGCGGGAAACCGCAGCGCGGGTCGCGGCAGGCGCGGTGGCGCGGCTGGTGATCTCAGAGGTGAGCGTGCTGGGCTATGTCTCCGAAATCGGCGGCGATGCGATTGATATGGCCAATTTTGATCCCGCCGAGATCACCAACAACCCGTTCTTCTGCCCTGATGCGCAGGCCGCAAAGCGCTGGGAAAAGATCGTCGATGATGCGCGGCTGGCCGGAAGTTCGGTTGGCGCGGTGGTCGAATGCGTCGCTACGGGCGTGGCCCCCGGCTGGGGCGCACCGATCTATGGCAAGCTTGATGCCGATCTGGCTGCCGCAATGATGGGGATCAACGCGGTCAAAGGCGTCGAAATCGGCGATGGTTTCGCCGCCGCGCGGCTGACCGGCGAAGGCAATGCCGATCCGATGCGGCCCGGAAACGCCGCGCCAGTCTTCACCGCTAACCACGCTGGCGGAATCGCGGGCGGGATCAGCACCGGCCAGCCGGTGGTGGTTCGTGTGGCGTTCAAGCCGACCAGTTCGATCCTGACGCCGGTTGAGACCATCGACCGCGATGGGCAGGCCGCCGAAATCCGCACCAAAGGCCGCCATGACCCCTGCGTCGGCATTCGCGGCGTGCCGGTGGTTGAAGCGATGATGGCCTTGGTGCTGGCCGATCACAAACTGCTGCACCGCGGGCAGTGCGGCTGAGATGGTTGCTTACGCGGTTCTGATCCTCGGTTTCATCGGGGTGCTGTGGTGGTACAACGCAACTCGACAAAAGCGATTGGATGCCGATCCGGGTCAGCAGAAATTGGCGTCACTGCTGGCCAATGCTGCAACTGGGCGCGGCGGCAGCAAAGGCGACGTACTCGATCATCTGGCCCGCATTTCCAAAAACAGTGCCGACCGCCGCGTGCGGCTGACCCACGCCGTTATGTTGGTTCGCAGCGAAGCCGCACCAGATTTGTATGCAAAGGTGCTGAGCCTTTCGCGCGAGCTTTAGCCCCGCAACACTGCCCCCAGCTTCGCCGCTGCGCCAGTCACGCGTTCGGCGATCGCTTTCAGCTCGGCCTCATCATAGCTTTTCTCGCCCGGTTGCAGCGTGACTTCGACCGCTAGGCTCTTTTGCCCTTCTGGCACACCCTGGCCCCGGAAATCATCGAACAGCCGCACGGCGACCACGTTGGTCTTGTCCGCGCCTTTGACCACCCGGATCAGATCGCCGGCAGGCAGCGCGGCATCCACTAGAAACGCGAAGTCGCGCTTGACCGCTTGCAGGGCGGGCGGAGCGTAGGCGGCGCGGGCAAAGCTGCTCGCCTTCTTCGCTGGGATCGCATCGAGATGAATGCCCGCGATCGCCACTGGCACGTCGATATCGAAGGCCTTCAGTGTCGCAGGATGGACCATGCCAAAGCTCGCCAACTGGGTCTTGGGGCCAAGCCGCAATGTGGCCGATTGGCCGGGGTGATAGACCGCACCGGCATCCCCCATCACCATCAGGTTATCGACGGGAGCACCAGCTTGGCGCAGCAATTCCAGACAGATCGCCTTGGCATCGAACGCATCGAAGCTTTGCGCTTTGCCGGACTGCCAGTGCCGCGCGGTCTTGTCACCAGCCAGCACCACTACCAGTGTCGGATGCTCGCCATCGGCGAGATAGCGGCGGCCGAGCTCAAAGAGCCGGACCGATGACGCGCCGCGATCAAGGTTGCGTTGGACCGCTGAGAGCAGCCCCGGCAGCAGCGAAGGGCGCATGACCTTCATGTCTTCGCTGATCGGGTTTTGCAGCACCCAGGTGCCGCCACCAACCGCTGCCGCCTCGGATTCCGAAATGAACGACCATGTGATCGCTTCGTGGAGCCCGAGAGCTGCTGCAGCACGGCGAACCCTGCGCTCCATTTGCTGCTCCGGCGTTGCCGTTGGCCGGGCCACGCCATCGGCGCGCGGCAGGGGCGTGCTGGCGATATTGTCGAGCCCGTGGATGCGAACTACTTCTTCGACGATATCGGGCGCACCATCCACATCGGGGCGCCAGCTTGGCACGCTGACGTTCCACGCGGCATCGGCCGCAAAGCCAAGCGCGTGAAGCGTGGCGCGCTGCTCAGCGTCAGGGATCGCCACGCCGCCCAGCCGTTCGGCCAGGGCCGGATCATAAGCAACAACTTTGGTTCCGGCAGGCGCTTCACCGGCGCGAATGATTTCGCTCGGCTCACCGCCGCAGGTCTCGACAATCAGCTCGGTGAGCAAGGCAAGTCCCGCATCGAGAAAGGCCGGATCGACCCCGCGCTCGAAGCGTTGACGCGCATCTGAAGTGAGGTTCAGCTTCCGCCCGGTGTCGCCAATCAGCTCCGGATCGAAGTAGGCAACCTCAAGCAAAACATCGGTGGTGGTTTCACTACAGCCTGAATGCTCGCCGCCCATGATCCCGGCAATATCGTGAACGCCGTTATCATCCGCGATCACCGTCATTTCGGCGTTGAGGGTGTATTCCTTGCCGTTGAGCGCCAGCACGGTTTCGCCATCCTTGGCCCGCCGGGCAAAGATCGCACCGCTCAACTGCGCCAGATCATAGGCGTGGGCCGGGCGGCCATAGGCCAGCATCACGTAGTTGGTGATATCGACCAAGGCCGAGATCGGGCGCTGGCCTGCGCTTTTGAGCCGGTCTTGCAACCACTGCGGGCTGGCGCCGTTCTTCACGCCGCGTATGACGCGTCCGTAAAAGGCCGGGCAACCGGCGGGATCATCGGTGCGGATCGGCAGCGGGCAGGCGAATGAGCCCGGCACTTGCTGCACCGCGATTGGCTTCAACGTGCCGAGGCCAGCAGCAGCGAGATCGCGGGCGATCCCGTAAACCCCCATGCAGTCTGGCCGGTTCGGGGTAATCGCGACGTCAAACACCGGGTCCGCGCCGTGGTACTGCGCAAAGGCCATGCCGACCGGTGCATCGGCCGGCAGTTCGATGATCCCGTCATGATCATCGCCCAGTTCCAGCTCGCGGGTGGAACACATCATGCCGTTCGATTCGACACCGCGGATTGCTGACTTCTTGAGCTCGAAGCCGCCAGCGGGAACCACAGCTCCTGGCAGGCCCAACACGCCGATCATCCCGGCACGGGCGTTGGGCGCGCCGCAGACCACCTGCAGCGGATCGCCGCTGCCGGTGTCGACGCTCAGCACCTGTAGCTTGTCGGCGTTGGGGTGCGGGGCGGCGGTCAGCACCTTGGCCACGGTGAAGCCGGTCAGGCGCTCGGCCGGGTCTTCGATCCCTTCAACCTCAAGCCCGATGGCGTTGAGCTTGGCCGAAATCACTTCAACCGAAGCTTCGGTTTCGAGGTGGTCCTTGAGCCAGGTCAGTGAGAACTTCATGCCCGTGCTCCTACGCCAGCCGAAAGGGTCGGCACATCGAGCGGCGAAAAGCCGTAGTGCGCCAGCCAGCGAACATCGCCGTCAAAGAACGCGCGCAGATCGTCCATTCCGTATTTGAGCATGGCCAGCCGGTCGACCCCGACGCCAAAGGCAAAGCCCTGCCACTCGTCGGGATCAAGTCCCCCTGCGGCGATCACCTTGCGATTGACCATGCCGCTGCCGAGCAGTTCCATCCAGCCGTGCCCCGGCGCATCGCCGCTGCCGCCCAGCACGCGCTTGCCGCCCACCAGCGCAAAGCCGACATCGACCTCGACCGAAGGCTCGGTGAAGGGGAAGTAGCTCGGACGCAGCCGCAGCACGATGTCCTCACGTTCGAAATAGGCCTTGAGGAAGGTCTCCAAGGTCCATTTCAGGTGACCCAGCGTGATCCCCTTGTCGATCACTAGGCCTTCGACCTGATGGAACATCGGGGTGTGGGTGGCATCGCTGTCAGAGCGATAAACGCGGCCCGGGGCGATGATCCGGATCGGCGCCCCCTCAGCAATCATCGAACGAATCTGGACCGGGCTGGTGTGGGTGCGCAGCAGCATTGAGCGCCCCTCGGCATCCTGATCCGGGAAATAGAACGTATCGTGCATCGCCCGAGCCGGATGGTTGTCCGGCATGTTGAGCGCGGTGAAATTGTGCCAGTCGTCCTCGATCTCAGGCCCGGTGGCCACGGCAAAGCCCATGTCGGCGAAGATTTCGGCCAACTCGTCCATCACCTGGCTGACTGGGTGGATCGTGCCGCGCGGGGTTTCAGGCGCAGGGAGCGACAGGTCAATCGTTTCGCTGGCCAGCTGAGCCTCCAGCGCGGCGCTCTCCAGCGCGTCCTTGGCTGCGGTCAAGGCATTGCTCACGCTTTCGCGCAGGGCCTGGATCTGCGGGGCCTTCTCCTGCCGTTCTTCGGGCGACATCGCGCCGAGTGTTTTCATCAGGCCCGAGATCGAGCCCTGCTTGCCCAGAAATTCGACCCGCAAAGCCTCCAACGCGCCCAAATCCTGCGCGGCGGCAATGCGCGCCAACGCTGCTTCACGGGTTGCGGCATGGTCCACGGCTTTAATTCCACTCAAGTCAAAACAAACGGAACCCGGCCTTTAGCGGGGCCGCTGGCCATGTCAAAACCGGTTTGATCACGTGAGCCGTTATGCCGTGTCCCGGCGGACCAGTGCTGGGGCCATCTCAACAGACGGCGCATTTGCTCCACCAATCCGTTCAAACAGCACATCGACCATCGCTCGAGCCCCTTCTGCGATGTTCTGGCTGATCGTGGTCAGCCGCGGAATGGTCTGTTCCGCCAGCGGCAAATCGTCAAACCCGGTTACCGAAATCTGGGCGGGGACTGCCACCCCCTGATCGGCCAGCGCCCGCACCGCGTGCATCGCAATCAAATCAGACGCGGCGGCAAGGCCATCGACTTCGGCAACGATTCGTTCGACATGCGCGGCGATCTCTTCAGCCATGATGTCCGATGCAAGGTGCGCTTCAAACTTTATCGGAGTCGGCAGTCCGGCCGCACTTGCCGCATCGCACAGTCCAAGGAAGCGCTCTGACAGCTCGGGCGCCGCAGTATCGCCCAGAAAAGCAAGCCGTTTGCGCCCCGCGCCGATTAGGCATTCACCAGCCAGCCGCCCGCCCAGGCGATTGTCGACCCCAACGGTGCAATGGATCTGGCCGGGCCGGTGGCTGCCCCATACGACCATCGGCCGGTACCAGGCCGCCACGCGCTCAATGGCTTCAAACTGGTTGGACTGCCCAATCAATAATACTCCATCGAGCATTCCCGAATCAACGATCCGCTCCAACCAATCGTCTGCATCGGGGATTACCCGGCTGAGCATGATGTCATAGCCGTTTTCGGTCAGGGCGTCAGCCAGTTGACCCAGGATCGCCATGAAGAACGGATCGGACAGGTGCTGACGCCGTTCATGCCCCAGCGGCACCACCACACCGATGACCTTGGTTTCCTTGATCCGTAGCCGTTTAGCCATCTGGTTGGGCCGGAAGCCATGTTCCCGCGCCAAGGCCTGTATCTTCTCACGAGTCTCCTTGTTGACCAGTGAGGAATTGGCGAGCGCCCGCGAGACTGTTCCGGCGGATACGCCCACCAGTTTGGCCAATTCAGCGATATTGCGGATTCGGCCCGGCGGCGAAGCGCGATCAGTCATGATCTTGAGCAAATCCTTTGGCGCAGTTGCCATTCAACCGATTGCAGTGATGCGGCCTTGTGGGTCAAGATGTCAACGGCAGACCGCAACTGAAGTGCAGCTGTGACAAAGCCATCGTGGCGATAAGGACACAGGCCAAGTGAAATCTGCAATCGATTGTTGAAAGCTATTGCAATCGATTGTTGCATCTGTCAGTTGCAGGCTGCGACTTGTCACACGGCAAGCGGTCTTGGTGTCACAACGGGAGAGGGTAATGAAAAAGTCCACTTTGAAGAGCTGCGTCTCAGCCGCATCGATTGCGGTGATGAGCCTGATGGCAGTACCTGCTTTCGCGCAGGACGCCGCACCGGCCGAAGAAGAAACCGTTGGTCTCGATGAAATCGTCGTCACCGCCTCAGGTCGCGACAAAAGCCGGATCAACACCTCGGTCTCGGTGACCAGCGTTGACGCCAGCCTGGTCGATGCGTTCAAGCCCAGCTCTGAAGCCGAAGTGTTCCGCATGATCCCGGGCATTCAGGTTCCCGGCACTTCGGGCCCCGGCGGTAACTCGAACATCGCGGTTCGCGGTCTGCCCGTGGCAACCGGCGGTTCGCCCTTCGTCCAGATTCAGGAAGATGGCCTGCCGACCGTACTGTTCGGTGACATCCAGTTCGGTAACAACGACTATTGGACCCGCTTTGATGCCAGCGTGGAACGCGTTGAATCGGTTCGTGGCGGCGGCGCAACCACCTTTGCTTCGCAGGCTCCCGGCGCGGTCATCAACTATATCAGCAACACCGGCAAGAAGGACGGCGGCTATGTCCAGCTGTCCAAGGGCGTCAACTATGACGAAACCAAGGTCGATTTCCGCTATGGCGGCGCAATCAACGAGACCTTGCGATTCCACATCGGCGGCCAGTTCAAGAGCGGCCGCGGCCCGCTCCATGCCGATTACAACGTTTCGGATTCAATCCAGGTCAAGGGTAACCTGACCCAGGAAATCGACGGCGGTAAGGGCTACTTCCGTCTGCTGTTCAAGGTCGCTGATACCAAAGAGCCGAACTACACCGGCGCCTCGGCATTGGCCACGCTCAATGGCAACAAGATCAGCAATGTCACGCCGTTCCCCGGTTTTGATGGCCGCAACAGCTCGAACTACTCGATCTACAACAAGGATTTCCTGATCTACAATCGCACCGGTCAGCTTGAGCGGGTCGAAATGAGCGGGATTGCGACCAAGCAGACCCAGCTCGGTGGTCAGTTCCACTATGATTTCGATGGCGGCATCACGGTTGACAACAACTTCCGCTGGTCGAAGCTCAGCGGGAGCTTCACCTCACCGTTCCTCAATGTCGGTCGCGCAGTCAATACCGCGCCGGTCCCAGTTGGCTTCAACGCTTGCACTGCACCTTCGCCCTACAGTGCAAACGGTGTAATCGGCAGCTGCGTCAACGGCGCGGTGGTCGGCTCGATCCGTTACGCCAGTGGCCCGAATGCCGGGAACGTCTATACCGGCACCTATGTTGACAACAACGTCAACGTGCGGACCAACATTCGCGATCTGGGCAGCCTTGCCAACGATCTGACCATCGCCGGAAAGTTCGACGTAGGTTCTATGAAGGTCACCGCGCGCGGCGGCTTCTTCTACATGAACCAGGACATCGCGATGGACTGGAACGTCAACAAGTCCCTGCGCGAAGTCAGCGGCAACAACCCGTCGCAGCTTGATCTGTATGATGGCGCCGGGAATAAGCTGACGCAGGAAGGGATCTCCGGCTACAACAACAATTGGGGCAGCTGCTGCTCGCGCGACTATGATCTGTCCTACACCAACACCGCGCCGTATGCGGCACTGGAACTGGACGGCGATCTGTTTGCGCTTGATGGTTCGGTCCGCTTTGAAAACGTCAAGGCTTCGGGCGGCGGCCGCACTGGCGGTGCCGAATTCCTGGTCAACTCAAACGGCGTCCTGATCCCCACGATCACCGCCAATGGCCCGGTCGAAGTGCTCAACTACAGCCGCAGCTACACCAGCTGGACCGCTGGTGCGCTGTTCAAGGCCAATGCCAACACCAGCCTGTTCGTCCGCGTTTCGCGGGGCGGCCGCTTCAACAGCGATCGGCAGACCTTTGGCGGCAAGATCGCCACCGATGGTTCGCTCTGCACCAGTGCGCAGGCTGCGGCGGGCACGCTGGGCTGCGTTGCGGACGGCGTCACCCCTTCGGTTGACTTCGTGAAGCAGTACGAACTGGGCCTGAAGAACCGCGGCGATCTGGCTGGTGGGCGCTACACGGTCGAAATGACGCTGCTGAAGGGCAACTTCAAGCAGTCGACTTTCGAACTTTCGGCAACGCGTTGCCCGGGTGGTTCGGGTGGCTGCGTCATCGATGCGCGCTACAAGTCCTACGGGCTTGAATTCTACGGCACCTACAGCAACGGCGGCTTTACGCTGGTCAGCAATGCCACCTTCACCAAGGCGACCCGTTCGGGCGTGGACAGCAGCGGCAACCCGACCCCGTTCACCCGCGCGCCCTATATGCCTGATCTGGTCTACACCGTGCAGGCCAGCTACGACATCGGTGCCATGGCAACGATCGGGGTCAACGTCACCGGCCAGTCGAACATCATCGACGATGCCGGCCGGTCCTATCCGGGCGGTGCAGTGGTCGGCCTCAACCTGCGGGTAATGCCGCTGGCCAATGTCGAACTGGGCATCCAGGCCTACAACGTGTTTGACCGCTATGACCTGCGCGGCAGCGGCAACATCGCTGATGGTTCGGTCAACCCGGTGGTGATCGGGACTGGCCCGGCGCTGGGCCGGACTCTGACTGCATCAGTCAAGTACAGCTTCTGATCGCAGGAGTGAACCCAACAAGGGTCGCAGAGAAGGGGAGGCAGTCTGCGGACTGTCTCCCTTTTTCATGCGGCTCGACAGTGCGGATGGCAGAGGCCAAGAACCACCTATGACACAACCGGCAGCTATCGATGCACAGGCGGCGCGCAGTCAGGGCTTCGCCTTGGCCGCCGAGCAGCGCCTGATCGAGGCTGAAGCGGTCTTCGCTGCCGCCAGTGCCGCCCATCCGGCCGATCCGGCGCTGGCCTTCGGGCTGGCCCAAACCCGTTATGAACTGGGCTTTCCAGCGGCCGAGCTGTTTGCAGCGGTGCGCGCACTAGCGCCGGACAATTTAGACGTGGCGCGCAATCAGGCGCTCGCCTTGATCTCCGAAGGGCGAGGGGAGGCTGCCCGCACCTTCCTCAAGCCATTGCTGACGGCACACCCCGATTGGCTTGACGGGCATAAGGCGCTGGCGACGTTGAACTGGACCAGCGGTGATCAGCAGCACTTTTCCGACCACCTTGCCCCGGCCTGTCGCTCGCAGCCCCAGAACCCGGCGCTGTGGTTGGCCTGGTTCCGCAATCTGGCGCAGGCCCGGCAGTGGCAGGCGGCGCTGGCGGTACTGGATGAGGCCGAGCGCCACCTTGGCACCACACCGGCGCTGCTGGTCTCCAGACTGTTCGTCGCGGTTGAGAGCGGTGATGACCGGCAGGCCGAGCCCTTGTTGGCCGCGACCGCGCAATTCAAGGGCGACGTTACCAGCCTGTGCCGGATTCGCCATGCGCTGCGCCAGGGCGATGCCCGGCGGGCCGAGGCTGAGGCATTGCCGCTGACGGCATCACCATCGGCCATGCTCTATTGGCCCTACCTGTCGCTGGCCTGGCGGTTGCTCGGTGATGACCGGGCTGAGTGGCTCGACAGGCCTGGTCAGCTGATCCAGCAAGCCGAAACCGGTTGGAGCGATGCTGAACTGACCGAACTGGCTGACGTCTTGCGCGGCCTGCACACTGCCGCTGCACCCTATATCGAACAGTCGGTGCGCGGCGGCACGCAGACCGATCGTTCGGTGCTGCTGCGCCATGAACCGGTGCTGCAAGCGATCAAGGCACGCCTGCTCGATCTGATCAGCGACTATGTCGATGCGCTGCCTGCACCCGATCCACAGCACCCGTTGCTAGGCGCTCCGCGCCGGGAGTTATTGATCGAGGGCAGCTGGTCGGTCCGGCTGGAACGGCAGGGTTACAATGTGCCGCACACCCATGCGATGGGCTGGCTTTCGACCGCGTTTTACGTCGCTTTGCCGGACGCCGAACAGATGGGCACCATGCCGGCCGGCCATATCGCCTTTGGCCAGCCGCCCGCCGAGCTGAACCTGCCGCTCGAACCCTATTGCACAATCCAGCCCGCACCTGGACGTCTGGCGATTTTCCCGTCGACGCTGTGGCACGGCACCGTGCCATTTGACGATGGCGAACGGCTGGTGATCGCCTTCGACATCCGCCGCCCACGCCGATAAGGACTGACTATGCCCAACGAAAATTCAATTCGGTCAGTAGTGATTGTTGGTGGCGGCACCGCCGGCTGGATGACCGCTGCCGCGCTCGCCAATGCAATCCGCACTGGCTGCAGCATTACGCTGATCGAAAGTGAAGAGATCGGCACGGTCGGGGTGGGTGAGGCGACGATCCCGCCGATCCGCACCTTCAACGAAGCATTGGGCATTGCCGAGAATGACTTCGTTGCCGCCACGCAGGGCAGCTTCAAGCTGGGGATCCAGTTCATCGACTGGGGCAAGCAGGACCACGCCTATTTCCACCCGTTCGGCACCTATGGCCGCAACTTTGATTTCCTGCCGCTGCACCAGTATTGGCTGGCCGCGCAGGCGCGCGGCGAGGCGCCGGAGCTGGACGAGCTGTGCATGGCCTGGGCGGCGGCCAAGCGCGGAAAATTCGCCCCGCCTTCGCCCGAACAACGCAACGTCCTGTCGACCTATGACTATGCCTATCACTTTGATGCCGGGCTCTATGCGCAGTTCCTGCGCCGCTATGCCGAAGCGCGCGGTGTGGTCCGGGTTGAGGGCAAGGTCGGCAATGTCGGCCTCGATGGTGCAACCGGCTATGTCAGCCATGTCACGATGGCGGATGGGCGGCGGATAGAAGGCGATCTGTTTGTCGATTGCTCGGGATTCCGGGGTCTGCTGATCGAAGGCGCGCTCAAAACCGGCTATCAGGACTGGAGCCACTGGCTACCCTGCGACAGCGCCTTTGCCGTGCCGTGTGAAAAGGTCGGCGCGCCGACGCCCTATACCCGCTCGACCGCCCGCGAGGCCGGATGGCAGTGGCGGATACCCCTGCAGCACCGCACCGGCAACGGCCACGTCTTTTGCAGCCAGTTCATTTCCGACGATGAAGCCGCCGGTGTGCTGATGGCAAACCTCGATGGCAAGGCCTTGGCCGATCCGCGCAAGCTGACTTTCACCACCGGGCGGCGCAACCTGTTCTGGAACAAGAACGTGGTCGCAGTGGGGCTTTCGGGCGGGTTCATGGAGCCGCTGGAATCAACCTCGATCCATCTGATCCAGGCCGCGATTGCCAAGCTGATCGCGTTCTTCCCCGATCGCAGCTTTGATCCCCTGGTGATCGACGAATACAACCGCTTGGCCGTGGCCGAGTTTGAGCGGATTCGCGATTTCATCATCCTGCATTACAAACTGACCAGCCGGACCGACAGCGAGCTGTGGCGCTATTGTGCCGCTATGGATGTGCCCGAAACGGTCACCTGGAAGATCGAGCACTTCCGCCGCAATGGCCGACTGGTGCAGCGCGACGCCGATCTGTTCGGCCCGCCCAGCTGGCTGGCGGTCCACATCGGACAGGGCAACCTGCCGCAGGGTACCGATCCGCTGCTGCCCTTGCGCGGAACCGACCACGCCGAATATTTGCGCAAGCTCGAAGGCGCCCTGGCTCGCGCCGCGGAGGCGATGCCAGACCACGGCGATTACATCACCAAAAACTGTGCGGCATCGGCCTGATCAGGCCTTGTCGGGAATATCGAAATCCAGCGCGAGTTCGCTACCGGTCATCCGGTGCTGCAATGTAGCGCATACCGTGCCGTCTGCACCGAACAGTTCGATACTACCATGATCAAGCCACACTGTCAGCGCAGCGTCCGGTTCGATACGGACCGGCTGGGCATGGTCCAGAAACGGCGAGACGGGATCGCGCCGGTTCAATACCAGCAAATCGCCGCGCCGCTCCAGCTTCAATTGGCGCCCTTCGCCGTCGGACATGATCAGCGCGCAATCGGTATTCGCAGGCAAGTCCAGCCGCGCAGCCATTGGAACTGTTGGTGCATCTGGCGCAGCCAACGGGATCTTCTCAACGGCAGCGGGCTCTGCCTCTTGCCGCAAGAGAAATCGGTTTCCGTCCCGGCGCAGCGATAGCCGCCGCGGCAGGCTCATCGCGCCGCGCCAGCCTTGCTTGGGCAAGCTGCCTTGATAGGCGTGGTTGCCCATCCAACCGATCCAGACCGGACGGCCTTGCGCATCGCGTGGCTCGTGCCAGGCGATCGCGGCATAAAAGTCCTGCCCCATATCAGCGACTTGCCAAATCGGTTCGAGCGACGGCCCATCGGGGGCGAACCGGATCCCATCGAAAGTGCCGGTCTGATAGAGCGCGCCTGATCCGGGCGCGCCGCGCAACACATCGACTTTGAACAGCCAGCGGCTTTCGCCAGTTTCCTCAACCGGCAGTTCGATCAGCAGCGGGCATTCCCAAATCTCGCCCGGCGCCCCCGCGCCATGAATCACCGACATCTCGTCCCACTGCTTCAGGTCGTGCGAGGCATAGATCAGTGCACGTTGTTCATTCGAAAGCACCACCACCATGATCCAGCGCTCGGTTGGCTCATGCCAGAACACGTTGGGATCACGGAAATCAGCCATTTGCAGGTCGAGCACGGGATTGCCGTGGTACTTCTCCCAGCTAGCCCCAGCATCGCAGCTGAAGCCAAGGCACTGGGTCTGGAGCGCTGTTGGGTTCAACTGCGCACCGGTGTAGATCGCCACCAGCGCGTCCTTGCCAAACCCGGCCGCGCCTTGCGGATCGTGAACTGCCGAACCAGAGAAGATCATGAACTGATCGTCCTCAAGCAGCGCCGGGGGGCGTTCAGTCCAGTTCGCTAGATCCGGGCTGACGGCGTGACCCCAGCTCATATGGCCCCAGTCTTCGCCGTGGGGGTTGTACTGATAAAACAGGTGCCACAGCCCGCCATGATGGACGAGGCCGTTGGGGTCGCTCAGCCAGTTCGCAGCTGGCGCATAGTGATAGTGCGGGCGCATGATTGGCTCAATCTGCGATAGTCACGGCATCGCCGGCAAAGGCGAGCTGGAACACCGGGGCCGGTGTCCCTCCAAACTGGCTTCGCAACAGGTCCGGGTGGCTTTCAAAGCTGCGGCCCTGCATCCCCCAATGGTCGATGAAGCTCCACACTTTGCCTTCACCCGTGACCCACCAGGAATAACCTTGCGTCGGCTCGCTGGCCGGATTGGCGGCGACCAACCCATTGCCGTTGACCGGAAGCCAGGGCCCGCCGAGGCTTTCGGCGACCATCGCGTAGAGCCCATTAGGGCCGCTGGGCGTGCCGGGCTTGAAGGTGCGGCGCTGGGTCGACCAGAACAGGTAATAGTGACCGCCGCGCACCACGATGTGCGGGCGTTCCAGCTCATTGTTCACTCCGATCGCGTCGACCAGCGGCTGTTTGGGCTGCCAAACCCCCGCATCGTCCAATGTCGCAAGGCCGATCAGGCCGTTGTAGTCGTCATCATCCCACCCGGCACTGGCGGTGAACAACAAGTGGCGCTGGCCAGTTGAGGGATCGCGAAACCAGGCCGGATCGCGAAACGCCTTGATCAGGCCGGGTTTTCCCTCGCCTTCATTTGCGATCAGATAGGTTGCTCCATCGGCACAGACAACTTCGCGCAAGTCGCCCCACCCGTTAAGCGTACCTTGGGCCAGCTTGGCTGAAGCTGCGAACAGGCGTTGCTCGAACGAAGGTGCTTGGCCGCGACGTCCGGCAGCAGTGAAGAACAACGTAACATTCGACCCGTCATCATGGAGAACGGCGGAACCGGCCCATTCGCGGGTGCCGGGTGAGATGTCATGGGGCAGGGCATCGCCATGATCACGCCAACCATCGCGGCCCAATGAAGCCAGTCGGATCCGCGCGGCGTTATGGCGTTGCCCGGGGTCGGGAAAGCGCGGCGCACTTAGAAAGAACCAGAACTGGCGGCCATCAATAGTTGCGGTTCGGCCATCTTCGTGAGCCAATGGCCAACTGTCCCACAGGTCCAGATCGGGCAGGATCGGCAGGGCATCGGCAGCGCCAATCAGGCGGATTTCGGCTCTGCTTTCAAAGCTGGCGGGTTGCCAGTTGGAAAGCGCATGGTTGTGGGGGGAGGATTTGGAATTGAGCAGACTCATAGTGCGTTTCCGGCGGTTGGTCCGCCTGTTCCTTCGATCATGAGGTTAAGAGGGGCCGATCCCTGATCGGCGAATTCGTGTTCCAGTCTTGCGATCAGCTTGGGAACGGCGCTGCGTTCCAATACGGCAACCACTGCTCCGCCAAACCCGCCGCCGGTCATCCGGGCACCGCCATTGGGGCCGATTGCGGCATTGGCCAGATCGACCAGTCGGTCGACTGCCGGCACGCTGACTTCAAACTGATCGCGCAGCGAGGCATGGCTGGCGCGCAGCAGATCACCCAGGGCGGCAAGGTCACGGGCTTCGATTGCAGCGACGGCGGCTCTGGTCCGTGCGATCTCGCTGACCACATGGGTTGCACGCGCGGCGGTTATTGAATCAAGTCCAGCGGCTGCGATCATGGCTGGATCGGCATCGCGCAGACTGGATAGGCCCAGCGCCTTCGCTGCAGCCTCACAATCGCGGCGCCTGGCGTTGTAATGTCCATCGACCAGACCACGGGTCACCCCCGATTGGATTATCGCAACGGCCCAATCGGACGGCAGCGGGACAAGCCGAGTTGCCAAATTGCGGCAATCGAGCAGCAAGGCGTGGTCCGGCTCGCCTGCCGCGATCGCCATCTGGTCCATGATCCCGCACTGGACCCCGGCCCAATTGTGTTCGGTCAGCTGCGCCGCCTTGGCCAGCTCCGTCGCGGCCAGTGTAACCTCAGCTGCCGCGCCCATCGCCCGGCCCAACGCGATACACAGCGAGGCCGACGATGATAGGCCAGCCCCGCGCGGATTTGATCCCGCGATGGCCAGTTTCAGGCCACCCGCATCGGCCCCGCAGTGTGCCATCTGACTGGCCATGCCGCGTAAGTATGAGCGCCAATCGGCAGGCTGGTGCGGAGCCAGCTCGGCCAGCTTGAACTGGTCATGCTGGTCACCGAAATCCAGCGCCACGGCCTCGATCTCGGCTCCACCTGACCGACCCCAGGCCACCGCCGTCCCGGTCGAAATCGGCATCGGCAGGACCAGCCCGTCGTTGTAATCGACATGCTCACCGATCAGGTTGACCCGGCCCGGTGCGAAGGCCACGCCATCGGGTTCTATGCCAAAGGCGGCGACGAAGCCATTGCGGGCGCGGTCCTGCGGAGTCATCCGTCGATCTCAACTGCGCGCAGCCGCTGAGCAGCGCTTTCAGGGGTAATGTCACGCTGGGTTTCGGCGAGCAGTTCAAACCCGACCATATGTTTGCGGACCGAGGCCGAGCGGAGCAAAGGCGGATAGAAATGTGCGTGCAGCCGCCAATGCGCGGTGTCTTCCCCCAAAGCGTGGGGTGCACCGTGCCAGCCCATCGAATAGGGAAAATCGCAACCGAACAGTCCATCATAACGGCGCAACAGCGCGGAGAGGATTTCAGCCAGCGCAACTCGTGCGACTTCGGACAGTTCCTCTAGCCGCGCCACTGGACCGCGCGCGATCAGCAGCGTCTCGAACGGCCACGCAGCCCAATGTGGAACTACGGCGAGCCAATGATCGTTGACCTCGACCACCCGCTCACCATCGGCCAGTTCGGCTTCGGCGACATCACCAAGCAGCACCGTGCCCTTGGCGCTGAACCATTTGCGCTGACGGACGTCTTCGCGCAGCGGCAGTTCGGGCACGAAGTCGCTCGCCCAGACCTGCCCGTGCGGGTGCGGGCTGGAGGCACCCATCATCGCGCCTTTGTTCTCGAACAGCTGAACATGAGCCCAGCGCGTGCCAAGCTCAGCCGACAAATCGCACCAGGTTTCGACAACGCGCTCGATCGCAGGAAGTGGCAGCCGCGCCAGTGTAGCGCTGTGATCAGGGGCAAAGCAGATCACCCGTGCTTCGCCGGTGGCGGGTTCGGTTTGGAACAGGTCATGGGCCGTACCCTGTCCACCCTCGCCAAGCAGCGCAGCGAAATCGTTGGTGAAGGTATAGGTCCCGGCATAGTCGGGGTTTGCTTCGCCAGTGGCACGCAAATTGCCCGGGCACAGATGGCAAGCTGGGTCATGCGCCGGAGCGGAGGGCGCGGGCGGGGGCGCCGCTTCGCCCTGCCAAGGCCGCTTGGCCCGGTGCGGAGAGACCAGCAGCCATTCGCCGGTCAAAAGATTGCGGCGGCGGTGCGGCAGATCAGCCAGACTCATGCCGCGACCTTTCCATGGAAGATGGCGACGCTTTCGGCTTTGAGCGGCGGCAGGGGCAATCCTGCACCAGCGAGCCACGATCCGCTCCAACTGCGCGGGCTATCGAACAGGGCCGGGCGGTGGGCTGCGTGGCCGCTCAGACCGCCGCTGATCCGCAGCAATTCGACGGTGCATTGGCCCGCATCGGCCAGAAATGGCAGCCGCAATGGCTGCGGGCGGCGGTCCTGCTGGGGCGAGGGCTGGACGGCGAACAGCAAGAACTCTTGCGCGGTGCCTACCGCCTGCCAAACCAGCCCGTCTGCGCCTTCACCCAGCCAGGTGTTGCCGGGATGGAGCAGGTGACGCCAAGCCTTGTAAAACGCGATCCAGTCCGCCAGCTCTGCCCGGTCGGCATCCGACAACCGGCGCGGATCGAGTTCGACTCCGAAGTGCCCCGGCATGGCCACTGCCGCGCGAAAGCCCAGTGATTGGCTGCGACCGGTGGCATGGGCCGGACTGGCGCCGACATGGGCTCCCATCAGCTCGGGCGGCAGGAAGTTCAGGAACCCGCGCTGGATTGGGACCCGACTGACCGCGTCGATATTGTCGCTGGTCCAGAACCGGTGAACATAGGGCGCAAGCCCGGCATCCGACCGCCCGCCACCACCGGCGCAGCCTTCAATCTCGACCGCAGGATGCGCGGCCCGCAACCGGGCCAACAGATCGTAAGTCCCCAGCACCTGGCCGCGGCCTCCGGCGGGGGCGAGATCGCGGTTGTGGTCCCATTTTAGGTAGGCAACCGGCACGTCGCGCAGCAGCCTATCGAGCGCGCCGAACAGATAGTCGCGCACTTCGGGCAGGGCCAGATTGAGCACCAGCTGGTTGCGGGCGGTTGGCTGGCTGCGGCCCTTGGTGTGCAACGCCCAATCAGGATGCGCGCGATAGAGGTCACTGTCGGGGTTGACCATTTCGGGTTCTACCCACAGCCCGAATTCCATGCCCATGGCCTTGATGCGGTTAGCCAGCGGCGCCAGACCATGCGGGTATTTGGCTGGATCTGGGGTCCAGTCCCCCAATCCGGCGCGGTCATCATTGCGGCCCTTGAACCAGCCATCGTCGAGGATGAAGCGTTCCACACCAACCGCTGCGGCAGCCTCTGCCAGGGTAGCTATCCGTGCTTCATCATGGTCAAAATAGCAGGCTTCCCACGAATTGAGGTGAACCAGGCGCGGGCGCATTTCTCCGCTCGGCCAATTCAGTTGCGCGCGAACGGCGGCGTGGTGCTGGGTCATGGCACCATTGCGGCCACGATCTGACACGGCAAGGATCGCTTCGGGTGCAATCAGCCGCTCTCCGGGGGCCAGAACCGCTTCGCCGGGCTGGAACACGGCCCCAGCGCTCAGCACCCAAAATCCTTCATCGTCGCGTTCCACCGCGATCCGGCTGTCACCTGACCAGGCGAGTTGCAGCGCGTGAACCAGCCCACTGTGATAACCTGCGCCCTGTTCCAGCACGACCACACCCGGCGGTCCGCCATGGCCCGAAATCCCGCGCCGCCCTTCGCGCAGCCAGCCGTGCTGCGGTAATGGTTCGG
>JAGNTK010000087.1 GCA_017987575.1 Novosphingobium sp. | reverse complement strand
ATGACAGTTTTTCTTGATTGCAGGGCAGGCAGGGAGGGGACTAGGGCGCATCCGCAAGATGGCGCAGTCCGCCTGACAAGGAAGAAGCATGGCAACGCAATTCGCCGATCCCGAAGCACCCACCAAGAACAGCCCTGAAGCCGTTGTCGTCCGATTTGCGGGCGATTCTGGCGATGGGATGCAGCTGACCGGGGGGCAATTCACCCTGTCGAGTGCTCTCGCTGGCAATGACTTCGCGACTTTCCCCGACTTCCCGGCCGAAATCCGCGCGCCGCAGGGCACGCTGTTTGGCGTCTCCGCGTTCCAGATCAATTTCGGCTCGACGGAGATCGATACCGCTGGCGATGCCCCTGATGTGCTGGTGGCAATGAACCCGGCGGCACTGAAAACCAATGTCCAGGCACTCAAGCCCGGCGGCCTGATCATTGCGGACACCGGTGAGTTCACCAAGCGCAATCTTGACAAGGCACACTACGAAGTCAGCCCGTTGGAAGATGGCAGCCTGGCCAAGTGGCAGGTGCTGGCGTTTGATATTTCGGCGCTGACGGTTGAGGCGGTTAAGCCATTTGGCCTTGGCAACAAGGACGCGCTGCGCTGCAAGAACATGTGGACGCTGGGTCTGGCGCTGTGGATGTTCGACCGGGATCGCGCGCCGCTGATCGACTGGCTCAACAACAAGTTCAAGAAGAACCCCACGCTGGCCGAGGCGAACATTGCCGCGCTCAACGCCGGGCACGCCTATGGCGAAACCGCTGAGCTGGGCGGACAGCTACACAAACAGCACGTTGGTGCGGTGGAAAGCGCGCCGGGGCTGTACCGGACGATCACCGGTGCCGAAGCGGTTGCGTTGGGGCTGGTTGCGGGGGCGAACCTCGCACATCTGCCGATGTTCTTTGGCGGCTATCCGATTACGCCCGCCAGCTCGATCCTGCACTATCTGGTCGGCCTCAAGGAATTTGGCGTCACCACCTTCCAGGCCGAGGATGAAATCGCCGCCATCGCCTCGGCGATCGGCGCCAGCTACGCCGGTCATCTGGGGGTTACCTCCTCGTCCGGCCCGGGCATCGCCTTGAAGGGTGAAGCGATGGGCCTTGCGGTGATGACCGAGCTGCCGCTGGTGATCATCAATTCGCAGCGCGGCGGGCCTTCAACCGGCCTTCCTACCAAGACCGAACAGTCAGACCTCTATCAGGCGGTCTATGGCCGCAACGGTGATGCCCCGATCCCGGTGATCGCCGCGCGCAGCCCCAGCGATGCGTTCGATTGCGCGATTGAGGCTTGCCGGATCGCCACGCAATATATGACCCCGGTGATCCTGCTGACCGATGGCTACATCGCCAATGCAGCTGAGCCGTGGCTGGTCCCCGATCCGGCCGACTATGCCGAGTTTCCGGCCACGTTCCTTGCTGAGCGTAATGGCCCCGATGGTACCCTGCTGCCCTATGCTCGCGACGAAAAGGGCGCGCGGCCGTGGATCAAGCCGGGCACACCGGGGCTGATGCACCGGATCGGTGGGATCGAAAAGAACCCCGGCACCGGCAACCTCGATTACAGCCCCGCCGCGCACCAAGCGATGACCGACGCACGCCATGCCAAGGTGGGTGGCGTGGCGAACAGCATCCCGCCGCAAGAAGTGACGCTGGGCGAAACCAAGGGCAAACTGGCTCTGGTCGGCTGGGGCAGCACCTATGGCCCGATCCACCAGGCGGTCCGGCGGGCCCGGGCCAAGGGCCTCGATGTCAGCCACATCCACATCCGCCATATCTGGCCGATGCCCGAGAATTTGGGCGATCTACTGCGCGGTTATGAGAAGATCCTCGTGCCCGAAATGAACATGGGCCAGCTCAAGACCGTGCTGCGCGATCAGTTCCTGGTCGATGCGAAGCCGCTGAACAAAGTGAGCGGGCAACCGTTCACCATTGCGGAGATTGAAGCCGCGATTGAGGGAGCGTTGGGGTGAATTCCCACGCTGCCCTCTCCTGCAACCGTCATCCTGAACTTGTTTCAGGATCCATTTCGCCGCGTGGGCCGAAGTGCGTTGTGGTGAGCGACCTAACCGCAAGGCCGCTCTCGTCACACAACTCGGTTCGTGCCGAGGAATGGACCCTGAAACAAGTTCAGGGTGACGAAGTAGGATTGGTGTGATGGTGAAGGTGAAAGCCATCGGAGAGCGTGGATCGTGGTTCGCCAAAGTCGATGGCGAGAGGCTTCCGTGTGTCCACCAATATTGGGTCAAAGGTCTTCACCACTGCGACCCAGGATACGGCAGTGGTGAAAGACAATGGGATGAACTCTTCCGGTCTATCGTCGAGCTGAAACGTGTAATTCTGACCAAAGATGAGCCGATAGCCGCGCCAGACCGTAAGAGCGGCTTTTTGTTCAACCGCACCGGTTACATTGCGGTCTATTCCGTGGCCAATATTGAAGCTGACGATCGAGGCTTGCGCTTTGACCTGACCGGTCGCCTTTGCGATCTCCAAGGATGATCTGAAATGAACGACATGACCCCCATCCGACACGAAACAACCCTCAAGGACTGGGAAACCGATCAGGAGGTCCGCTGGTGCCCCGGTTGCGGGGACTATGCGATCCTGAAGGCGGTGCAGCGGACCCTGCCGGAAATCGGCGCGGACCCGGCCAAGACGGTGTTTGTTTCGGGCATCGGCTGTTCCAGCCGGTTCCCGTACTACGTTGAAAGCTATGGCTTCCACACCATCCACGGGCGTGCCCCAGCGGTGGCGACGGGGATCAAGCTGGCCAATCCGGAACTCGATATCTGGCTGGTGACCGGTGACGGTGACGGGATGAGCATCGGCGGCAACCATACGATGCACCTGCTGCGCCGCAACCTCAATTGCCAGGTGCTGCTGTTCAATAATGAGATCTATGGCCTGACCAAAGGCCAGTATTCGCCGACCAGCCGCCAAGGCACCCACAGCCCGACCACGCCGCTAGGCTCTGTCGATCGGCCTGCCAGCCCCTGCGCTTTTGCGCTGGGTGCGGGTGCGCGGTTCATCGCCCGCGGGTTTGACGTTTCGAAGGAACTGGGCGGCGTGCTGAAGGCCGCCTTTGCCCACCGCGGCGCGGCGTTTGTCGAGATTTTCCAGAACTGCATCGTCTACAACAAGGACGTGTTCAACGATTTCGCGATGCCCAAAGGCGCCGAGGAACGGCAGTTGTGGCTTCAGAACGGTGAGCCGATGCTGTTCGCCAAGGGCACGCAAGGGATCGCGCTTGACCATGAGACCTTGACGCTGAAGGTCGTCGATGTGGTCGATGGTGATTGGCAAGCCGCCAAGGTGATCGTCCACGATGTGACCAACCGCTCGGTCGCGCATATGCTGGTCGAAATGCCGTTCGGGCCGTTCCCGATGGCGCTTGGCGTGATCTACGACGATCCCCGTCCGACCTATGAGGATTCGATCCTGGGCCAAGACGCCAAAATGCGCGAAGGCAAAAGCACCGACCTCAAGCGGCTGCTGGCCAAGGGGCAAACCTGGACGGTTGACCCGAACGAGGGGCATCCGGCTTAACGGGTTTTGGTTCACACGAAGACACGAAGGCACGAAGATGTCGCGCTTTGACGATCTTGAGGCACTCGCTCGGATCGCTGTTGATTGCGGCTGCCATCTTCATCGTGACATCGGGCCCGGACTGCTCGAAAGTGTCTACGAGGTTCTACTTGCCGAATATCTGAAGGATCGGGGCCTGAGGGTTGCTCGACAAGTGCGCGTTCCTATCGTGCACAAGGGGCAAGAGCTTGAGGAAGCGTTTCGGGCTGATATTATTGTCGAAGGAAAGCTGTTGCTTGAATTGAAATCCGCTGAGCGGATTTCCCTCGTCCATCCAAAGTAGGTTCTCACCTACCTTCGGCTTCTCAATCTCCCCTTGGGATTATTGATGAATTTCGGGCAAGGCACATTCAAGGATGGCCTCAAACGCGTTGCCAATGATTATTACGGGCAGATTGGCTAGGCGGAACATCTTCATGTCTTCGTGTCTTCGTGTGAACCCATTTCTCCTCTGCTGCTGAGATCACCATATGGACAACCTGACCCATTCCCTGATTGGCGCAGCGCTGGGGCAGGCTGGGCTCAAGCGCAAGACTGGGCTGGCGATGCCGGCGCTGATTATCGCGGCGAACTTGCCGGATATCGATGCGGCCTGCTTTTTCTGGCTCGATGGCACCGAACACCTCGGGTTCAGGCGCGGGATTACGCATGGGCCGATTGCGATGGCGTTGTTGCCGCTGCTGCTGGCGGGCGCGTTATGGGCCTATGACCGCTGGCAGACGCAGCGCGGCACGCGGCCAGCGGAGCGGCTGCCGGTGCACTTTGGCTGGCTGTTTGCGCTGAGTCTGATCGGCTGCCTTAGCCATCCGCTGTTTGACTGGTTCAACAATTACGGCGTGCGGTTCCTCGAGCCGTTTTCGAGCACGTGGTTTTATGGCGATGTGCTGTTCATCATCGATGTCTGGATTATCGCGATGCTGGGCGGTGGGCTGTGGCTGTCGCGAAAGCAGGAGCGCGCCGGATCGATTTCATGGCAGCGGCCGGCCCGCACCGCCCTGCTTCTTATGACTGCCTATATCGGTTTGAATTTGGGCATTTCGCGCATGGCCTCAGCTTTGCCAGCCTATTCGGGCATGAGCGCGAAAGTGGCCAATCCCGTGCCAGTCGCCTTCTGGCGGCGCGAAGTGCTGTGGCGCAGGAGCGGCCAGCTTTCCAATCCGCGCGAGCCTGAAAGCTACGGCAGCTACACCTACTCGCTGTTTGGCGGCGCGAAGCCCTTTGTCGTCAAGTCGGGGGATACCAACATGGCCGATCCCCGAATCGCACAATGGGCCAAGGGCGACCCGCAAGCCGAGGCGTTTCTGTTCTGGAGCCGGATGCCGATCGCCCAGGTGGGACCAAAGGGCATATTGCTAAGTGACCAGCGGTTCATGGATAACCCAGCGCGAAGTACCTTTACGATCGAGCTGAAACCGCGCTGATGACCAATCCCGTTATTGTCTGGCTGCGCCGCGATTTGCGGCTGGCCGATCAAGCTGCCTTGGTGGCGGCCTGTGCGTCTGGACCGGTGCTGCCGGTTTATGTGCTGGATGATGAGACTGCGGCGCACCGCGCGATGGGTGGAGCGAGCCGGTGGTGGCTGCACCATTCGCTCGCCGCGCTGGACACCGCACTGCGGGCAAAAGGCTCACGCCTGATCCTGCGGCACGGGCGGTGTGAGGACGTTCTGGCGGCACTGGCCGAGGAGACGGGCGCGCGCGAAGTCCACGGCCTTCACCACTACGAACCATGGTGGCGCAATGCCGAACGCGCGGTGGCCAAGCGGCTGACATTGCACCTGCACCACGGCAACTACCTGACCCCGCCGGGCACGGTGCTGAGCGGGGCGGGAACGCCCTACAAAATCTACACCCCGTTCTGGCGCACGCTGAACGAGCGGATGCCGCCGCCCGCGCCTTTGGCTGAACCGGCAGTCATCCCGGCGCCGGAGAACTGGCCTGCCAGCGACGCGCTGGAAAGCTGGGGCCTGCTGCCCACGAAGCCCGATTGGGCCACCGGCTTTGCCGAATGGCAGCCGGGCGAGGGCGGGGCGCTCGATCGGCTGGAGGACTTCGCCGCCCGTGCCGCACGCTATCAGGATCGCCGCAATCTTCCCTCAGTCGAAGGCACCTCACGGCTTTCCCCGCATCTCGCCTTCGGGGAAATTTCGCCCGCGACGATCTGGCACCGCACCGCGCAGCTGGGCGGATCGACCGGAACCTTTCTGGGTGAATTGGGCTGGCGCGACTATGCCCAGAACGTCATCCTGCAACTGCCTGACTACGGCGCAAAAAACGCCAAGGCGGAATTTGACGGGCTTGCCTGGCGCAGCGGGTCAGCGGCGGAGGCTGACCTTGCGGCGTGGCAGCAGGGCCGCACCGGCTATCCGATTGTCGATGCCGGGATGCGGCAATTGTGGGCAACCGGCTGGATGCACAACCGGGTCCGGATGATCGTTGCCAGCTTCCTGATCAAGCATCTGCTGATCGATTGGCGGCGCGGTGAACAATGGTTCTGGGATACCCTGCTCGATGCCGATTACGGTCAGAACGCGGTCAATTGGCAGTGGAGCGCCGGAACCGGCGTGGACGCGAACATGTTCGTGCGGATCATGGCGCCGCTGACCCAGTCGCCCAAATTCAACGCCGCCGACTATATCCGGCAATGGGTGCCCGAACTGGCGCATTTGCCAGAGGCCGCGCTGCACGATCCGCCGCTGCCCGTGCGCGGCTATCCGGCCAAGCTGATTGGCCACGCGGAGGGCCGCGCGCGGGCGCTGGCGGCTTGGGCTCAGCTCAAGGCCTGATTTGCCCGATTCTCCCCTCCCCGGCGGGGAGGGGTTGGGGGTGGGGGCTCGAGGTCAATCTTGCAACGCAAAGGTCGAACCCCCATCCCAACCCTTCCCCAATGGGGAAGGGCTACGCTGTTAGATACTAACTGAACGTCTTATCGGCCTCCGCCCGTTCCGTCTCTCCGCCCAACAGCTTGTTGACCAGCAGCGCCACCGCAATGCACGCCACCAGCGTTACCACCATCGCGTCGATATAGTGGAACCATCTGGGCATGAACGTAGGCGGATAGGTCAGCAGCAGGGCGTAGAACACCACGCCAAACCCGATCGCAATGCTCGCCGCCGCGCCGCGTACGCCCTTGAACAGCAAGCCGACGATAAAGGCCGACAGGATCGGCATGGATGCGAGACCGTTCAGTTGCTGGAGGAGGTTGATGATGCTTTCCGCATTCGCGAACACGGGCACGATTGCGATCCCGACCACCATGATCACGGTCGATACAAGGGCCGAAAGCCGCCAATAGTTCTTCACCGGGGCGACATAGCGATCATGGAAATCAAGCGCATAGAGCGCGACTGCACCGTTCAGGATCGCCGCCGTATGGGCGATCACTGCCGCCGCCATCATCGCCGCAAAGGCACCCGACAGCCAGCCCGGCAGGACATGCGCGACAATCCGGCCATAGGTTGCATCGCCAAGGTCACCAAACAGCTTGTAAGCGACAACGCCCGGCACCACGACAATGAGCGGCACAATCATGATCCGCACCACGGCGGCCGCCAACACGCCCTTTTGCGCCTCTCGCACGGTTGGCGCGGTCATCGCTTTTTGGGTGATGATCTGGTTGGTCGACCAATAGAAGATCTGGATGAACAGCATGCCCGTGAACAGCGTATGGAACGGGATCGGCGAGCTGGCCGATCCCACCATGGTCAGTCGTTCGGGCGGAATTCCGCTAAAGTCCCAGCCAATCGCATTCAATGCCAGCACGACCACCAGCAGCGCGACTGCCAGCACCCCGATCCCCGAAAATGTGTCCATCACTGCAACCGCGCGCAGACCGCCAAGGATGGTATAGAGCGCCGCAATCACCGCCATCGGCACCGCAAAGACCAACAGCGAGCCTTCGAATCCCAGCATGGACTTGAGGAACAGACTGCCGGAATAGAGCGCGGCGGGGATGTAGATGAGGACGGCGCCAAAAAAGAAAATCGCCCCGACTACGATCCGGACAGAGCCACCCTGATAGCGCCGCCCCAACAGCTCGGTCACCGTGGTGCACTGATGCTTGTAGTAAATCGGCACGAACACGAAGGCGAGGATCAGCAGGCCGATAAAGCCCGCCAGCTCCCACCAGGCCAGCAGCAACATCTGGTTGCCGTTCATGCCCACAAGCTGTTCGGTCGATAGGTTGGTGAGGGTGATCGAGCCTGCGACATAGAGCCAGGTCAGCCCGCCGCCGGCCAGGAAAACATCCTTACCCGATCCATCGTGGGACGCGGGCGCGCTTTTGACCTTGCGCCAGGTGGCATAGCCGATCAGCGCGGTAATCAGCAGTGCGACCAGCAGTTGGACCAGCATCGACTTCCCCCATCAGCTCCGCCCGCGTTGCTTCGCCGGGTCAGGCCGTTGTAACTTGCGCGAAACGGCGGCAAGAAGCCAGC
>JAGNTK010000086.1 GCA_017987575.1 Novosphingobium sp. | reverse complement strand
GCATCGCCGCGCGCATAGTGAATTGGTTGGGTCACCGCCGGATCGCTTTCATGTCCAAACGCGTCACGCGCGGAATCCGATGTGAAGGGGAAAAAGTCATAGGGTCCGGAGAGCCCCACTATGCCTTTGACAAAGCCATCGGCCACTCCGGCCCGGCCCAGCCATTGCCGCTCAAGCCCCAGCATCACCGCATTATAGGCTCCAGCCGAATGGCCCATCAGGAACACCCGTGCGGGGTCGCCGCCGAGCCGCTGGGCATTGGCCTGGACCCAGGCGACTGCCGCCGCACTGTCTTCCAGCATATGGGGATACCTGCCCGCTGGCCCGAGCCGGTATCCCGGCAGCACTACCAGATAGCCGGCCCGCGCAAACTGGCGCCCGATGAAGTGATAGTCACCCGGCATGCCAGAATTCCAGCTACCGCCATGGATAAACACCAGCACTGGGTGCGGCCCCGGCGCGTTCGGACCAATCACTTCGAGCTGCTGTGCCGGATCGGGCCCAAAGGTTACGCCGCTTTCCAGCACGGCAGTCCCACCGGTCCCGGCCAGCGCACGGTCGGCCCAATCAAGCAGCGCCACCGCGTTGGTTGCCATGGCATAGCGCCAGGCCCCGAACAGCGCCGCTGCAATCAGCGCCAGTACGATCAATACCCAGCCCATCCGTGAGATCCGTTTCTTTGCCGCCAGCCCTGTCATGCAGCGGGGCATAGCCAGAAACGCAAAGGCGCGCCATGCCCCCCGACATGGCGCGCCAAGCTGGCTAAACTGTGGGTGGATCAACCGAGCAATTTCTTCGCCGCTTTTTCGAGCAGCAGGACATCATCCGCAACTTCGCCAAGCAGCACCACTTCGCCTGTCGGCAGGCGGCGGGCCACCAGCAAGGTGAATTCAGCACCATCGCTGGCAACTGCATCCAAGGGTGCATGGTCAAGCTTGCGCAGCTTCTTGGCCAAGGTTTCGCGCGGGGTATCGCGCAATTCGGCCGGCTTCCCGCTTTCAGCACGCTTGATCCGGCGTTCTTCGCCGACCACGCCCTTAAGCCCGCCGGGTGCTGCCGCCAGATAGGCGGCGAGCGAGCCGCGGCCCAGCGTCAGCCGATGCGCATGGCTCAGCGCCGAGGCATATTCGGTCAGGCGGGTTTTGTCATAGTCAGCCCCGAACACCAGTTTGACCACCGGGGTCATCGGCGCACGGTCCTGCATGGTCAGGCCGGAATCGACGATCAGTTCGTTGAATTCGTCTTCAGCTTCGCTGGCTGCCAGCGAAAAGTCATAAGCCCGGCCGATCGCGGCATAAAGCGCTGAACGGGTCCGGTCTTCGGATCCGCGCGCAGCCTCAGCCAGTTCGCGGGCGCTGGCTAGCCAATCGGCCAGGGCCATGTCGTCCATGTCGGTGGCGTCGTCTGCAGGAATTTCGTCAGCGACTTCGGCGAATTGCGAAAGTTCGAGCGGCTCTTTCCCATCCGCTACGTCTTGGGCACGGGCCATGGCCCGCAGATCCAGCGGCGCTGCAGGGGTATCATCATCGTCGTCATCGCCCTGATCGGCCGCTGCAAACCGGCCAAATCCGGGCAAGGGCAGATTGTCCTCAGGCTCTTCGGCAAGACCGGTGAGATCGAGCACGTCATCTTCGTCGCTCAGGTCAGCCGGGCCATCGGCCCAGTCGATCATCGGATCGTCGCGGCGAGCTTCGGCATGGCCGCTGGCTTCGAGCGCCTGATCGATTTCAAGCAGCAGTTCGTCGGTGGTCGCCTGATCGGCCAGTTCTTTCCAATTGATCACGCCATAGATGAAATCGATGGTTTCATCATCGGACGAGAACGGCAGCAGGATTCCGCGATAGAGGATCGTCCGGCCGCGCTGGTTGACGAATTCAGCTTCGAATCCGATCGGCGCCTGATTGGCCAGGATCTGCATGTAATGGTCGGTAATGCGCGACAGCAGCGAGCGGGCCGGCACATCCGACAGGGTATTGATCACCCCATCGCCGCCGCATTCCGTCTCAAGCATATTGCCCAGATAGCGGATCGTCGGGTCTTCGATCCCGGTCGAGAAATCGAGCAGGACGCTGTAGGGACCAAAATCGGTCAGCGCTTCGGGTTCGAGCGCGTCGACCGAGGGGAAGTTGCGATCGTCAAGCAAGCCTGCCCAATGGTTATAGGCACGGACCTGCATCCGCCGTTCATCTTGCCCGATCGGGCTGGGTGGCGGTTCGCGCGGGGTCTCTTCTTCGCCAAAATCAACTTCGGGCCAATCGTCACCGCCCGAGGCCTGATCGATATAGTTCCCGCGATACGTATCCATGTGGAGTCCCCACCAAGTCTCTGGTCAGGTCCGGTTCTGGCGCAACATGGTAAATTTTGCGTTAAGTTGCGCCGGGGTTTTACGGCGCGGACCAGCCCGCCAGCCCAGGATCAATCAGCCCTTGCTGGCGGCGCAATGCAGCGCGGGCCAATCGCTCAGTCTCAGCCTTGCGGCGCGCGGCCGCGAGCGGGACGGTCGCGGCCGGGCGAAGGATTTCGGCATCATAGCCATCGGCCACGATCAAGCCGCACCGGTCCGGCAGAAAGCCCGGATCCTCCATACAGGCCCGATCAAGATGCGGTGCAAGGCCCCAATAAAACCGGTCGCAATGGTCCAGATAGTCGGTCCATTTGCCATCACCCAGCAAGTCTGCCCGGCTGACCTTGATTTCGACGATCACCAGATGGCCCTTGGCATCAATCCCCATCAGATCAGCCCGACGGTTGGAGCGCAGCGGCATTTCGGCAAGACACCAGATATCGTTGCGCGCGAACAGACGGCAGATGCCGCGGGCAACGGCCTGCGCGGCTTTCAGATCGGGATCGTCGGGAATCAAAGCGGGCTGAGGCATAGTCCAACCCTAAGAACAAATCGGCAACTTCGCAAGGCTGCTTACATAAAGCGGCGCGGTGCCATGTCTTCTGGCGGCGGTGTCAGCGCCAGCAGCGCGGCCCGTGCGGCGTGAAATTCCTGCCATAGCGCCAAGGCTGCCGGGGCCGGATTGACCCCGCGCGCATGGATTGCCAACAGCGCGGCCAGACCCGGTTCCATAACGGCCGACAGGTCCTCGATCCCCTGCTCAGCCAGAGTTCGCCGCCACCCACCGACATCGCGCATCATCGCAGGAAAGTTGCGAATCTCGGGCCGCATGGCTTCGGGGGCCATGCCTGTCAGCGATCCGACCACAGCAACCGCATCATGCAGCGCCGACCATTTCATGCTCATCGCGCTGGCCGAAGCCTGACCAAATTCGGGCCGCCCGGACGTGGGCAGCGTGCCGGTGGCAGGCGAGGCGGGCGGGGCAAAGCTGGTGTGCATGTTCATGGCAGCGACTCATAGCTCCGGCGCCCTTGCCAAATCGCTAATCCGCCTAGCGCACGCGAAAAGGCACTGGCGCAAGCCGCCGCGCGCTGCTAACCGCGCCGCTGAATGCATCCGTAGCTCAGCTGGATAGAGTACTGCCCTCCGAAGGCAGGGGTCACAGGTTCGAATCCTGTCGGGTGCACCATTTTTCAATGAGTTAGCCAGCGATGCCCAGCGCCGTACGGAACAGGTACGGAAAATAGGGGGTCTAATGGCTTTCAATCGGCTGGTTTTGGCGGCGGGATTGTGCTGACGTTAATCTTGGGCGGCTCAACTATCGGATTATCAAATCCCTTCCCGCAGGCCAAATTGACGAAAGACGAAATTACCGAATCGGGCGGCGGGTAGTTATCCTTGTCGCCAAAGTTTTCTGTACCCCAACTGCCTTTGACCTGCCCTTTACTATCATACTCAACAACAGATAAGACGCGATACGCCGTAGTATTGCAATTTATGCGATACAGTGTTTTTACATTCTTTATTTTGGCGTTTTTCTTCTTGGTATAATCTTCTATATTCCAGGCCTGTCGCGCTTCGCGTGGTCCTAATACTGAATCAGCGTCCAGCCGCCATATCGTGCCATCTTCTAATTCTGTAACATACAACTGCCCAGTGGGACGTGACTCTAGCACGGGCAAAGCTGGCAACGGCTCATCACGCTTCCGGACTTCGTATTTGTCCCAGACATACCAGCCCGCAAACACTGCGATGCCAGCAAATACGAGGCACCCCCAACTATCGTCGCCGTTTGACATAACTTCCTCCCTGATGGGCAGACCAAAGGATCAATCACGATCTCGCCAGATACCAAAATATGCAGATTCCGAGTAAAATCAGAAGCCAGAGGAAACGAACCACTGCATAAGTGATTGCAGAGAGTATTATTGAGGGAAGCCAGCCAAGCCCGAAGCCAAGTAGGTAGCCATACTCGCTGATGCAGTAAATCCAGCTACCTAGAAATGATAATCCAGCTAGTATGATACCCGCCCAATGGGCTAAAAATCGAATTTGCTCATCCTCATCCATATCAATTCCTCGACTCAGCGGGCAGAGAGTGTGGGCCGCGATCAAATGTGTCTAGGCCTCCAATCGATTCATGATCGACAAACAAGGGCACGGATGAGCCTGAGGGTCTCAATTAATTCTGCCGACCGCGCTCCATGCTTCCAAGCATTGCGATTGCCCTTAGGCGCGCCGCTGCCCTTGCCGCCGTGCATTCGGCACCGTTTCGCCCCTTTGATCGCCGGGGATAGGCAAGCCGTTCCCTTGCGCGTCTTTGCCAAGCATCGCTGGGCCGCTGCCAGCCGCGCCGGTTCCGGTTGCATGAGGTTGATCGGCTGATTTTGCATTTGCAGGCCCCCCGCTGTGATTGTGGAATTGGTCGGCAATGACGGCCTGCCCGCCTTCATTCACATGCACATGCCGCACGGTTTGCTCGCGCGGCTGGTGCAGCTTGGCCAATGCTTCCAATGTCGCCCGGCAATTGCTCTGTGCCTTCAATGCGAGCCGCCCATAACGTTCGGCAGCGTTGACATATTCGCCCATATTGTTCGCGGCACGCCGGGCCAGTTCGGCAAACATGCTGTCTAGTGTGATCGCCTGAGCAGCAAGAATTTTGCTGGCCATAGAAACATCGCCGTCTGCTGCCGCGCTTGTTACCGATTGCACGTGATCGGCGTAATCCCCGATCCCCGGCATGTCTAAACCGCTTCCCATCATTTTGCTGGTGAATGCCGATGCTGCCGCCGCATTTTTCAAAGTCGGCTGGAGCAGCTTGCGCGCCATGGCCTGAGCACCGGTTTCATCGGTAGTTTGTTCGACAACAAGTGCGGCATTAGGCTTCATGCGGTCCATTGGCTTCTTGCGAGTTGGCATTGTCAGTCTTTCGCCATTCGCGCCTTCGCGCTGATGTTTTGAGAGGTGCTGCAACGCCTGCCGATAATCAGACCCTGGAGTTGGTGCTGCCGGTCAATTCGAGCCGTATCGAGCGCGCTTTGCGGCGCGCCCTTGCAGAGATAGGCAAGCGCTGCCCGTGCGTTCTCAAAGTGCAATGCAGGGTTGCCGGTTTCTAGCCTGAGCCGCCCGCCAATGGGTTTACTGCGAACAACACGCGCACAGTATGGCGCGCCGGTGATTGCGCGCAGCCAGCGCTTCTGTGCGCCGACTAGCGGCTTAACCAGTTCGGCTGGAACGGAGGCCAGCAAATGACAATGCCAGCACTTATCGCCCGCATTTTCATGCACCCAGAGCCAAGCGATGCGATAGCCACGGCGGGCCAGCCAGCGGGTGAGGTAGTCGATAAACTTGCCGGTTGCCGCTGCCATGCCGGAGAGAGGCACTCCAGCCGCTTTCCAGTGAATTGTGATCATCCGGGTAAAGGGTAGGCCGATTGCGCGCGAATGGCCCTCAGAGCGGCTTAGATTGACAATCTGGGCCCTCGTCAGTGCATAACTTTCCCTGTCGGCACGATTCCGCGCACCGCCTCTGCCGGTCCTGCCTTTGGAATGTGCTGCCACACCTAAGGTTAAGTTACTTATCGCAAGCGCCGTGCCAGTTCCGACTATCGTCGGTTTTGTGCACTTTTGGGGCGGATGCAGTGCAATTGAAACTTCACCGAAAGTTGCCCCTCGGTGAAGTTTCAAAGCGCCGCCTTCGTCCGCACGCGGAACGCACGAATTGAGGACGGCGAGCATTATACGGCAATCCAGACGATAGCCCTTTTGCCGGTGCAATTCGGTCGGCGCTGTCCGCTGTCACGGATCAGCTCCTTGCGGCAAAGTTCCGTTGTGCGCGGCTGGATTGACCAGCGGTCTAAGCCTAACCACATGGCCAGTTCATCGGCTGTCAGCCCGTTCTGACCAGCATCTCGGATTGCTGCCAGCGCCTGTTGCTGGAGCCGCCCCAGTTTGGGCTTTAGGGCGATTGCAGCGTCAATGGAGGTAACGACCCCCCGGTGCCCCGGTGCATTGGGATAAACGCTCATGCTGCGCCGCCCTCTGCCATTGGGGGCAATCCCGCTTTGATCAGCAGCTTTGCCAACCAATTGGCCTGCGCTTCGCTCAGGACCGCCGCAACGCAAACATGGCCAAGGAAACCAGCCGCCCTGTGTGACAGGTTCGGGCAAGCGTTCAGCAGCGCCAAAGCGGCGGTGCGGTGATGCGTGAAAGGGCGCTCAGTCATAGCTGCCCTCCCCAAAGCAGAGCCGCGCCATATCCCGCGCCAAAGGCTGCGAGAGACAGAAGCAGCGGCCCAGTAATTGCGCCTGCCATTTCGATGGGGTAGAGGGTGATTGCAACCAGCCGCCAAGTTGATTGCGCGAGACCCCGGCGATGCAACCGCTGGGGTTTTGCATTTGCGTTTCCATCGCTCATTCCCCTGCCTGATAGATCGGAAGGTTGGCGAGATAGGCCCTCAAGTCGGCCATCATGATAACTGTGCGGCGACCGGCTTTCCGTGCGGGCAGGTCATTTTTCATGGCTTCATAGAGTCGGCTGCGCGAAAGGCCGGAAGCTTTGACCGCCTCAGGTATTGTAATTGCGATAGGAGATTGCATGGGCTGGTATCCAGCAAGGTCCGTGCGGGATTGCACCAGACGTTGCAGGATAGACCAAATAATCCCATTCCTGAGCAGCACTAAATCACGTGTTTAAACGCGTGATAGTTTCTCGATCCTCCTTTGGAACACGGCGATACCAGCTTAAGTCGCGATATACGGTTGGTTCGGAAAGCCCGAAGGTTTCTGCCGCTTCAATTACAGCACCTTCGACGCTGCATCCCTTAGCGATCTGCTCATCGATAAAGCCGCCAATCGCAATTAGCCGGTCAAACGCTTTCGCTTTTTCATAGATGGGCTTCCAACCTTTGCCTTGTCCTTTGATGGCCAAACGAACGCCATTGGGGCGAGATCCTTCGATTAGCTGTGCCAAGCACTCCATTGCGAATGGCGGCAAACTGCCTGCCCGGATTGCATCAGCAACAGCGGGTGCATCAAAGCGAATCGCGCCTAACAGCGAATAGTTTGCGCGCTGTTGGGGGGTTAGATCGAAAACGCTACTCACAGCGCCAATTCCCCCAGAGCCTTCACAGCCGCGTCACTAGCAAGGTGCCCATAATGCCGCTCAATCATCTCGGCGCTGGTGCCGGAAATTTGCGCGATGGTAAGGAGGGGCAGGCCTGCGCTCACGAGGTCTGTTATGGTACTATGGCGCAGCGTATAAGCCGTTGCTTCGTCCGGCAGACCAGCCGCCTTCACAGCCACTCCAATGGGCAATTTCCAGCTATTCTTGTCCCAAGCCTTGCCATTGCCGCGCGTGAACAACGATGCGGCTGGTAGCTTGTTCTTTGACTGCGCCGTAAGCAGCGCCGCCGCTCCTGCCGGTAGCTGTATGCGCCGCGCTTTGCCGGTCTTGTCCTTACCGATGGTCAATTCCGAGGTCCGTTTGTCAAAGTCGCCCGCCTTCAGTGCTGCCAGTGCGCCGGGCCGCAACGGCAGCAAGCACAGCGCCCGGAAAAATGGAGCAGCCTCAGCGTCTATCGTTTCGAGCAGCTTCTGGCGCTGGCTGCGGTCCAGATAGAGCGTGCGCCGCCCGTCCGCATTGGGAACGGCTTTCAAGGCTTCCTGCCATGCTGCCTCGCTATTCGGAGCGCCCGGCGCAAGCACCTTGCTCAAAGCAGCACG
>JAGNTK010000085.1 GCA_017987575.1 Novosphingobium sp. | reverse complement strand
GCGAAGCGGGCCTCGATGCGAAGGCCGCCAAGCTGCGCGCCAAGCAGGTATTCCATTGGCTCTATCACCGCGGCGTGACCGATTTTGAGGCGATGACCGATATCGCCAAGACTATGCGGCCCTGGCTCACCGAACGCTTCGTGATCGGCCGTCCCGAAATCGTCCTGGCCCAGCATTCTAATGACGGGACCCGCAAATGGCTGCTGCGGACCGAGGATGGGCATGAATTCGAGATGGTCTTCATCCCGGACGCTGATCGCGGCACGCTGTGTGTTTCCAGCCAGGTCGGCTGCACGCTCAACTGCCGGTTCTGCCACACCGGCACGATGCGGCTGGTCCGCAACCTGACCCCGGGCGAGATCGTTGGGCAAGTCATGCTGGCGCGCGATGCGCTGGGCGAATGGCCGCGCGCAGGTCAGGCCGATCTGGCTGCGCTGGGCGATGATCTGGTTGATGATGATGGCGGCTATTCGGCCGACGGGAGGCTGCTGACCAACATCGTGATGATGGGCATGGGCGAACCGCTGTATAATTTCGAGCATGTCCGCGATGCGCTAAAGCTGGTGATGGACGGCGATGGACTAGCCCTGTCGAGACGCCGGATCACGCTATCGACCAGCGGTGTGGTGCCAATGATGGCGCGTGCCGGGGCCGAAATCGGCGTCAATCTGGCCGTATCCCTCCACGCCACCAACAAGGAGGTGCGCGACGAGATCGTCCCGATCAATCGCAAGTACGGGATCGAGGAATTGTTGCAGGCTTGCGCCGACTATCCCGGCCTCTCCAATGCCCGCCGGATCACGTTCGAATATGTGATGCTGAAGGACAAGAACGACAGCGACGCCGATGCGCGCGAGCTGATCCGGCTGATCAAGCAGTACAAGCTGCCCGCGAAAGTGAACCTGATCCCGTTCAACCCCTGGCCCGGCGCGATTTATGAGTGCTCCACGCCCGAACGGGTCAAGCGCTTCTCCAACATCGTGTTCGAGGCCGGGATCAGCGCCCCGGTCCGCACCCCGCGCGGGCGCGATATCGACGCGGCTTGCGGCCAGCTCAAGACTGCTGCGGCCAAGATGTCCCGCGCCGAGCTCGATCGGCTGGCCGAGGAAAAACAGGCCGCACTCGGTTGACGCTTACCTGCTGTTAGGCCCTTGCACTTATGAGGGCCGGTAACAGGAGATTTCGGCCATGAAACGGTCCATCATCATTGCTGCCGCCTCGGCGCTTTTGCTCGGCGCGTGTTCGGGTTCGAAGGAACCCGCGCCCGAGGCGAAGCCCACGGAGGCCGCAGCCAAAAAGAGCGGCAAAGGCAAAAAGGAAGAGGCGCACGTCAACCCTTGGGCCAAGGATGCGCCCGCGGCTGAGGCAGCCCCTGCGCCAAAGGATGCACCGGCCAAGAAGGGTGAAGAGGCGCCGAAGGCAAATCCGTGGGCGAAAGACCCGCCGCCGGGCTCCGTGCCGACCGAGCCGGCAGCCCCGCCCGCCAAAAAGAAGAAAAAATAGTAGCGCGAAAACGCTCCGCCGTGCTTTGCGCACGGCTCATCAAACGCGGAAACCTGCCGTTCATCGATCAGGTCCCAGCCTGATTCCCGTAAGATCAACAACGGGAGTCTGACCATGACCAAGGTCCTCATTCCGGCCCTGATGGCCGCCACTCTGTTCACTGCGACCGCCCCGGCGCTGGCCGATCCGCCGCGTTGGGCTCCGGCCCATGGCTGGCGCGATAAGGACGGCGACATCCGCTATAAGCGCACCAACAACGGCGTGCGCTATTGGCGCGGTGACGATGGCCGCTACTACTGCCGCCGCGGCGATGGCACGGTTGGACTGCTGGTCGGCGCAGCGCTTGGTGCTCTGCTCGGCCGGGCAATCGATACCCGCGGTGAGCGGACCACTGGCACTGTGCTGGGCGCAGCGGCTGGCGCGCTGCTCGGCAACGAGCTGGCCAAGGGTCCGACCCGTTGCCGCTGACAGCCTGCCCACTTGACCCGGCGCGCCATCCTCCGCAAAGCTTCGGAGGATGGCCCCTCCAGCAGTTCTCATAACCGGCGCAGCCAAGCGGATCGGTGCTGTGCTGGCGCGGCGCTTTGCCGCAGCAGGCTGGCACGTGGTGATCCATGCCGGGCATTCTCCAGTGCTGGCACGCGACCTGGCGCAAACCCTGCCTTCGGCCGAAGTGGTCGAAGCCGACTTGCTCGACCGCGCCGCCGCGCTCGCGATGATCGACGAACTGGCCGCGCGGCTGCCCGATTGGCGGATGTTGATCAACAGCGCCGCCGTGTTCAAGCCCGATACCGCGCAGGGCATTGATCCGATTATTTTTGCCGAAGCAATGCGGGTTAACGCGGAGGTTCCCACCGCGATGGCGCAAGCCTTTCTGGCCAAAGCACGCAGCACCGGCGGGCGCCGAGTGATCCAGTTTCTTGACCAGAAGATCGCGAACCCCAACCCTGACTTTTTCAGCTACACCATGGCCAAACACGCCTTGGCCAGCACGGTGAAGATGCTGGCGATGGCGCAGCAGCGGCCCGAAGACCGGGTCTATGGCCTGGCCCCCGGTGCCATGCTGCCAAGCTGGGATCAGCATAGCGAAGAGCACGAGATTTCTGGCCGCATGAACTTGCTGGAAAGGCTAACGGACCCCGAAGAACTGGCCGACGCTGCTTTGTTCATGGCGACCGGATGGCTGGCCAGCGGTGAAACTCTCTTCGTCGATTCGGGGCAGCACCTGCTTTCGCAGTCGCGCGATGTCCTCTATCTGGCGCGGCAATGATCGAAGCCTTCCTCTCCTCAACTGTCGTCGTTGCGCTCGCCGAAATTGGCGACAAGACCATGCTGCTCGCAATCGTTCTCGCCGCACGGCTGCGGGCGCCATGGGCCATTCTGGGCGGCATTCTGGTAGCAACATTGGCCAACCACGCGCTGGCCGCAGTGGTCGGCAGTCAAGTCGCGGGGCTGCTGCAGGCCGACTGGTTTCGCATCGCCGTCGCTTTGGGCTTCATAGCCATGGCGGCCTGGACGCTGGTGCCCGACAAACTGGACGATGACGAGAACACCGTGCGCAGCGCCGGCGGGGCGTTTCTGACCACGCTGGTAAGCTTTTTCCTGGTCGAAATGGGCGACAAGACCCAGATCGCGACGATTGCACTGGCGGCGCATTATCAGTCCGTTCTTGTCGTCGCGGCGGGAACCACGCTGGGGATGATGCTGGCCAATGGCCCCGCGGTATTCCTTGGCGAAGCAATCGAGCGCCGCGTTTCGATGAAGCTGACCCGCGCGCTGGCCGCTCTGCTGTTTCTGGTGCTGGGGCTGTGGCAACTGGCCGAAATCTATGGGCTGCTGGCCTGATTGAAAAAGCATCGCGCATCGAACCTGCAGACTGACCTTGACCGGTGCACGAAGCAGTGCGTATCAGTGTATTAATACACTGATTGGAATTAGCATGGCTCGCCGGACTCTCACCGCCTTCTCCCTCGCCGCCGCCATCTTCACGCATGCAACGCCATCTGGTGCGCAGACCAATGCCTGTGCGCTTGCCCAGACTGATCATCGAAAGGATTTGGTGCACGTCCCTTTTCAGGTGATTGACGGTCGCATCTATGTCGAAGTGAAGGTCAACGGCCAAGGTCCCTACATCTTCGCGCTTGATACCGGTGCCAGCGGCGTGGGCCGCGCCGACAGCAATCTGGTCGCGGCGCTTGGCCTGCCCAAAGTCGATGTCGGCAAGACTTCTGATGGAGTGAGCGAGCGTGAGGTAGAGATTGTCCGGATGGGGTCGGTGCAGTTCGGCGGGCTGAAACGCACGAACGCTGAAGTCATTACGCGGGACTATCGCAGCCAGGCCGCGCCTAATGCAGCCTTTGCCGGCATTTTGGGCCGCGGCTTCTTCGAAGATGGCCTGCTGGTCATCGATTATGGCAGATCAACCGTCTCGTTCACGCGAAGCCAGTCACTGACGCCCGACATGGCGGGCGCGCTGCGCTATGAAAAAGCCTTTCGCGTCCCGATCAGCATCGCGGGGGTTGAAACGCTCGGCAATCTCGACACCGGTGCAAATGTCGCCTTTGTGCTGCCGCGGACTTTTTATGATCAACTCTCATCGGCTCCGCTGGGAGATGCAGCGACCGGCACCTTGACCAACGGAAAAATCGAAACGCACCGCGTCACCCTGAAAGGGCCCTTCAGGGTGGGTCAGACTGCAGCGAACAACGTGGAGGTTCGGGTTTCCGAACGGTTTCCCGAAGTGCTGGTCGGTGCCCATTTTCTGCAGAACAGCATTGTTCTGATCGACCAGCGCAGCCAAACAGTGGCAGTCTGTCCGGTGCCTCAGCGCAAGGCGCACTGACTTCAGGTCACGATGATCTGTTCCATTCCCAGTTCCTCATCGACCACAGCCTTGCACCGCGTGATCGGATCGCGTTCGCGCTCATCCATTCGGCGGCGTCCAGCCTGCAATTCTGCTTCGGCCGCCAGCACATCGGCCCAGGGCAGAGTGCTGCGCACCACCGCCTCGCTGACCTTGTCATAGGCAGAGACTTCGAGATCGCCTTCACCAGCGAGAATCTGTCCATATTCGTACCACGAAAAGCCGGTTCCGCCGTTCCGAGCGAGCCAGTGCCGTGCGGCATATTTGCCCCGGCGCAGTTCCGCTGACTGCCGTTCCCGCAGGGCCGGATCACTGGATCGATAGTTCTCACCCCAGTTCTGCAAGCCAAAACTGATCATGAACTGGCCAAACCGCTCGGGCTCCACCGGCCCGGTCAACAACGGCGTTCCGATCGGCGGAGGGCTTGCGCGAAAGCCTCCGGTTACAGCCAACACAACGGAGTCCCTGGGACGGGGACGCCAGCTGAACCCGGTTTCACGCAGCTCAAACGCGCCGAGCGGACTGTCCCAGCCCTCCCGGCAGTCAAACGTCAGCCAGCGGCGGGTCGCCTCATCGCTGTCCATTGCGTTCATTTCGGCAGCGTGAGCCATCGCGCAGGGCGGGTTCGGGCCTTTGCGAGCCTGCGCCAGATTGGAACGGGCATGTTCGGCCGTTTCGGGCAATCCAGCCATCGGCCGACTGTCAAAACCGGACAGATCGAACCAGCCCTCAGCCAATTGCGTGACCTCTGCTCCGCTCTGATCGACCTTGACGATCCGGTAAGTAAGCCGCTGCTTGGCCTCAACCAGCCGCGCAAGCTGTGCATCGCTGATCGGCAAGAATGCGCTGCCATTGTCCAGGGCGAAGACCATCGGCGCTCCTGTGGGCATAGCTATGATAAGCCGCCGCTTCTTATCTTTGCTGTAGGTTCCGCCCAGGCTGAGATAGGTTCGCCGCAAGGTATTTTCGTGCCCGTCGCGCCGATACTGGGATTGATAGTGAACTAGGTTACTGTCGGCATTGGCCGGAATATCGCGCCGAATGCTCAGCTCTTCATTGGTCAATTCACCCGCGCCCGACCAGGTTTGCTTGAGATTGACCTTACCGAAGCTGGCCTTCCAGTCGATCTCGCAGACCTGCGCACCGGGATCGGCGGACGGCTTGCGCTTGGCCTGCGCGGGCAAGACTGAAAGCACAGCCAGCAACGCCGCTACCAGAATGACGAGACCACGCATCAGGCGGGGTACTTCGCGTTCATGACATCCCAGCTGAGCTTCACCAGCCCTTCGAGCGCCTCAAGATCCACATCAGCCAGCTTGTTGATGTACAGGCATGAAGCCCCAGTCTTGTGCTTGCCCAACCGGGCGAACAGCGCATCGGCCTCAGCTTGCCGATCCACGTAGTTACCCATCAGATAGAGCACCAGATTAGCCTTGCGGGGTGAGAACCCGGCGCGGCACATCGTCCCTTCGCGGCCGCTGTCATATTTGTAGTTGTAGCTGCCATAACCGATGATGCTGGGGCCCCACAGCTTGGGCTCAAGCCCGGTAACCCGGCGGTGCATCGCATCGATCACCGCGGCCTCATCGCGGCGGCGGGCATCGGGCACGGCGGCGATAAAATCGGCGGCGCTCACTTCGGTCGGTTTGGTCTTGAGTTCGGCCTTACCCATCGGCTTGCCTCCATTGCCCCCATGGCTTAGGGGCGCAGCCGAAACCTAACAGCGATCCAGTGGAATTCCAGCCCATGACTGAAGCCAAGAAATCGGATATCAAGAAAGTCGTCCTCGCCTACTCCGGCGGCCTCGATACTTCGGTCATCCTCAAGTGGTTACAGGTAACCTATGGCTGCGAAGTGGTGACCTTCACCGCCGATCTGGGCCAGGAAGGCGAACTGGAACCGGCCCGCGCCAAGGCCGTGCTGATGGGGGTCAAGCCCGAGCATATCTATATCGACGATGTCCGCGAGGAATTCGTCCGCGATTTCGTCTTCCCGATGATGCGCGCCAATGCCCGCTATGAGGGCGACTATCTGCTCGGCACCAGCATTGCCCGCCCGCTGATCTCCAAGCGGCTGGTCGAGATTGCCCGCGAAACCGGCGCCGATGCCGTCGCCCATGGCGCGACCGGCAAGGGCAACGATCAGGTCCGGTTTGAGCTAGGCGTTGCTGCCCTCGCTCCCGACATCAAGGTGATTGCGCCGTGGCGTGAATGGGATTTGACCAGCCGGACTGCGCTGATCGCCTGGGCCGAACAGCACCAGATCCCGGTCCCCAAGGACAAGCGCGGGGAAAGCCCGTTCAGCACTGACGCCAATCTGCTCCACACGTCATCGGAAGGCAAAGTGCTGGAAGACCCGTGGGACGAGACCCCGGACTACGTCTATTCGCGCACCGTCAATCCCGAGGATGCGCCCGACGCGCCTGAATATATCACGATCGATTTCGAACGCGGTGACGGCGTGGCGCTGAACGGCGTGGCCATGTCGCCCGCGACCTTGCTGACCGCGCTCAACGAACTGGGCCGCAAGCACGGGATCGGGCGGCTCGATCTGGTCGAAAACCGCTTCGTCGGCATGAAGAGCCGCGGGATGTATGAGACGCCCGGCGGCGAAATCTATGCCCGCGCCCACCGCGGCATCGAAAGCATCACACTCGATCGCGGCGCAGCGCACCTCAAGGATGAGCTGATGCCGAAATATGCCGAACTGATCTACAACGGCTTCTGGTTCGCGCCCGAGCGCGAGATGCTGCAGGCGGCGATCGACCTCAGCCAGGAAAAGGTCAGCGGAACGGTTCGGCTCAAGCTCTATAAGGGCTCGGCCAGCGTGGTCGGGCGCAAGTCGCCGAACTCGCTCTACTCGGAACGCCATGTCACTTTTGAAGACGATGCCGGCGCCTATGATCAAAAGGACGCGGCTGGATTCATTCGTTTGAATGCCCTGCGGTTGAGACTGCTAGCGCAGCGCGACCGGTAAAGAGATTTCTCACGCAAAGGCGCAAAGGCGCGAAGGTGTCGCTCCGCGCCGCAGGCTCAATCATTCCCGGAACCGCAGTCCGCCGCGACGCAAGTTGCAAAGGCGGCTGCGCCGCAATCACAACCTCTTTGCGCCTTTGCGTGATATTTTTCGACGTTAATTGCGCCCGAACCTGATCGCCAAATCACCCTTCGCCAATCTGTCCACCGCGCACGCAGGGTTATCCACCGTCAAAGTGTCACATTGTGGATAAGTGTCCAATTTTCCGCTTGCGCGACTCACTCGGTGAGCGCAGCTTTCAGTTGTCAGACGGGGAACCGAACTGGAGGATGAAAGGGGAAACCCTTGAAACCAAAAGGGAAAACGCAACCGATTGGCCTGGCAGCGATGCCCGCAGCAGTGTTGGAAAACACGCCTCAGGAAGACTTCGGTCGGAATCTGGCGAACCGCAGATGCAGCGAGGGACGCGCAGTCAGCAGGTCGCTTCACCAGCGGCTGGGACAGGCAGAAGGAAGGCGGAAGGCTTCGGCCAGAAGCGGTACGGAAAGCCCGAAACAGCAAGGCGGAGTAGCGGTCACGGAACCGCCAGGCGGAAGGGAACGGTCAAATCGGCTTGCCGAGGAGACCAGAACCAACCGCCTGACGGGACCGGACGCCGGCAAAAGGTGCCGGGCGATGAAAGCCGGTCCTAACGGACCACCGAGCAGCAGAGAACGCGGAGTACGAGCCGCAAGGGTCGAACAAAGCAGTTTGAAAGCTCCCTCGGGTACGGCGATCGCCCAAGTCGCCCGAAACCAAAGCAGGCGAGCGTGGGGCTGGTGGAAACACCGGCCCCATTTGCTTTTG
>JAGNTK010000084.1 GCA_017987575.1 Novosphingobium sp. | reverse complement strand
CGGTTGTAGAGCTGGCAGCGTTGCAGGCTCAAGCAGCCGCAGCCGATGCATTCGTCCAGCTTGCGCCGGGTCAGGCTGAGCAGTTTGATCTTCTCATCAATCATCCCGCGCATGGATTGGCTGATTGCGCGCCAATCGCTCAGTGTTGGGGTGCGGCCTTGGGGCAATTTGGCCAGCTCAACCTCGATCTCGGCCAGGCCCAGCCCCAGTTTTTGCGCGATCAGGATAAAGCTCAGGCGCCGGATATCGCTGCGCAGAAAGCGGCGCTGGTTGCCCATGGTCCGCATCGCCTGGATCAGGCCCTTGTCCTCGTAAAACCGGATGGCCGAAACTGCGAGGCCGGTGCGCTTCGCCAGTTCGCCGATCGGAAGCAGGTCATTGCGGTCCATTAAAGCTTCTCCGCGTCAGCAAGCCCCTCCCCACTGGGGAGGGGTTGGGGTGGGGGTTCGACACCAGCGTTGAGCCCCCACCCCTAACCCCTCCCCGCTGGGGAGGGGGACAAGATCAGGGAGCTCCGAAAGTCCTTGACCTCAAGTTAGCTTGAGGTTGCACAAAGGCAAGCGTGGTGATTCGCCGCTGCGGCCAAGTGCCCTGAAAAAGGACTGAAACGATGCCAACCGGCTTTCTTGAACATGCCAATATCACTGTCAGCGATCCCGATCGCTTGTCCGCGCTGCTGCAGGAGCTCTGCGGCTGGCGCGAGCGTTGGCGCGGACCGTCGCAGCTTGGTGGTTGGACCATCCACGTCGGCAATGATCGCGACTATCTGGCGCTCTACAAGCATGGCAGCCCGGTGCCGCGCTACACCAAAGGCCAGCCGCTCAACCACATCGCGCTGGTGGTCGATGATCTGGACGCGGCCGAAGCGATTGTGATCGCGGCCGGATTGGTGCCGTTCAATCACGCCGATTATGAGCCGGGGCGGCGGTTTTACTTCTTCGACTGGGACGGGATCGAATTTGAGCTGGTGAGTTACGAGTAGGCTCTGTCTAGAAGGATAATAACCGGTTCACACGAAGACACGAAGACACCAAGAGGATGCGCATGCGGCAAAGCCGCCTTCCTAAAATGACGCTGAATTTTGGGCGAATGCAGAGCAGAAAGATAAGGCCTGCGGAGCGGCGCATCCGCTTCGTGTCTTCGTGTCTTCGTGTGAACAATTCTCAAAACAGCGCCGCCTGCGCCCCGCCCCCGGCCCAGCGCTGGTCGGTTCGCTCCACCGTGATCGGATCCTCCCACGTCTGGCACAAGGCCAGCGCGTCATCCGCGGTTCCTTCCAGCCAGTAGCGCTGGGCCGCGTGGCTCAGGATCAGCGGCATCCGGTCATGCACATCGGCCATCTGCGGATGCCCATCGACCATGACGATGGTATAGACCTCTCCCCACTCGGCGCTCGCCCGCCACAGCCCGGCCACCGCGAAGACATCTTCGCCAGGCAGGCCATACCAGGTCCGTGTCATGTGCCCCTTCTCACCCTCGGCCTCGGCCCACTGGCTGACCGGGATCAGGCAGCGGCGGTTCACAAAGCTGTCACGCCAGAACCCCGTCAGCAGCTTGTCCTCACGGGCATTGGTAACCGGCTTGGGTTTGAGTTTTTGGCCCTGCTTGCCGGTCAGCACCAGCGGAAAGCCCCAATGCATCGCCCGCGCCTGCCCCTCGGCAATCACCAGACCGGGGGTGCCGGGATAGACCTCATGGGCGTAGTTGGCGGCGAGGTCAGGCTCAACCTCGAACAGCTTGGCGACCTCGGCGGTGCCCTTGGTCATGCGGTAGAGGTTACACATCCCTAGTTCGGCTTGGCACAGCCGCGCAGCTTTTCGGTGCCGATGGTCAGTGTGGCGGTCAAAGGATAGACATTGTCGCTCATCCCGTCGCTACAGGTCCCCTTGCTGATCGTCAGGACCAGATCCTTGCCATTCAGTTTGCCAGTATAACGTAAGCCGCCGTCCTGTTCGCTCAGTTCGGTTTTCACCGTCGTCCAGCCTGGCGCCTCGGGTGTGCGATAGGTCAGGTAACCCAGCATGACATTTATCGCCCAGAATGGCTCTGTTCCCAGCGCCTTGATCAACACACCAGACTCGACGCTGGTCCCAGCTTGCGATTTCGAAACCTGCGGCAGGTCTGACGTTGGCGTAGGGCCATCGGTAGTGCGCTGTGCCTTGGCGGGGCTCGCCTCTGCCGCGTGCGTTGCAGCGGCGGCGGTCTCGGCCGTTTGAGGTGCTGGGTCTGGCGATCCGCAGCTTGCGATGACGAAAGCCAATCCGGCCAGAACTACGCTACGCATTCCCCACCACCCAGCAGGCGAGCGCGACGAGCAGGCCGGTCGTGCGGTTTGAGCGGAACCTTGAAAGGGCATTGTCGGCATCGGCATCCTCCAGCGTCAGAACCTGCCAGCCAAGGTGCGCTGCCGCGGGGAGAAGTGCAAGCAGTGCGATCCAGTCCGGCCGCAGCAGCCAGAATGCCGTGGCCCACAGCACCAAGGCCCCGGCATAGAACCCCGCCACGCCCGCTTTCACATGCCCACCCAGCGTCAGTGCGGACGAGCCGATCCCGACCATGGCATCATCCTCGCGGTCCTGACAGGCGTAGATCGTGTCATAGCCGATGCACCACAGCACCGATCCGGCATAGAGTGCCACCATCACTTCGAGCCGGTCCCCGCGCAGCGCAACCCAGCCGACCGGCGCGCCCCAGGTGAAGACCAGCCCGAGCCAAGCCTGCGGGAACGTGGTCCAGCGCTTCATGAACGGATAGGCCGCGACCAGCGCCAGACTGCCCAGCGCCACCGCCTGTGCCTCCCACCGCAATTGCAGCAGCACGATCAGGCCGATTCCGCACAACATCAACAGCCAGGCCCATGCGGCGCGCTTGCTGATCCGGCCACTGGCAACCGGACGCAGCGCGGTGCGCGCCACTTGCCGGTCCAGATCGGCATCGACGATATCGTTATAGACGCACCCCGCCCCGCGCATCGCAATCGAACCTAGCAGCAGCCACATCAGCAGCGCCCATTGGCTTTGCCCGCCCGCCAGCAGCAGCCCCCAGGCGCAGGGCCAGAACAGCAGCCACCAGCCGATCGGCCGATCGAACCGGGCAAGCTGGGCGTAGTCGCGCCACGGCTGCGGCAAGGCGGCAACAATGCCGCGGTGCTGGGTGTCGGGGACGATTTCCGGGTTTGACTGCATCATGCTGGTCTAGCCAAACCTCCCCTACCCGTCATCCTGAACTTGTTTCAGGATCCATTTGGCCGATTTCCCAGTTCTCCATGAAGAACGCAGCTCATCCGGCACGGTCGCGGAATTCAACCGCTGTGAATCCCTCCCAACACTGAATTCGCGGCGCGATGGATCCTGAAACAAGTTCAGGATGACGGGGTTGGTTGGTTGGGTTAGGTGGTCCCATGCCCGCCACTCCCGCCTGGCCTCCAAAAAGCGCACCGCGCCTGTTTGTCCCGCAGGGGCTGAGCCTTGGCGCGCAGGTCGTGATCGAAGGCGGACAGGCGCACTACCTCGCCCGTGTCATGCGGATCGCGCCGGGCGATGCGGTGGTGCTGTGCGATGATCAGACCGGCGAATGGGCCGCGCGGGTGATCGAGGCGGGCAAGCGCGAGGTGCTGGTCACTTGCGAAGTGCTGCTCCGCCCGCGCGAACAGGTGCCCGATTTCACGCTGTGCGCGGCGCTGCTCAAGAAGGACCGGTTCGATCTGGTACTGGAGAAGGCCTGCGAGCTGGGAGTCCGTGCAATCCAGCCGGTGCTGACCCGGCGCTGCGTGGCAGACAAGTTGAACCTTGAGCGCGCCCGTGCGGTATTGACCGAAGCGGCCGAGCAATGCGCCCGCACGGCGCTGCCGGTACTGGCCGCGCCGGTGAAGCTGGAGGCCCTGCTGAGAGAGTGGGATCCGGGCCGCACCTTGTTCTTCGCCGATGAGAACGGCGGGGCCAATGCTGCGCAGCAATTTGCAGCATGGGATGGCCCCGCTGCGCTGCTAACCGGCCCCGAAGGCGGCTTTGACGAGGCTGAGCGTGCGGCGGTGCGCGGCCTTCCGCAGGCCCATGCAATCACCCTTGGCCCCCGAATTTTGCGGGGGGAAACGGCGGTAATTGCTGCGACGGCGCTATGGATGGGGACGCGCGGCGATTGGCAAAAGTAATGCTTGCTGGCGGGCGAGGATTTTAAGCTAGCGCACCTGCCCCGTTCGCACTAATTCCTCGCCATGAGCACGAGACAAGTTTCAGATCGCAACGATCCTGTGATCGAAAGCCGCGACCAGCTGATCGCCCCGATGGCCAAGGGCGAAAAGCCGCGTGAGGCTTGGCGGATCGGGACCGAACACGAGAAACTGGTCTATTGCACCACCGATCACCACGCCCCCAGCTATACTGAAAAGGGCGGGATCCGCGATCTGCTCAAAGCGCTTGAGGACTACGGCTGGGAGCCGGTGATCGAAGGCGGCAACGTTATCGCGCTGTCTGGCAGCGACGGCGCGGTCAGTCTGGAACCGGCCGGGCAGCTGGAATTGTCGGGCGCGCCGCTGGAAAACCTGCACCAGACCTGCGCCGAAACCGGGCGGCACCTCGATCAGGTCAAGGCGATCGGGGCCAAGACCGGCAAGGGTTTTCTGGGCCTGGGAATGTGGCCGGACAAGACCCGTGCAGAACTGCCGATCATGCCCAAGGGCCGCTACGAAATCATGCTGCGGCATATGCCCCGCGTCGGCACCATGGGCCTCGACATGATGCTGCGGACCTGCACCATTCAGGTCAACCTCGACTATTCGAGTGAAGCTGATATGGTCAAAAAGTTCCGTACCTCGCTGGCGCTGCAACCGCTCGCAACCGCGCTGTTCGCCAATTCGCCGTTTACCGAGGGCAAGCCCAACGGCTACCTCTCCTACCGCAGCCACATCTGGACCGACACCGACCCGGCCCGCACCGGGATGCTCGGCTTCGTGTTCGAAGACGGGTTCGGGTACGAGCGCTATGCCGAGTACATGCTCGATGTGCCGATGTACTTTGTCTATCGCGACGGCAAATACATTGACGCGGCGGGGCTCAGCTTCCGCGACTTTCTGAAGGGTGAGCTTTCGGTTCTGCCGGGCGAATTGCCGACCGCGAGTGACTGGGTCGATCATCTCTCCACCGCCTTCCCCGAAGTCCGCCTTAAAAGTTTCCTCGAAATGCGCGGCGCCGATGGCGGTCCGTGGAACAAGATCTGCGCCCTGCCCGCGCTGTGGGTCGGCCTGCTATACGATCAAACTGCGCTTGATGCGGCGTGGGATCTGGTCAAGGACTGGGACATGGACGGACGCGAAGCCTTGCGCGCGGCTGTGCCGAAGCTGGGTCTCGACGCACCGATCCCTGGCGGTGGCACGCTGAAGGATATTGCCGCCGAAGTGCTGGCGATCTCCCGCTCCGGCCTCAACGCGCGGGCGCGGCTGAACTCTTCGGGCGACAACGAAAGCGGGTTCCTCAACCCGCTCGACGAGATTGTCCGGACCGGCAAGGTTCCAGCCCAAGTCTTACTAGACAAGTTCCACGGCGAATGGGGCGGCGACCTGTCGCGGATCTATGAGGAATCGTTCTGATGATCGTGGTGGTCGGCCAGTTCCGCTTTCCGCCCGAGCAGATGGCGGCGGCCCTGCCTGCGATGCGCAAGGTCATGGAAGCCACCCGCGCCGAAGACGGCTGCATCGAATACAATTACGGCGAAGACGTGCTCGATCCCGGGCTGATCCGGGTCAGCGAACTGTGGGCCAGCCGGGCGCAGCTTGATGCCCATATGCGGACCCCGCACATGGCAGTGTGGCAACAGGAACGCAACGCTCTGGGGCTAAGTGGGCGGTCAATTTCCGTGTTTGAAGCGGGTGAACCCCTCCCGCTCTGACTATTCCGCCGGAGCAGCCTGCAGCACCGGGCGCCGGCTCTTCAGCACTTGCCCCAGCTTGTAAAACCGGCTCGTGATCAGGCCCTTGCGGTTCATCCAGTCATAGTATTCGCGGTACTTGGGATCCTCACCCAGCAGGTGCTTTTCCTCAGTCTTGGCCCGCCAGAAATAGATCGCGCTGACACAGCCGAGGAAGAAGCTGTTGCGGATCGAATCGGTCAGCGAACCGGTGTCGACCACGAACGGCATCGCCGCGCACCACCAGAACAGGTTCTTGGATAGGTAGGCCGGGTGCCGGGTAAAGGCATAAGGCCCGTTGGTCAGCACGCCGCGATAGGTCAGGTTGGAAAAGCGGATGCCGAACGCGACCGTCGCCCAGGCATAGACCCCGGTCAGAAACACCAGCAGTGCCGCCCAGACCCACAGCAGGCTTGGATATCCACCAAGCGCATGGAACCAGTTGTCATCGCCGCGAGTGCCGTAAAGGTAGAACAACGGCCTGTCCGGCCCGCCCATCAGCTGGAACGGCGGATAGCACAGCAGCGCTGCGAGCCAGCCCGCAAGATAGGGATTGGCCGAACGGATCTGCGCGTCGAGCGGCTTCATCGTCAGGATATAGCCGACCGAACCGATCTGCTCGTCAATCACGAACATCAGCGTGATCAGCAGCGTCGCGATCCCCACAGGACCGAGGAAGAACTCGCTCCAATCCGGAGAAACCAAATTCTCAAACCCGCCGGGAACGATCATGATCATGAAGGCGGTGAAAAAGCCCTTCACAGCCCAGGCCCGCAGGTGATGCTTCACCTGTTCGGCGTCGAACGCTTCGCGACCAATCAGCATAGCACCAAAATGCCAGCAGCCATCGCGCGGATTGATCAGGACCCGGTCAAGCCACAGCACATAGGGGATCGAGAGCACGAACAGCGGCACGGCAGCCGCGCTGAGCACTTGCATCGAGAGCAGATAGGGTCCGTCCCAATACCACCGGCCCAGGCAATACAGAGCTGCGATCAACGCCCAGGTTGCCCACAGCCCGGCCAGCTTGGTGATCGAAATGTCGATCACGCTGGACAGCTTGCGCGGTGCGTCCCAATCGATCCCAGTCGAGGGGCGGCGGTGAACCTTGTCTACGAACACCGACCACAACACCATCGGCAGCGCGGTGATCACCAGACCTGTCAATGCGGCGTTCGGTCCGCTCAGGCGTTCAGCCCGGCTCGAAATTCCCGTCGCAGCAACGATCTCGGGCCAGAAATGGCAGATCATCACCCAGATCGTCAGCGCGCCAAGGCCAAGCCAGCCAACGATGGCTGACACATCGCTGGGCGGCCGCATATCAGCGGCAGGAGTTTGCGGATGACTCATCGCCCCCGGCCATACCCTCAGAAGGGTTAATAGCCGGGTAATGCGGTGATCGATCCTACTTCAGCGCGGTAATCTTGCCGCTATCATCAAGGATGTAGAGCGTGTTGTTCGCCACGACCGGAGCCAGAGTGACCGAGCTGCTGACGGTGGTTACCAGCACCGGCTGGCCATCCGCCGCTGCGGCCGAATAGACCTCGCCATTGGAATTGACGAACCACAGCTTGTCGCCTGCCAGTACTGGGCCGGACCAGAACACGGGGTTCTTCTTTTTCTTCTCGTTTTCGAACTTGGCCAACTGGGTCAGCCACCGCACCTTGCCGCTGGACCGCGCGATGCACAGCAGGCGGGCATCGTCAGTCAGCGTGAAAATCCAGTCGCCCGAAATCGCCGGGGTCGAAATCCCGGCCAGGTTGAGCTCCCAAATCCGCTGACCGGTGATCATTTCATAAGCCGCCATCCGGCCGCCCTGACCCAGCGCATAGACCCGGCCGCGATCAATGATCGGATCGGCGTCAATATCGGTCAGCACGCCAACCGTGGTCGAAAGCGAAGTCCGCGCCAGCGCGTCAGACCAGACTTCGCGCCCGTTTTCATACCGATAGGCGATCAGCTCGCCGGTCGAGAAACCGGCGATCACAGTGCCTTGCGCCGCAGCCGGTGCCGCCACCCCGAACACGCCGGTCTGCCCGACCGAGGCCGCGCGGTTCCACTGCTGCACGCCATCGGCGGCATTCAGCGAGAACAGCTGGTTGGACTGGGTCATCACGAACACCGAATTGAACGCGATGGTTGGCGATCCGCGCAGCGGCCCCGCTGGCTTGACCTTCCACAGCACCTTGCCGTCCGTTGCATCGAGCGCAGCGACTTCGCCCATCCCAGTGGTGACATAGACCCGCCCATCGGCATAGGCCGCGCCGCCGCCATAGACTGAATTGGAACCATCGCCCTTGATCTGGAAGCCTGCGGTCCAGCGCGCACCGCCAGTGGCGGCATCAAAGGCGTGGA
>JAGNTK010000083.1 GCA_017987575.1 Novosphingobium sp. | reverse complement strand
AGCGCCAGCTTCAGCCAGCCAAGCGGTGAGCGGTTATCGTGAGCCATCATGCCAATCCCCATTGTTGCGATCACGCCCGCGAATCGCGCGCTGATCGGCGCAAAGTGTAGAATTGCCCCAAGCCTGCGCCAAGCCGCCTTAATCGTGCTTGAATGGGACAGTCCGGACTTGACTGAAAACGCGCTTAGCCGATTATTGTTCCAGCATTTTTAGTCCGGGCCTAACCCCGCACCAACCCCAGCGCCGCATAAACCAATGTCAAAGTCGGCACCGCCAGTTCGCGGGCCTTCAGCGCGCCTTTGGCCAGCACCGCATCGAGTGCCTCGCGGTCTTGCCGCAGTTCCACGAACCGGGTGTTGATCGGGGCGAGGCTTTCGACCAGCAGCTCGCCCAGCGCGGGTTTGAACTTGCCGAAACCGTGCCCGCCGAATTCGGCCAGCACCGCGTCCGGACTGATCCCGGCCATCGCGGCATAGATGCCCACCAGGTTTGCGGCTTCGGCACGGCCTTCTAGGCCGGCCTTGTCGCTGGGCAGCGGTTCGGGGTCAGTCTTGGCCTTCTTGATCTTGGCCATGATCGTGTCGGCATCGTCGGTCAGGTTGATCCGGCTCATGTCAGAGGGATCGGACTTGCTCATCTTGGCGCTGCCATCGCGCAGGCTCATGATCCGGGCGGCTTCGGGCGGGATGATCGGTTCGGGCAGGGTGAAGACCGGCGCGGCATCGGCGGCGAAATCGTTGTTGAATTTCTGGGCGATGTCGCGGGCCAGTTCCAGATGCTGCTTCTGGTCCTCACCCACCGGCACGTGGCTGGCCTGATAGAGCAGCACGTCGGCGGCCTGCAGCACCGGATAGGTGAACAGGGCGACCGACTGACCTTCGCGGTTCTTGCCAGCCTTGTCCTTCCACTGGGTCATCCGGTTCAGCCAGCCCATCCGGGCGGTGCCAGACAGCAGCCATTGCAGCTCGGCATGCATCGGTACCTGCGCCTGGTTAAACAGCACCGACTTGTCCGGATCGATCCCGCAGGCGACCAGCGCCGCGGTCATTTCCAGCGTGTTTTCGCGCAGCTCAGCCGGAACGTGTGGCTGGCTGATCGCGTGGAGATCGGCGAGGAAATAGAGCGCGGTGCCGCCCTGCGCGGCGATTTCATCCTGCATTTTCACCCAATTGCGGATCGCCCCCAGGTAATTGCCGAGGTGGAGATTGCCGGTGGGCTGGATGCCAGAAACGATACGCATGGGTGGGTTACTCTACTTCGGGTTCTGTTTGCGGGTCAGCATGGTGATCTTGGAACGGTCAATCGCGCCGGTCAGCCAGGCGAGGCCAAAATAGACGATCCCGCCCGCGCCGACCAGCGCGGTAATGCTGAGGGCGCGTGCGGTGGCGCCTGCGCCGTAATAGGCCGCGCCCAGCGGAGCGAGGTACCAGATCACGCCGCCCATCGCCGCGGCCGAAACCATGATCCGGCCAATCCGGCCCAGCAGGTCCGGCTCGATCGTGAAATGTCCGCGCCGGTGCAGCACAGCATAGAGCAGCGCGCAATTGGTCCAGGCCGAAATCGATCCAGACAGCGCCAGCCCCGCTACCCCATAGATCGGGATCAGCAGCAGGTTGAAGCTGATGTTGACCAGCATCGAAACCAGCGCGGTATAGACCGGCGTGCGGGTATCGCGGCGGGCGAAAAAGCCGGGGGTCAGAACCTTGACCATGACATAGGCGGGCAGGCCCAGCACCAGCATGGCGATGACCCCGGCGGTCACCGCGACATCGGCCAGATCGAACTGGCCGCCAAAATAGAACGCGCTGACCAATGGCTGCGCGGCGAAATAAAGCCCGACTGCGGCGGGGACTGTCAGCAGCAGGCCAAGCTCGATCGCATTGCTCTGCACCCGCTGGGCGCCGCCCGGATCGCCTTGCGCGATGAAGCGCGACAAGGCAGGCAGGATCGCCGTGCCGAGCGCAATCCCGATGACCCCCAGCGGCAACTGGTTGAGCCGATCGGCTAACGCCAGAAACACGAACGAGCCTTCTTCCAGTCGCCCCAGGAAGAACAGGTCAAGGAACCGGCTGATCTGATAGATCCCGGCACCAAACACGGCTGGCAGGATCAGCACGCCCAGATCGCGGACCTGCGGGGTCAGGCGCGGGCGGTGCAGGGCAAAGCGGAAACCGGCGCGGCGGGCGTGCCAGTACAGCCACAGCATTTGCAGCACCCCGGCCAATGTCACCGACCAGGCTAGCAGCCATGCAATCGCGGCGGGGTCTTCGCTATGTCCTTGCCAGATCCCCAGCAGCATCGCCCCGATCATGCACAGGTTGAGCAGCACCGGGGCAAAGGCCACGGCGGCAAACCGGCTGATCGAATTGAGGATCGCGCCGAACAGCGTCATCACGCTGATCAGGGCGAGATAGGGAAAGGCAATCCGGGCCAATGCAATCGATGTCGGCGTGGTGCGGCCGCCCGCACCGAAATCGTCGATCAACCAGATCGCCCAAGGCATCAGCGCCATCATCAGCGCCGAAAAAACCAACAGCACCGGCACGAACACCGATAGCGTATCATTGGCAAACCGCTCAGCCCCGGCGTGGTCGCGGGTTCCATCGGCGGCCATCTGCTGATTGAACAGCGGAACGAAGGCGGCTGAGAAAGCTCCCTCGGCAAACAGTCGCCGAAAGATGTTGGGTAGCTGAAACGCGATTTGCCAGGCATCGCCCATCGCGCTGCCGCCGAGCAGGCGCGAGAGCATCATGTCACGGGCGAACCCGAACACCCGGCTGATCAGCGTCATTCCGCCGATGATCCCGGTGCTCTTCAGCAGGTTCATTATGCGTTACCCAGCCTGATCAGCGGCGGGATCAAGCGTCAGCGGCCGGAGCCTCTGCGCCCTCGCCCTGGCTGGCAGCCAATTGCTGCACGTAGATCCCGTTGAAATCAACCGGTTCGAGCAGCAGCGGCGGGAAGCCGGCATCGCGCACGGCATCCGAGATCACCCGGCGGGCAAACGGGAACAGCAGGCGCGGAGCTTCGGCATAGGTGAAGGCGTGCTTGTGCTGCTCTTCCATGTTGCGCATCCCGATCAGGCCGCCATAGGACAGCTCGACCATGAACGCGGTGCCTGCCTGGTGCTTGGAATTGAGCGAGATCTTCAGTTCGATCTCGCTCACTTCGTCATTTATCTCGCGAGCGCCAATGTTGAACTGGACGTCGATCTGCGGGGCGTCGGTCCAGTTGAACGATTCGGGTGCGTTGGGATTTTCGACCGAAAGATCCTTGATGTACTGTGAGATGATCCCGGCAGTTGGCAAGGTATCGGCGCCGTTGGGCAACGGGCCGTCATGGCTGCCATCGAGGTTCAGGTCGGTAATGATGTTGCCTTCGTCGGACATGGGCGTTTTGGCTTTCCGTCAATAAAGATGAAGAATTGGCGGCGCGCCTAGCACTGCGGCGGCGCGGCGGCAACGGTTATGGGGCAACATCGCGCCATTTGCGGGGGATGTGGCGCGGTTGCACCGATTGCTCGCAAAAATTGCACGAAATGCGCCGTCCACGCGTTGTTCATTTGTCATGAAGCACTATTTTCAGGTAGGGCGGATATGAAATGCCGCTTGTGCGGCTGGGACTGGTACCTTGGACAAGACTGTAGAAATCGTCATTATCGCCATGGTTGCGGCCTTCCTGGGCCTGCGGCTCTACTCCGTGCTGGGTCGCCGCGCCGAACATGAAGAGCAGCCGCTGCCGCCGCGCTTTGAACCCAAGGAGCCGCGCCTTGATGCCCGGCGTGGTCCATTGGCCGATGCGGGCAGTTCCACCGCCGCGCCAAAGATCATGGTTCCCGGCGTAACCCCGGCAATCGAACGCGGTATCCGCGAGATTTCTGCGGCAGACCGGCACTTTGACATGCTGGCCTTCGTCGAAGGGGCCAAAGGCGCCTACAAGATGGTGCTCGAAGCGTTCTGGCGCGGTGATCGTGAAGCGCTGGCGCAGCTGTGCGATGGCGATGTGCTCGAATCCTTCACTGCCGAAATCGCCGCGCGCGAGGCAGCTGGCAACACGTTTGACTATTCGCTTGTGCGGATAGAGGACGCGGTGATCGTGGCTGCGAATTACCAAGCGCCGATGGCCCGCATTGCCGTTCGCTTTACCGCCGATATTGCGGCGGTGACCCGCAATGCCGAGGGCCGGGTGATTGCCGGATCGCTTAACGATGCGGTTGAAACATGCGATTTGTGGACATTCTCGCGCAGCGTCCAGTCCGCCTCGCCTGACTGGCTGGTGGACGAAACCGACGAAGGCTGATCGCGCCATGCGGGGTAGCGCACGGCAGATAGTGACGCTGGCCTTGTCGGCTGTGGCTTTGGCCAGTTGCGTGCGGCTGATCCCGGCCACACAAGTGACCCCGCCTCCCGCTACCCTGCCCGCTGCATCGACTGCACTGACCGCTGGCCTTGCTGCTGGCCCACAAGTGTCCAGCCTGAACATGGGCAAGGACGATGCGCGCGGTGCCTTGATCTCGTTCAGAACCAGTTGTCCTCGATTGGTGACCCGGACTGACAATTCGGGCCTTACCACGGGAGCGGACTGGAAGCCGGCCTGCGACGCCGCTGCCAAATGGCCCGATGCCGAAGCTCCGCGGTTCTTTGCGACTTGGTTCGAGGCGGTCAGGGTGTCCGATGGCAAGGCGTTTGCGACCGGTTACTACGAGCCTGAAATTGCCGGTGTGCGTATTCGCCAGCCTGGGTTCGACGTACCAGTCTATGGCCTGCCTTCAGACCTGGTGCGGGCAAGTGAGGGTGAGGCCCCAGCCACTGCCAACGGCACAATGCCGCTCGGCCGCTATGACCGAGATGGCAAGTTTGTGCCCTATTTTGATCGCGGCGAAATAGATGATGGCGCGCTGATGGGGCGTGGGCTGGAAATCGGCTGGGCAGCAGACCCGGTTGAGCTGTTCTTCCTGCAGGTGCAGGGATCCGGGCGGCTCATCGCTCCCGATGGTACGGTGCTGCGGATCGGTTATGCTGGCCAGAATGGCCATCCCTATACCGGGATTGGCGGCGTGATGCGCCAGCGCGGGCTGCTCGGCAGCGGACCCGGGCTCTACTCCGGCTCGATGCAGGGCATCATGAAATACATCGCCGATAACCCCGAGGCAGGCAAAGCGCTGATGCGCGAGAACAAAAGCTATGTGTTCTTCCGTGAGATTGGCGCGGCAGGGCCGATTGGCTCGCTGGGGGTTCCGGTCAAAGCGCGTGATAGCGTCGCGACCGATCCAGCCTTCGTGCCGCTCGGCGCGCCGGTCTGGCTTTCGATGGACCGGGCCGAGGCCAGCGGACTGTGGATTGCGCAGGATACCGGCGGGGCGATCAAGGGCGCTAACCGGTTCGATACGTTCTGGGGTGCGGGCAGCGAAGCGCGGGTCACTGCTGGCGGGATGAGCGCGCGCGGCGAGGCGCTGTTGCTGCTGCCCAAGGGCACACTCGCCCGGCTCCAGCAGAGCCAATAATGCGTCCCCCTCGCGGCCTGTCACGCGAAGAGGCGGAGCTGTGGGGGCGGGTGGCGAGAACCGTCAAGCCATTGATGAGGCGGGTTCCAACCACGACAGTCATGGGCGCCCATGTGCGGGACAGCGAAGTTACGCCGCCGCCCACTACACCTCCAAAATTTCAGAAGATCAAACGTGTGCCGCCTCAACAGGCTGCCGCAAGTCAACTTCCCCAAGGCGGAGAGGATCGCAAACCCCGCCCGCTGGACCGCCACGGGCTCGACGGATCGTGGGAGCGCAAGCTGGCCAAGGCGGAAATCAGCCCTGACTTCACCCTGGATCTGCACGGCCATACCCTCGATGCGGCCCATGCCCGGCTCGATCACGGATTGGCGCAGGCCGTGTCGCTGGGTGCTCGACTGGTGCTGGTGATCACCGGCAAGCCGCGCCCGGTCGAGGCCGCCGATCGCGGCGGGCGGCGCGGGGCGATCCGGGCCAAGCTGCTCGATTGGCTGGCCCATGGCAGCCACGCCAGCCGGATCGCTGCGGTACGCGGCGCGCATCCTCGGCACGGTGGGACTGGCGCGGTCTATGTCGTGCTCAAACGACCCCGGTAGAAACGGAAACGCCCCCGCACCTTGGGGGTGCGAGGGCGTCATCCCGGGAGGGTGGGATTAGAAGCGGACGCCGAGCGTTACCTGCCAAGTGCGCGGATCACCGTAGTAGACGGTCTGGATATTGCCGACCGAGCTGAATTCCTGCCCGTCGGTTTTGTAGAGCGTGTCGGCCACGTTCTTGACCATGCCGCGTACGTAGAACTTATCGAAATCGACCTGCGCATAGACGTTGCCCAGCCAGTAGCCATTCTCAAACAGGCCGGGCCGGTTGTCGACCGAAAGCCAGTGCTTGTCGACGAAGCGCAAATCACCGCCCAGCGAGAGCGTTGCAGTGCCAAGTGTGAACTTCTGTTCAACCCCGGTGCGGAAGGTGATCGGTGGGGCAAAGGCCGGCTGGCAGACAATAGCCGTCCCGGTGGGGTTGCAAGAAAATGCCGGTGCGCGGCGCCCATCGTTGAACTCAAGGTAGGTGGCATCAAGGTAACCCAGCGATGCAGTCAGGGTCATGCCCTTCCAAGGTTTGACCATGCCTTCCACTTCAAGGCCCTGGATACGCAGCTTGCCAGCGTTGAGGACCGGGAAGCTGCCGCCGGTAAGCCCGGTGTTACCACCGCCAACGCGGGCCTGGAAATCCTTGTAGTCGGACCGGAAGATATCGGCCGCCAGGCTGACCTTGCCGTCTGCGAAGCTGGCCTTGTAGCCCAGTTCGTAGGTCCACACGCTTTCGGGCTTGAAAGTGGTCACCAGCACGTTCGATCCGCCAATCGAAAGCGTCAGGTCGGCCAGGGAATTGGCGCGGCCATTGAACCCGCCCGATTTGAACCCGCGGCTGGCCGAAGCATAGAGCAGGCTACTGTCGTTCGGCTTGAAGCTCAGTGTGAATGACGGGGTCCAGGCATCGTAAGATACGCTTCCCACCGTGTTGAACGGCGCAGGCAGGCTGTTCGGGAAGGTGAAGGTGGAAACGATGTTGATGGCCGTAAAGGTAGAGCTGGTCGTGGTTGCAGTGGTGGTGCGGTAATACTGCTTGGTTTCATGGGTATAGCGCAGGCCGGCGGTGAACGAGAGCCGATCGGTCAGGTCATAGGTGAGCTGACCAAATGCGGCATAGCTCTTGGTGTCCTGTTCATCGTCGATCGTCCGCAGAAAGTTCAGCGGTGTGCCGAGATAGCGGAGATACGAATCGGCATAGGCTTCCTGGTGTGAATTGATGTGTTCGTTGAGGTAGTAGATCCCGAACACGCCCTTCAGCTTGTCGGTATTGAGCTTAAGCTGCAATTCCTGACTGAACTGGTGCTGGCGCACATCCACGAAGACATCGCCCAATTCGGCCGTGGTCGCATCGATATCGACATAGTTCTGTGAGTGCAGCTTGCGGTATGCGGTGATCGAGGTCAGCTGCAGTTCGGGAGTAAGATCGAAATTGATCGTTCCTGAAACACCCCAGTGATCCAGCTTCTGGCCCTGGCCGCCAGTAAAGCTTGTTGAAGCCTTGTAGGCATAGGGACCATACGGCTCAGCCGCGCTGATCGTGAATGGCGTGACGGCGGTGAAAGTGGCGTTGTAATCGAAGCCGATCAACGGTGCCGTCGCATAGCCCAGTGTCAGGCCGTTGCGCTGGCGGGTGTAATCGCCCGACAGCAACACTTCCAGACCGGCGCTCGGCTGGGCACGCAGGATGCCGCGGAAGGCCAGATTGTTGCGATCGTTATAGGTCTTGCCGGTGATCGGATCGGTGACAGTGCCGGCCCGGTCATCATAGACCCCGGCCAGCGACACCGCGACCGCACCGGGTACCAGTGGTGCGCTGACATAACCCTTGAGCGTGGTTTCATCGAACCGGCCATAGGTGGCGGCGGCTTCGCCCGTCAGGGTGTTCAGATCCGGCTTGCGCGAAATGACGTTGACTGCGCCGCCGATGGTGTTCTTGCCATACAGCGTGCCCTGCGGTCCGCGCAGCACTTCGAGCCGCTGGACATCGAACATGTTGAACAGTGCGCCCTGAATACGGCTCATGTACACCCCATCGACATAGATGGCGACGGCAGGATCGAAGGTTTGCAGGGCATCGGGCTGGCCGATCCCGCGAATGAACAAGTTGGCTGAGCTGGCCGAGCCGCGACCCTGGACAATGTTGACGTTGGGGATTGCGCCTTGAACACCGGACAGATCGTTGGCACCCATCTTTGCCAGTTGCACTTCGCCAACAGCAGTAACTGCAATGGGGACATCCAGCACGCGCTCTTCGCGCTTGCGGGCAACCACGACAAT
>JAGNTK010000082.1 GCA_017987575.1 Novosphingobium sp. | reverse complement strand
CTTGCCCACTTCAAAGTCGTTGAAATCGTGCCCTGGGGTGATCTTGACCACGCCGCTGCCGAGTTCGGGATCGGCGTGGTCATCGGCCACCACCTTGATGATCCGTCCGGTCAGCGGCTGGCGCACTTCCTTGCCGACCACACCGGCATAGCGTTCGTCCGCCGGGTTCACCGCCACGCACATATCGGCCAGCATCGTTTCGGGCCGCGTTGTGGCCACTTCCACCGCGCCGCGGCCATCGGCGAAGGGGTAGGAAAAGCGCCAGAATCCGCCCTTGATCTCTTGAGTCTCAACCTCAAGGTCCGAAATTGCGGTCTTCAACTTGGGGTCCCAGTTGACCAGCCGCTTGTCGCGGTAAATCAGCCCGCGGCTGTGGAGATCGACGAACACCTTGACCACAGCCTTGGTGAAGTGCGGGTCCATGGTGAACTGTTCGCGTGACCAGTCCATCGAACAGCCGAGCCGCCGCAGCTGCTGGGTGATGGTCCCGCCGCTTTCGGCTTTCCATTCCCAGACCTTGGCGATGAAGTCTTCGCGGGTGTAATTGGTACGCTTGTCCTGCTGCGCTTCCAGCTGGCGTTCGACCACCATCTGGGTCGCGATCCCGGCGTGGTCGGTGCCGACCACCCACAGCGCATCCTTGCCGCGCAGGCGTTCATAGCGGATCACCACGTCCTGCAGCGTATTGTCGAGCGCGTGGCCGATATGGAGCGAGCCGGTGACGTTCGGCGGCGGATTGACGATGGTGTAGGGCACGGCATCGGGGCGTTCAGGCCGGAACAGGCCGTTGGCTTCCCAATGGGCATACCATTTCGCCTCAATTGTGGCGGGGTCGAAAGTCTTGTCGAGGGTGCTGTCAGTCATCGTTCCGAGCCTTTGCCAGCGCGGGCACTGTGGTGCAAGGCTTGCCCCGCCTTGCCGAAGCCGCAATTTTCGACCACACATCGCCGCTATGCGCGAGTGGGCCGAATTTACGATAGCCGAAGCTGAGGATGGCGCCCGAGGGCTGGTGCTCACCGGGCCGCTGATCGTGTCATCAATCGGGCGGCTCGACGCCAGTTTGCGCGGTTCGGCAGAGCGCTTTGCCCACATCGACCTGAGCCAGGTTGGCGAGGTTGATACGGTCGGCGCCTGGACCGTCTGGCGGCTGGCCCGTGATAGCGGCGCCGATATCGTCGGAGCCAGCGACAAGGCCCGCCGCCTGATCGCCGCCGTTCACCGGAATGAACTGGACGAGGGGGACGGCGACAAGGGCCCATCACCCTATTCGCCAGAGGGGCTGATCGGCCGAGTTGGCGGTTATGTCATCGGCTATTTCCAGGGCGTGAAAAGCCTGTTGGGCTTTCTGGGCGAGCTGATTCTGGCCATGGGCACCTTGATCCGCCATCCGGGGCGGATGCGTTGGACTTCGCTGGTCCGTCAGCTCGATCTGGTCGGGATTCAGGCGTTGCCGATTGTCGGGCTGATGAGCTTTCTGGTCGGGATCGTGATCGCTCAGCAAGGCGCGGTGCAATTGGAACAGTTCGGGGCGGAAATCTATACAATCAACCTCACAGGCCGCCTCTCGTTCCGCGAACTGGGCGTCTTGATGACCGCGATCATGGTTGCGGGCCGTTCCGGCTCCTCATTTGCGGCACAGATCGGCACGATGAAACTGACCGAGGAAGTCGACGCGATGCGGACCATCGGGGTTTCTCCGATGGAAGCGCTGGTCATTCCGCGCGTGCTGGCCTGCACCTTCATGCTGATGGTGCTGGGCTTTTACGCGGCGATCCTCTCGATCATCGGCGGTGCGTTCATTTCGATGTATTCGCTGGAAATTCCGTTCTGGACGTTCCTCAGCCGGATCCAGGAAGTGGTGCCACGGCACGATCTGTGGGTCGGGCTGATCAAGGGGCCGCTGTTTGGCCTGATCGTGGCGCTGGCCGGATGCTATCAGGGGATGCAGGTTGCCGGAAACTCCGAAGCTGTGGGCCTCAAGACCACGCTGGCGGTGGTTCAGGCGATCTTTGCCGTAATCGTACTCGACGCCTTTCTGGCGGTGTTCTTTACCGAAGTGGGCTGGGGATGACCCGCGAACGCTTCACTGGCGATTTCCCGATTGTGGTCGAAGGCCTTCAAACGGCCTTTGGCGAGCACGTGATTCACGAAGGGCTCGATCTTTCGGTCCGGCGCGGCGAGATTTTGGGCGTGGTCGGCGGATCGGGCACCGGTAAATCGGTACTGATGCGCTCGATCATCGGGCTGCAGACCCCGACAGATGGCAATATCGAAGTGCTTGGCGAACCGATCGCGGGCGATCATTCCGATGACGAGATTGATATCCGCAGCCGCTGGGGCGTGCTGTTTCAGGGCGGGGCGCTGTTCTCTACGCTGACCGTCGCCGAAAACATCGAAGTGCCGCTGCGTGAATTCTATCCAGAGATCAGCCCGGCGCTGCGCCGCGAGATTGCGCGGTACAAGGTGATGCTTTCAGGCCTGCCCGATGAAGCGGCGAACAAGTATCCGTCCGAGCTTTCGGGCGGCATGAAAAAGCGCGCTGGCCTTGCCCGGGCCTTGGCGATGGACCCGGAACTGTTGTTTCTGGACGAGCCGACCGCAGGCCTTGACCCGATCGGCGCTGCGGCGTTCGACAAACTGACCCGCGAATTGCAGGATACGCTGGGCCACACCGTGTTTCTGATCACCCACGATCTGGATACGCTGTACGAGATTTGCGACCGGGTGGCAGTGCTGGCCGACAAGCGCGTGATTGCGGTGGGGACAATCCCTGAACTGCTCGCGCTCGACCATCCGTGGATTCAGGAATATTTCAATGGCCCGCGCGGCCGGGCGGCGAGCTCGGCGCGGGTGCGCGCCAAGGCGATGGACAAGCCCGCGGGCAGAGAGGCATAAGGCAGCGTAATGGAGACCAAGGCCAATCATGTCTGGGTAGGGGCGGTAACGCTGGGCCTGCTGGCGCTGATCGCCGGGGTGATCCTGTGGGTCGCCCGGCTCAACGAGGGCAGCCGCCACGAATACGACATCTTCTTCAAGCAATCGGTTGATGGCCTGTCCAAAGGCTCGGCGGTCAACTTTTCGGGCGTGCCGGTGGGCCAGGTTACCGAGATTGAGCTGTGGAAGAAGGATCCGGGCTTTGTCCGGGTGCGGATCGCGGTTGAAAAGGGAGTGCCGATCCGGGTTGGCACCACGGCGACGATGCAGGGCAGCTTTACCGGTGTCTCGATCGTCCAGCTGGAAGGAGCGAGCAAGGATGCGCCCGAACTGACCTGCAAGGGCGAGGCGGCAGCAGCGGCCTGCCTTGAAGGCGTGCCCGTGATCCCGACCAAGCGCGGCGGCCTTGGCGAATTGCTCAATTCCGCGCCGGTCCTGCTTGAGCGGCTGGCGACATTGACTGAGCGTTTGACGCTGGTCTTTTCGGACAAGAACCTCGCTTCGCTTAACAACATTCTGGCCAATACCGATCGGATGAGCGGCGACCTTGCCAATACAACCCCGCAGTTCCGCGCAGCCATGGCCGAATTGCAGCTGACGCTGGTCGATGCGCGCAAGGCGCTGGCCGCGTTTGAGCTGACCACGATGGAAACCAACCAGACGCTGAATGGGGAGGGTCGGGCGATGCTGGTCCAATTCCGCCAGTCGCTCAAATCGATCGAAGTGGTCGCCAACAACCTGGGCGGCTTGGTCAGCGATACCCGCCCGGCGGCCAAGCATCTTCAGACCAGCACTTTGCCGCAGGCCGAAGCGGCGATCCGCGATCTTCGCGCCAGCACCAAGGCGCTGCGTGACCTGACCGAAAAGATCAATACCGACGGTGCGGGATCATTGCTGAGCGGCCAGAAGCTGCCCGATTACAAGCCGGAAAGGAAGTGACCATGGCGCGTTCCCTGCTTCGCATCTGCGCGGTTATGGCCCTGCCGCTGGTCCTGTCGGCTTGTGTCAGTCTGGGCGGCGGGGGCGGCGGAAAAGCCCCGGCCTCGCTGCTCACGCTCACCCCGGCGCAAAGCGCCCCGGCTGGCAGCATGGCCAGCGCAACCGCCGATCAGGCGATCATGGTGATGGAGCCGGAAACCGACGCGCATCTGGCCGTCTTGCGCATTCCGGTACAGGTCGATGATGCCAATATCGCCTATCTGCAAGGCGCCGTCTGGGCCGAGCGGCCAGCCCGGCTGTTCCGCGCATTGCTGGCCGAAACGCTGCGGGTCAAGACCGGGCGGTTGGTGGTGGAAGACAGCCAGTCAGCCGTTCCCGCCACCGGCACCCGGCTATCGGGCAACCTGATCGCGATGGGTTATGACGCGCGCACCGGTTCGGTCGTGGTCCGCTATGACGCGATCCGCACCGGGCCGAAGGGCGAAGTGCAGACCCGGCGTTTTGAAAGCGTGGTCCCCGGCGTGGCCCCGGTTCCGGCGCAGGTCGGCCCGGCGCTCAACAAGGCCGCCAATGATGTCGCCGCGCAAGTGGCGGAATGGATGGCGGGCTGATCATCCGCGGAAAAAGGAAAGTGACATTATGCTCCGCACCTTGCGCTTCAGGTTGGTCATGGTCTTTGCGGTTTGCACGGCACCGCCGCTTCATGCGCAAGAGGTGGCCGGTTACGAGATCGAAGGCTATCGGCTCACACCGGAAGGCGGCAAGCGGCTGAAGCAGGCCGATGCCGATTTGCGCAGCGGTCTTGATGCCTTGCAACGCAAGGATTGGCGCAATGCCGGGCTACGCTGTGGCCGGGCGCTGTCCACCTATCGCGCGCTGGGCTTGCCCAACACCGGGCAGATTGCCGAATGGTACGTTCTGGCCAAGGCCTGCGTTGCCGATAGCGAGGCGATGACCGGAAGCTGGCTGAGCGCCTGTTCGGAATACCGGCAGATCGGTTATGACAAGTCGATCTGGATCCGCAACGCCCGGGAAATGTGCGCGAAATATGATCCCGGTTCGGCGCCTGCCATCGACAATCATGACAACTACGCCGACGATTTTGCGCGCTTCGATGGCCAGGTCCGGGCGTTTACTGCCATGCCCCAGGGTTCGGCGCGGGCGGCCCGCGTGGTCGAACTCGGTGCGACCTGCGACAAGCTGGCCGCCTATCGCGACAGCGTCATCCCGGCTGCGGGTGCGGCTGCTTATTGCCGGGGCATCGTGGCTTTCGAACAGGGCAAGAGCCGCACCGCCTGCCAGATCCTGTGGAACGGCGCGAAATACATGGAAAGTGCCGTGGAGCGCCGGATGATCCCGCAGCAAGCCGATCACGCGCGCAAAGTCAGGACCAGTCTCGCAGGCTTCCGCTCGGTCTGCGCGGATTATGGCCATCCCTGGCCGGCGTTTTCAGCGGAATGGCCCGTGGCGGGAAGGTCCTAATCCCGCGCCAGCTGCGCAAAGCGCGCTGCGGCAGAGAATGCGGCAAAGCGTTTGGCCTGGCGAGCTTCGGCTTCGCCGTCGCGGCCCCACAGCTGCGCTTGCCATTCCGCTTCCAGCTCGGCCGCCTGCCACAGCGCGACGATGTCCGCTTGCGGTTCCAGCGCAGCCAGGCCAACGGTCAGCGAGGCGGCCAGTGTGGTCAGCGTGGTGAGCGCAGCGAGGGCAAAATCGTCCTTTGCAGCCAGCACCGCTTCCAGCCGCTTCAGTGTTCCGACCGGTTGCGGACGGTGGAGCACGCCGCTGATCCGCTCGAAATGGATGTCATAACGCGCTTCGGCAGCGGCCAGCAGGGGCTCCCACAGTTCCTGCTGGCGGACGTGCAGCGGCTCATCGGGATCGGCGCGATAGCACAGCGTATCGGTTTCGGCGTAGCGTAGCAGCGTGGCAATGGCTCCGGCGCGGTCGGGGCCGATCACGTCGAGCGCCAGATCGGCCAGATCGCGCAGCACGAAAGCCGCCGGGTCGATCTCCTCGCCCTGTGCGGACCATTCGGCGGCCAGCGCTTCCGCCAGGGCGGCTGTCGGCACCAGTTGCACCCGCCCGCCCTGCGTCTTCACCCCGCGTCCGTCGAGCGTGACGCGAAACGCGCCGCCTTCCGTGGCAAGTCCCGCTTCCTTGTAAAACCGCTTCACGGCTGCGGGCTCTTCCACCTGCGGGCCAGGAAGCGCGGAACCAGCAGGAAATCGGCCACGCCGATCAGCACGAACACGATCCCCACCTCGACCGGCAAAGTGGTGCGCCCGGCCACGGTCACCAGCCCCAGCACGGCCAGGCCGGCCCCGGCCAGGCGCAGCAGCGATATGGCGAAAAAGCGCTGGCGGGCCAGCTTGTCATCCTCGGTCATTGCAGCAGTTCCCTCAGGTGCGCCGGATCGCGGGCCACGGCTTCGGCCCCGGCCTCGCGCAGTTCGTCGGCAGAATGATAGCCCCAGTCGACCCCAATCGCGCGGACCCCGGCGTTGACCGCCATGGCGATGTCATAGGCGGTGTCGCCGATCATCACGCAGGTATCCGGTGAAACCCCGGTTTCAGCCAGCGCGACTTCGATCATCGAGGGATGCGGTTTCGACGGGTGGTTGTCTGCGGTTTGCAGCGTCACGAAATGCGCAGCGAGCCCATGCATGGCGAGGCAATGCTCCAGTCCGCGCTGGCTCTTGCCAGTGGCGACCCCCAGCAGCCAGCCGTCAGCTGCCAAAGCGGCGATCAGTTCAGCGATGCCGTCATAGAGCGGTTCGACCAACGATCCGGCCTCGCGCGCGGCGCGAAAGGCATCGCGGTAGGCTGCGTCGGCGGCAGAGCGCTGCGTTTCGGATGCAACGGGGGCCAGCAGGCGGATCGCCTGCGGCAGGCTCAGCCCGACGACGCGGCGAACCTGATGCCGATCCGGCGCGGGCAGCCCAACTTCGGCAAAGGCCGCTTCCATCGCGTTCACCACGCCCGCTTGCCCATCAACCAGCGTGCCATCGCAATCGAATAGGGCCAGGCGCTTGGTCATTTCGCCAGGGTGCGCATCAGCTGGGCAATCGCAGGGCTGCCTTCGCTTTCGAGCCCGGCGGCAACCCGCTCGCGCTCATCGGCTGGCTTGTTTTGTGAGAGCTTGAGCGTTTCGCGCCAGGCCTGAATTTCGAGTTCAAACCCAACGATTGCAGCCAGCATCCCGCGCTGCTTTTCGGCTGGCAGCTTGTCCATGGTCCAGGGCTTGCCTTCTGCAATCCGGGCTTCGTGCAGATCGGACAGGTCGGTGACTTGCGCCAGCGTCGCTTCGGCATCCAGCCGCCGAACCCGGCCTTCCAGTTCCAGCGCGACATAGTTCCAGGTCGGCACTTGTTCAGAATCGGCATACCAGCGCGGGCTGACATAGCCATCCGGACCGTTGATCACGATCAGCGCGGTGTTTCCCGCCAGGTGCTTGGTCAGCGCATTGCCGCGAGCCAGATGGAACTGCAGCGCGCCGTCGCGCGTGGAAAGCAACGGCACATGCGCCACGCGCGGGCCATCGGGGGTCTGGGCAAAGACCATGCCGAAGCCGATCTGCTCGATCAGCAGTTCGAGCAGATCGCGGTCTTGATGACGAAAGGCGGCGTTGGGGTGCATTGTCTAAGTACTCTCGTCATTGCGAGCGCAGCGAAGCAATCCAGGGCGGCTTGCGCAACTCTGGATTGCTTCGCTGCGCTCGCAATGACGAATCAAGGGAATTGATCACAAGTTATCGTTTCGCAGGTTTGATGGGCTTTGCGGGTTTGGCAGCAGCCGGTTTGCTGGGTTTGGGTGAGCCCTTGCCCTTGGTCGGGCCTTTGCTTTTAGGCGGTTTGCGGGTGGCCGCAGCGCCATCGGCGCGGCCCCGGCGTTCGCCCCGGCGTTCCTTGCGGACCTGCTTGGCATGGGCCTTGGCCTGGGCCTTCTGGACATCCTTGGGCACGGCGGTTTCGAATACTTCGATCACGCCGTCGCCTTCGGACTGGTCAAAGCCCAATTGCGCCAGGCTGGCGGAAAAATGCTCGGGCAGATCGGCCTTGACGTCGATCATGTCGCCATCGGGGTGGTCGATGATCAGGCGGCGGGCGTGGAGGTGCATCTTGCGGCTGATGCTGCCCGAAAGGAACGCATCGGGCCCGCCGTATTTGCCATCGCCGACGATGGGATGGCCGATCGCCGCCATGTGAACGCGCAGCTGGTGGGTGCGGCCTGTGAGCGGCTGGAGCTCAACCCAGGCGGCGCGGTTGCCGGCCCGGTCGATCACCCGGTAGCGGCTGCGCGCGGTCTGGCCTTCGCCGCTTTTGTCGACCATCATCTTTTCACCGCCGGTGCCGGGCTGCTTGCCCAGCGGCAGGTCGATCAGGCCCTCCTCGATATCCGGCACGCCGATCACCAGCGCCCAATAGATCTTGCGCGCGGTGCGGCCCGAAAACCGCTTGGAGAAATAGGAAGCGCTGCCCGGCGTGCGGGCGATCAAGAGGACGCCCGAGGTATCCTTGTCGAGCC
>JAGNTK010000081.1 GCA_017987575.1 Novosphingobium sp. | reverse complement strand
GGCCGGGCCAAGGCGCAACTGCTGCGCTGGGGCGGTGAAGGACAGTTCTTTGAAGCATCCGGCATGGGCGCACAGCGCACTGGCTTGCTGATGCCGGTGGTTGGCCGGATTACATCGAATTTCGGCGCGCGGCGTCATCCGGTGCTGGGCTATACCCGGATGCACGCCGGGGTCGATTTCGGTGCCCCGCATGGTTCGCCGATCTATGCCGTTGGCGATGCCAAAGTTGACTATGCTGGCTGGCACGGCGGGCACGGCAACTATGTCAAACTTGATCACGGCGGCGGCTATGCCACAGCCTATGCGCATATGAGCCGGATCGCAGTGCCCAATGGCGCGCGCGTTCATGCGGGACAAGTGATCGGCTACGTCGGATCAACCGGGCTCTCGACCGGGCCGCATTTGCATTACGAGCTTTACCAGAACGGCCGGGTGGTGAACCCGCTATCGGTGCGCTTTACGGTCAGCAATCAGGTTGATCAAAAGGAGCTGACCGCGTTCAAGGCCCGCATGGGCCAGCTCAAGGCTGTCGCTCCTGGGGCTGCCATGAGCAGCCTTGCGCCGCGTCAGGCCGCGACCGCCCAAACGCCCCGGCGAGAGATCGATCGACTCAAGAGTTGAGGAGATGGCAGGTGCGGCCTATGGCTGCGCCCATGTCATCTTATCCAACCACCCGCCTGCGCCGCACCCGCTCTTCATCGTGGAGCCGGGCGCTGCACCGAGAAACCGTGCTGACCCCGGCCGACCTGATCTGGCCGCTGTTCGTGACCGAAGGCTCTGGGGTTGAGGATCCGATCGGGTCACTGCCCGGGGTCTCGCGCTGGTCGGTCGACAGAATCGCTGCGCGTGCCAAGGAGGCAGTTTCGCTCGGCATTCCCTGCATCGCCCTGTTCCCCAACACCCAGTCTGAGCGCCGCAGCGAGGACGGAGCCGAAGCGCTTAATCCCGACAATCTGATGTGCCGCGCGATCCGCGCGATCAAGCAGACCTGCGGTGATGATCTGGGCGTGCTGACCGATGTGGCGCTCGATCCCTATACCAGCCATGGGCAGGATGGCCTGATCGACGGCGCGGGCTATGTCCTCAACGATGCGACCGTGGACGTTCTGGTCGGCCAAGCGCTCAACCAGGCCGCAGCCGGCGCCGATGTCATTGCGCCTAGCGATATGATGGACGGCCGAATCGGTGCAATCCGTGATGCATTGGAAGGCGCTGGCCATGCCAATGTCCAGATCATGTCCTATGCCGCGAAGTATGCCAGCGCGTTTTATGGCCCATTCCGCGACGCGGTCGGCAGCCGGGGGCTGTTGAAGGGTGACAAGAAAACCTACCAGATGGACCCGGCCAACGCCGAAGAGGCACTGCGCGAGGTCGAGCTCGACCTGGCCGAGGGCGCAGATTCGGTGATGGTCAAGCCCGGCCTGCCCTATCTCGACATCGTTCGTCGGGTTAAGGATGCGTTCGAAGTCCCGGTATTCGCTTACCAGGTCAGTGGTGAATATGCGATGATCGAACATGCCGCCGCAGCTGGCGCTGGCGACCGTGATGCACTGGTGCTGGAAACGCTTCTGGCTTTCAAACGCGCTGGTTGCTCTGGCGTGCTGACCTATCATGCAGCGCATGCAGCACGGCTGCTGGCCGAATGATCGAGACGGCACGGTTGATCCTTCGCCCACCGGAGACGCAAGATCTCGATTGGCAGCTCGAATGGCTCAACACCCCGGCAGTCATGCGCTTTCTGGGCGGCGAAGCGCGTCCGCCCGAAGCTGTCGCCGCCGGATTTGCCTATAATGCGGCCTGTATGGCCAAAGCCGAACCGGCGTTCTGGACCGTCACCATGCGCGATAGTGGCGCGATCATCGGCAAATGCGGATTAAGCCGGATCCGGGAAAAACCGGCCCCTGCGTTGATCAAAGGTGGAATTCAGATTGGTTGGACGCTGGCCGAGCCGTTCTGGGGGCAGGGTCTGGCCAGTGAAGCGGCGCAGGCGGTACTGAACTGGGAGTTCAAGACCCACAACGAGTCTGAAATTTGGGCCCAGACCAGCGATTCGAATGCGGCTTCGACTCGCATGATGGCGCGGCTGGGTCTCAATCGCTGCCCGGAGCTTTGCTATCTCGATCCCGACTATCCCCCCGCTGACAACCCGACTACTGTCTATCGGATTAGCCGTGAAGAATGGATGAGGCGGCAGTGAGCGGGATCTTGATTGAAACAGAGCGGCTGGTGCTGCGCAATTGGCGCGAGGCTGATCGTGATCCCTTTGCGGAAATGAGCCTCGATCCCGAGGTGATGGCGCACCTTGACGGACCGATGGACCGGGCAGCAAGTGATGCCCTGATCGACCGGCTGCTGGGCGAGGCACAGCAGAACGGCGCGACGTTTTGGGCCGTTGAGCGCAAGGAGGATGGTGCCTTTCTGGGTTTTTGCGGTCTGCGCCGGGGAGGTCATCCCGGTACCGCGGTTCCAGCCGAACTGGAGATCGGCTGGCGGCTGCGGCGCGATGCTTGGGGGCAAGGCTTTGCCCGCGAGGCTGCTGCTGCTTCGCTCAGCTGGGGCTGGGCCAACTTCGCCGATCACCGGATCGCGGCCTGGACGGTTCCGGCGAACATTGGCTCGTGGGGGCTGATGCTTCGGCTGGGTATGGTTCACCGGCCAGAGCTTGATTTCAATCATCCTCGCTTCGCGCCCGACCATCCGTTGTACCGTCATTTGGTCTATACGATCGACCGTCCGGAATGACGGCAGGTGCGGCCCCATCGCGCAGGCTGTTCGTTGCGACCATCCTGACCGGCAGCTTCCTGCTGTTTCTGATCCAGCCAATGGTCGCACGGATGGCTTTGCCGCGGTTGGGCGGGGCGCCCAACGTCTGGAACAGCGCGATGCTGGTCTATCAGGCGCTGCTGCTAGCGGGCTATTGGTATGCGCACCGGTTGTCGCGCTGGCCGCTTAAGCGTCAATCGCGGCTGCACTTGATCCTCTATGCCGTTGCTCTGGTCACGCTGCCGGTTGCGCTGGTCGATTTGCCGAGCGCGGCCCCCGGAACCGAGGCGTTCTGGGTGCCTGCATTGCTCGCGCTCAGTATCGGGCCGGTGTTCTTTCTGGTTTCGGCGCAGGCTCCGCTGATGCAGCGCTGGTATGCGCTTCATCCAGAGGCGGGGGAGCCGTGGGCGCTCTATGCTGCATCGAACCTGGGCAGTTTCGGCGGGCTGATTGCCTACCCACTGCTGGTCGAGCCACTGCTGCCGATCCGCGCTCAGGCCTGGGTCTGGAGCGCTGGCTACCTGGTGCTGCTAGGACTGATCGCATTGTGCGCGCGGGCCAGACGCGGATTGCCAGAAGCGGCGCTGGTTCAGGCGGCAGTTTCAACGGGACCGATCCCGGCACGGCGAATGGCATTGTGGATCGTGCTGGCGGCCGTGCCTTCGGGGCTGATGCTCTCAACCACCACGCACCTCACCACCGATATCTTTGCGATGCCGCTGCTATGGGTGATCCCACTGGGGATCTATCTGTTCAGCTTTGTGATTGCCTTTGCTGATCGGCGCGGCCCGGCCCATGCAGTGACTGCGCTGGCCTGGCTGGCCACGCTCAGCATCGGCGGGCTGGCAATGGTCTCGCAAGGGTCGAGCGGATTGCTCCCTGTAGTTGCCAGCGTCGCTTTGCTGTTTTTCATCTGCGTTGCGCTCCACGCACGGCTTTATGATCTGCGTCCCGCGCCACAGCAGCTGACCACCTTCTACCTCGCGATGTCGATCGGCGGTGCGCTGGGCGGGTTGTTCACCGCCCTGATCGCCCCGCTGCTGTTCGATTGGGTCTGGGAACATCCGCTGCTGGTGATCGCCGCCGCGCTGCTGCTTCCGCGCGAACGGTTGCTCGATTGGACTCGGCTTGGCGGTTTGCAAACTGAGCTCAAATATCTCGCGATTGGTTCGCTGGTGGCCGCTGCTGTTGTTCTGGCGTGGTTCCTGTACGATGCCAATCAATTGGCCGGAGACCGCACGTTGATCCATTGGGGGCTGTCGGCTGGCCTTGCACTGGTCGGCCTGGCACTGGTCCCGTGGCGGCCGCTGGCCTTGTTGGTGCTGGGTGCGGCGCTGCTGGTACAGGGCGGGCTCGAAACGATAGAGGACAGCCACAAGGGCGTGCGGCTGCGCAGTTACTTCGGAATTTACACCGTTCGCGATTATCCGAGCCGCAAGCTGCGCACGCTCGCCCACGGCACCACGCTGCACGGCCAGCAATCGACCGATCCGGCGCTGCGCTGCCTGCCGATGAGCTATTACGGTCCCGGATCAGGTGCCGGGATCGGCTTTGCCAATGCCTCGCGGTTGTTCCCGCTGCAGCCCAAGCTGGGCGTCGTCGGGCTGGGGACCGGTTCGCTGATGGGCTATGCCCGTCCCGACCAAGCATGGACGGTGTTTGAGATTGATCAGACTGTGCTTGGCCTGTCGCAGCGCCGCCACTTCACCTACCTCAGTCACTGCGCTCCGCAGGCCAAGGTGGTGCTGGGCGATGCCCGGATTGCGCTGGGCCGGGCCCGCGCCGGGGCGTTCGATCTGCTGGCGATCGATGCGTTCTCATCCGATTCGATCCCCTTGCATCTGTTCACGCACGAGGCATTCGGGGTCTATCTCGATGCACTCAGCCCGCGCGGGATCCTGCTGGTGCATATTTCCAACCGCTATATCGAACTGGAACCGGCGCTGATGGCCGAAGTCGCGGCGCGCGGCCTGCATGCTGCGGTGCGGGAAGATGCGCCGCCCGTTGGCGGGCCATGGGTTGCATCGACCTGGGTCGCGGTTTCGCGCGATCCCGATCAACTCAAAGCCATGGCTGCGCTGGCTCCGGCAATGCCCTGGCGTAAACCCGGACCGGCGGCAGGGCGGGTCTGGACGGATGACCACGCTTCGATTCTGCCCTATGTAACCTGGCGCAACTTTTTGGGGAAACCATGACCACTGCCCATCCCGACACCACGATCATCGGCATCCACGGCAAAAGCCCGCGAATCCATGACAGCGCCTTTATCGCTCCGGGCTGCCGGATCATCGGCGATGTCGAAATCGGGCCGGATGCGTCGATCTGGTACAACTGCGTGCTGCGCGGCGATGTCACCCGGATCGTGATCGGCGCGCGGACCAATGTGCAGGATGGCTGTGTGATTCACTGCGATGGTCCGCAGCCCGGCGCGCCCGATGGCTTTCCGACGCTGATCGGCGATGACGTGCTGATCGGCCATATGGCGATGATCCACGGCACTAGAATCGAGGACAAGGGCTTCGTCGGCTTTGCCGCGCAGACCATGAATGGCTGCGTGATCGAGCGCGAAGGAATGCTGGCGGCGGGAGCCTTGCTGTCGCCGGGCAAGCGGATACCGGCGCGGCAATTGTGGGCGGGCCGTCCGGCCACGTTCATGCGCGATCTGGATGACCGGATGATCGCCGGGCTGCAATTGGGCGTCGCCCACTATGCGGAGAATGCCAAGCATCACGCGGCGCTGTTTGATGGCCAAGCCCAAAGCTGATTTCCCGCCTGCCGCTGTGATTCGCGGCTTGGCCGATGGCGAAGGCCGCCTGGCACTGCGCGTCACCCCCGGCGCGCGGACCGAGAGCATCGAACTGGGCGATGGCGTATTGCTGGTGAAAGTGCGGACCAAGCCCGAGGACGGCAAGGCCAACGATGCGGTGCTGGAACTGCTGGCCAAGGCGCTGGGCACAGCGACGTCACGACTGCGCTTGTTGCGCGGCGCAACTGGGCGCGACAAGCTGATCCAGCTGGACGGATGATTACCGATCCGGGGTCTGCCAGTCTTCAGTTTCGAGATGCTTTTCGCGAAGACGCAGCGCTAGTCCCAGACCAACCCCTACGCCGATCGCCACCGTCAGGTCAGCCAGAACCGTCAGCACCAGCGTCAGCAACAGCAGGAGCCGGTCGCTGGTCGGCGCGGCCCAATAGCTGGCCCACTTGTGCGGCTCGCTCATGTTCCAGGCGGTGGTCAGCAGCAGCGCGGCAAGTGCAGGCATCGCCAGATAGCCCGCCAGCGGTGCTGCCAGCAGCAGCACCAGTAAAATGACAACCGCGTGGACCAGTCCGGCCATGGGTGTGGTGCCGCCCGCACGAATGTTGGTGGCGGTGCGGGCAATCGCGCCGGTTGCGGGCAATCCGCCAAACAGCGCGGAGCCGATATTCGCCCAGCCTTGCGCAAACACCTCAGCATTGGGACGATGACTTCCTTCGATCATCCGGTCTGCCACCATGGCAGACAGCAGCGATTCTATCGCGGCAAGGAAAGCGATGACAAAGGCCGACGGCAGCAGCTCCTTGATCCGGTCCAGCGTGATCTCCGGAAAGGACGGCATCGGCAGCGAGGCGGGTAGCGCGCCATAGCGAGAGGCGATGGTATCAACCGGCAAATGCGTGAAGGCTACCGCCGCTGAAACCCCGGCGATCGCCACAATCAAACCGGGAAAGCGCGGAAACAGTCGCCGCAGCAGGACAATCAGGATCAGCGCGGCCATGCCCATGCCCAGCGCTGCAGGGTTGAAAGTGGCTCGCGCGGCCCACAGTGCTTCAAGCTTGGCGATGAATTCGGCCGGCATAACCCCGCCCGCCAGACCAAAGAAATCCTTCAGCTGGCTTGCGGCGATGATGATCGCAATGCCGATGGTGAAGCCGTTGACCACCGCTTCGGGAACATAGGCGATCAGATTCCCGGCCCGCAGCAGTCCGGCCACAACCAGAATGACACCTGCCATCAGCGTGGCCAGAACCAGTCCATCATAGCCATGCTGCGCGATCACGCTGTAGACCACGACAATGAACGCCCCGGTCGGCCCGCCAATCTGGACCCGGCTGCCGCCCAGCAGCGAGATCAGGAAACCGGCGACAATTGCCGTCACCAGCCCAGTGGCGGGATCGGCGCCCGAAGCGATCGCGATCGCAATGCTCAATGGCAGGGCAACCATCGCCACGGTCAAGCCGGCAAAGGCATCGGCGGCAAACTGCGCCGGTTTATAGCCGGGCAGGGTGGACAGCAATTTTGGTTTCATGGATCGATTAGCTAGGCCGAACTTGCGTTATTCGCAACTAACCGCGCGCCATGCCCTTGGCCATCCGGCTCAGCACATCGGCCATGGCATCGGCCACTTCGCGGTCGGCCAAGTCGGTTTCGGCAATCGCCCGGGTCATCGCTTGCGCCCATTGCTCAGCGGTCTGCGGACCGATCGGGAACGGTGCGTGCATACTCATCATGCATTTGCCGGGATTGGCCTCAAACCAGTCACGCGGCCCGCCCGCCCACCCGGCCAGGAACAGCGGCAGCGATGCGCGCATCGGGGCCAGGTCCGCCGCGTGCATCGTGCGCAGCTCGGCATAGGCCGGGTCCTGTTCCATCAGGTCATAGAACCGATCGGTGATCGCCCGCATCGCCGGATGGCCACCAACCCGCTCGAACGGACTGGTGGGCGGGGCTTCGGCAGAGGCGGTGGTCACGGGGCTATTCTCCGGCGCAGGACTTTGCACCCCGCGCCTAGCCAGACGCGGCGCGGAGCGAATTGACGCGGGTCAATCAGTCGGCCTCGCCGCGTGGCTCACTGGCGGTCTTGCCTTTGCGTTTGGGCTTGGTAGTCGCCGCTGGTGCTGCAGCAGCCTTCTTGGCCCGCCTGTCGAGCTTGGGCGGGGCCGGAGTAAGCTCGAACGTCAGTACCTCGTCCTTGACCGAAACGTGGACCTCGCCGCCGTGGCGCAATTTGCCGAACAGCAGTTCTTCAGCGAGCGGTTGCTTGACCTTGTCCTGGATCAGTCGGGCCATCGGCCGCGCGCCATAGAGCTTGTCATAGCCGCGCTTGCCCAGCCATTCGCGGGCATCGCCATCGAACTGGATGTGGACGTTCTGTTCGGCCAGTTGCAGTTCCAGCTGCAGCACGAATTTCTCGACCACCCGGGCAATCACTTCGGTGCCAAGGTAGGCAAAGGGCACGATTGCATCGAGCCGGTTGCGGAATTCCGGGCTGAACATCTTCTTGACCGCTTCGTCGCCAGCATCGGCCTTGGACACATCGCCAAACCCGATACCTTGCCGCGCCATGTCGCTGGCCCCGGCATTGGTGGTCATGATCAGCACGACATTGCGGAAATCGACGGTCTTGCCGTGATGGTCGGTCAGGCGGCCGTTATCCATTACCTGCAGCAGGATGTTGAACAGATCGGGATGGGCCTTTTCGATTTCGTCGAGCAGCAGCACGCAGTGCGGTTGCTGATCGATCGCATCGGTCAGCAAGCCGCCCTGATCATAGCCGACATAGCCGGGAGGCGCGCCGATCAGTCGGCTGACCGAGTGGCGCTCCATATATTCCGACATGTCGAAGCGCTGAATCGGAATACCCATGATGCTGGCGAGCTGCTTGGCCACTTCGGTCTTGCCGACGCCGGTCGGGCCGGAGAACAGGAAGC
>JAGNTK010000080.1 GCA_017987575.1 Novosphingobium sp. | reverse complement strand
GCATAGCGGTACTGTGCATAGGTCCGGGTATAGGGGATCGTGATATAGTCGTACTCGGCGGTGTAATCGGTATAGGTAGTTTCATGGACCAGACAGGCCGCCCCTAGAAGTTGTACCCAATAGTAAACTCCGGTGGTGACGCTGCGATAGTGTTCGATCGTCTTGGTGCCAGCTGGAGGGCCTGGATACGGTTCGCTGGTGCTTGAGATGAGGGTGTAGACCGTATTGGCTGTGCTGGCAGGAGGGGCCGTGTCGCACGACCAATAATCCGTTCCCGATTCATCGGCAGCGGTATGCTTGGTTGCAGCATACACGTCTTTCAGCTTGTACTTGCTGTCACCGGAAGTTTTGACCCAGTTTTCGGAATAAGAGTGCGTGCCCAGTTCGCCAGGCGTTGTCCCGTAATCTTCACGCGACTGATAGGTCCAATCGTCCACCACCCAATCGTCTTCGAGCAACGCACCGACATTCACGTTGGTCGAGAACGGGACAAAGCCATAGCGCAGGCGGATGCCTGGTCCCTTGCTGCCTTCAACTTGCGTGTGGAAATTGCGCACTACGCCTTTGAGAACATCGATCCGCGGTTCGGTGTCATTCTCGTTGGTGGTGTTCATCGACCCGGTGGTATCGAGCACGAACATGATGTCGGTGTTGGAAAAATTGAGCGAGGCTTGGCAGTTCACCGTGAGCGGCATGGCGGTATAGCCGAACAGGTTCATGATGGTCGTTGGTACCGTCACGGTCGCCACGCCCGAGATCGAGTAGTCCTCCTCAATCGCCATGACGAAACTGCGTCCGGTGGTGCCGTAGCTGCCATCAGCGAAGTTGTTGTTGAAGAACCGGGTTCCAACGGCTGCGCTATCGGCCGGGATGACCCCACTTACCACCACTTCAGAGCCAAGCTTCTTGCGCGCCGCCAGCACCCCGGCATCGCAGGCCTGCTGCAGGCGGGTTTGCGAGAGGTAGGATCGCCCCATGTCGATCCCGCCACCAACCATCGCCAGCAGCGGCACCAGCGCAGCGCCAATCATCGCCAGCGTATTGCCTGAGCGATCACGCAGCAGCCGGGCAGCAAGGCCCGTCAGTTTTGAAAAGCGCGGCATTTTGACCATGGCGGTTTCGGTAAGCTCCGGAAATTCCAGCCTTCAGCCTTAGCGCCGCGATGTAACCTCCTGCCCAACAAGCATGGTTAACATCTTCATTATGGTCGGTGGCCGGTCTAGCTGGTGACGACGAAAACCGGCCGGGTGTAGGTGAGGGGGATGTCATCGACACCGATAACGCTGAGCAGCGTCGGGACGGTATAGGTCAGCGTAATGGTATATTCGATTGCGCCGGTGACCCGCTGGGTGGCGGCACTGGAAATCTGGGCGTTGAACTGTGCAGCGCGCAGACCATAAGGCGCGGCAGCCGCGCGGTTCTCTGCCCAGGTCTCCAGAGTGCCCGTATCGGGGCGAACACCGGTTTGATAGGTGACCACGGCACGCCGTGCCACATCACCGCTCAACCCGCGCAAGGCGTTATAGTTCTGCATGCCGATGCCGACCTGCAGCACCCCCATGAACAAGCCCAGAAAGATCGGGCCCAGCAAGGCGAACTCGACGACAGCCGAACCATCCTGACGGCGAAGCAGGGCGAGGAAGATCTGACGCATTATACTTGCTGCTGCTTGTACATGACATAGCGGACGACATCGTAGTCGACGTCGCTGCCAAATCCGAATTGGGTCCAGACCGGCGCATAGGTATCGGTCAGCTGGATTTTGACATATTTGGACAACACGCCCGTGGTGCAGGTTGATGAATCGGTAATATAGCTTGAGTTGCCGCCGCAGCGGAAGGCTTCGGTAACCACGACACGGCTGGTTTCCAGCCCAGTCGAGGCCTTGATCACATTGGTCAGAATCGTGCGCTTCGCTGCATCCTCTGGCGGTGCCGCAAGCGCGATGGCTGCGGCTTCTGTTGCTGCGCTTTCAAGCTCAAGCTGGCGCGCCACCAACTGGCTGACCTGAAAGGCACCCAATGCCATCAGGACCAGTACCGGGGCGACGATCGCGGTTTCGATCACCATCGCGCCCTGCTGATCGCGCTTCAAATGCCTGAAGAAATTGCGCATGGCAGTTTATCCTACCAGTTTGACGGAAGCGGTGCCGCCGCCGATGTTCATCGCTGACACGCCGTTTGGCGTGCAGAAGTTGGTCACGTTGAAGTTCCCGTTGATGGTCATCGTGTTAGACACAACCATCATACATTTGCCCGATGCAACGTTTGCAGAGGCCGTGCCGTTAAAGGTCGTTTCCCGGTGCGGCATATACATGATGCCGTCGATCTTCACCGAGGCATTGCCGTTCATCCTAAAGGAGTTCGCCGACTCCTTGTCCCAGAACACCATACCGGCCAGTTTGGCGGCATCGGCTGCGCTATAGCCATACTCGTTGGTCAGCGTGCTCGCGGAGATACCGCTGATGTCCATGACGCTGTTCGAATTGACCCGGATGTTCCCAGAGGAACTGGTCATCACGAACAGGACGCCTGCCCCGGTGATTGTGTGGTTCTGGCCGAAATCCAGGTCGCCATTGACGAAGTAGATGCCCGGCGCGAAATTGATATCGCACGATACAACCATCGAGCTGTAGATCCCGGGCTGAGCAGTGTTTCCGCCGCCTCCACCCGATCCAGTATGGTTCTGGATATCGGAATAACTAGTGTAGACGGTGATCGTCTCTTTTTCATAGATCGTCGAACCACCACTACCGTATTTCACGTAGTCGCCTGTACTCGGACCTAAAGTTGAATCTGTGGTGGAAGTTACAACGGAATCCTGTGTCGTTACACCGGGATGATTATCTGAGGTTGGGCGCTTGTAGATCCCATTGTAGGTGGGTGCGGCCGTATATTTGCTGCCGCTTTTGGTGAAGTACGCATATGTTTTGACGGTTCGCACAGTCACATCGGCTGTCGTATATGCGCCCGTACCGCTTGTCGCCGCGCAGATTTCTGGTTGTGCAGAGCTTGAGTCTGAACTTGGCGTTGCGATGCTGCCATAGGGATCGCCAAGGTTGGTCTCATTCTCGTGGATTTCGCCACCCGGGCCCAGGTTGTTTTCGAAGCCATCGTCGATCCCGCCAGCCGAAACGACACTGCCCAACGGGACGCTGGTGTTGCCGACTTCCTTCATCGAGGCGGTTGGATCGGTTGAGAGCGAACCTGCCCCGCAATTCGAACTGCCGCTGACGCTGCCCCCGAATTTGAAAGCCTGGGCGGCGGTCGGGTGGATAGCCAGCAGGCAGGTTGTATACGTTGCCCCTGACGTGAAGGACGCTTGTGATCGGACCGAAACGGTGGTGCTATCGCCGGTAACAATGCTGGAAAACGGCAAGGCCTTGGTCGCGGAAGCCGTCACGATCACGCTGTTGTTGGTGCCCGTGCCATAAGACGCCGTTGTAACGCTGGGGGTGGTGTGAAAGCCGCTGGTGGTAGCGACATTGGCGTTGAATTCCTGCGCCGCACGGTTGGCATAGTTGGAGCTGGAGGTCGCGCTGCTCTTTGCCCAGGCGCCGGCTAGCGCAGCCTGATCGGCGGCGTTTTGGAGTTCGCGTTTCCACATGTACCACTGCGAGGTATCCACCGCGAGGCCCGAGCTGCCGATCAGGACCGGCATTCCCAAGGCCACCAAAAGCGTCGCATTGCCGCTGGTGCTGGACTGTAGATCGCGGAGAGTTCGGCGAATCGCGCTGAGCATGTTGCCCCCAAAATTGAATCCAAGTGACTCGCCTATAGGCAGGTGTGGTGACCGCTCTCTCAAGCAGCAGGGTTAACAGCAGGTTAGGAGGCCCCGGCGGAAGCGGGAATTCGGGTCTTGCGTGCATGGCCGCAGGCGTTAGGCCGGTAGATCATGGACTTGACGCAGCATCTTCACGACTTGCCAATTGAGCGCCGACTGGCGCTAAGCTATGCGCCCAGAGCCGCGCAGCCGATCACCCTGGGCTTTCTCGCGCTGGATAACCGTTTGGCCGGGATTGTGCGCCAAGCACGCGAACCGTTGCTGGGGCAGATCAAGCTGTCGTGGTGGCGCGATCGCCTCAACGCCAAAGAGCTCGCTGGAGGGCTGGGCGATCCATTGTTGGCAATGCTTGATCAATGGGGTGATCTGCGTCCTGCATTGGCCGCGCTGGCCGATGGCTGGGAGCACCTGCTGAACGAAGCCCGGTTGGACGAGGCTGCCCTGATCGCCTTTGCTACAGCGCGCGGTTCGGCCTGTGCCGCTATGGCGATGCGATTGGGGGTTCCTGGAGCTGCCGATGAAGCTGAGCGGGCCGGACACGATTGGGCCTTGGCCGATCTGGCGCAAGGGCTGAGCGATCCATCTGAAATCGCCATGGCTAGGGGTATACTGAGAGGGCGGGATCGGAGCAGGGCTGACCTGCCGCGGGATCTGCGGCCGCTAACCGTGTTGCATGGTCTGGCTCGGCGTAAGCAAGGCGCGTCATCGCTCCTAAACGGGCCGATCGACGGATTGGTCGCGATCAGGCTTGGCTTGTTCGGTTTTTGATTTAGTGTCGCGCAAGTACTTGGAGGGATTGCGATGAACCGTATTGTGCTGGGCGCGGTTTCTGCACTGTTGTTGGCAGGCGCTGGACTGTTCTGGTGGCAAGGGCAGGCATCAACTGAAGCATCTGCACCGCCGGCACCGCAGATGATGGCCGATGCTCCAATAGGCTCGCCGCTTGAAGAAATTCCCGATGAGGATGGGGAAGGCATGATCGGCCCGGCCTTGCCGCCCGAAGCCAGCGAAGCGACGCGTGAAGAAAGGCGTTTCAACCGCCTTGATCGTAACCGCGATAATCTGATCAGCCGGACCGAGACAATGCAGCCGCGGATCGCGGCGTTCCGCAAACTTGATAAGGATCGCAACAATTTGCTTAGTTTTGAGGAATGGGCAGTGGCTACCTCAAACCGGTTCAAACAGGCCGATGGGAATGGGGATGGAAACCTCAGCCGCGGTGAATTCGCCACGACCAAACCCAAACAGGCCCGGCGGCCCGACTGCAAATGCTGAACGCCCGCCCGGTGGTTACCGGACGGGCGCTCGCTCGGTGGTTTGGTTCGCTTAGAAGTGGTAGTTCAGGCCGATCCGAACCTGATGCATCCGCAGGTCTTGCGTGAAGGTTTCGGTGTAGTTGTAGGTCGGCGGTGCATATGTGCTGCCGGTGCGATAGGCCGTGGCATAGGTGACATCACCCTGATCAGCATAGCTGTATTCAAGCCGCACTGACGCGTTGGAACCGACCTTGTGCTCAATTCCGCCGCCGATGATGTAGCCATCAAAGGTTTCGGTTACGCGGCCTTCCTTGGTGTAGCCGCCGTTTGAGACAATGTCCGCCGCCACTTCAGCGCGGGTCCAGCCCCAGCCGCCGTGGGCGTAGACCAAGGTCTTGCCGAGCGGCAGACCCAGCTTACCGCGCAGCGACATCGCGTACTTCGGATCAATGTGATTTCCAAAAGTATAGCTGAGTCCCGAACTGGTGCTGTCCACAAGCGGACCCCGCACGAGGTCATCACTGCCGTTGTGCAAAGTGAAGTCAGCTTCGACCCCGACGACAACACCGCCCGCATCCAGATTGTAACCCAACTGCGCACCGAAATGCGCGTTTTCGACCTTTTGCTGAGCTGACCACTTGCTGATTACGTCCGCGCGGCGGGTTGCAGGCTCGTTAGCAATCCAATCGTCGCCCAGCGTGGGCGTGGAATCGGATTTCATTGAGGTGTAGCCGGCATGGATACCGATGTAGGCACCAGTCCAATCGGCATCATCTTCTGCCAATGCAGGGCTGGCAATGCAGCAAGCCGAGATCGCAAAAGCTCCAAGAACCTTCTTCATGATTTTCTCCTGTTTGGAGTTGGCATCACCAACTGGGTCAGCATCTAGGGAGGCTCGGTTAAGCAAAATTGTATGAATGCGCCGACTTACCGTCAGTTCGTCGTTCCTCAGGCAAGGTCTGTCGCTGGCCCAATCCACGCAGCCAAATCGGCCTTCGCCCGATCGGTATAACCTGCCTTGCGCGCCTTTTTCTTCACATCGTCTGGCAGGGGAGGGAACAGACCAAAGTTGATGTTCATCGGCTGATAGGTCTCCGCCTCGGCATCGCCGGTAACGTGGCTGAGCAGTGCGCCAAGTGCGGTGGTGCGAGGCGGGGCGGTCCAAATGTGCCCAGCCAGTTCGGCCGCTGTCATCAATCCTGCCAACAGGCCCATAGCACCGCTTTCGACATAGCCTTCACATCCGGTGATTTGCCCGGCGAAGCGAATGTGCGGCGCGCTCTTCAATCGTAGCTGGCGGTCCAGCAGAACCGGTGAATTCAGGAAGGTGTTGCGGTGCAGCCCGCCTAGCCGCGCGAATTCGGCGTTCTCCAGCCCCGGAATGGTCCGGAACAATCGGACTTGTTCCGCATACTTGAGCTTGGTCTGAAATCCGACCATGTTCCACAGCGTGCCCAGCTTGTTGTCCTGCCGCAGCTGAACCACCGCATGGGGCCAGCGGCCGTTCGGAAATTCAGGTGTCGCGGTATGGGGGTTGTCCAGCCCGACCGGCTTCATCGGCCCGAACCGCAGCGTTTCAAACCCGCGGGCGGCCATCACCTCGATCGGCATGCAGCCTTCGAAGTAGGGCGTGCTGGCTTCCCATTCGCGAAACTCAGTTTTCTCGCCGGTCATCAGCCCTTCGTGGAACGCGGCGTATTGCTCGCGGGTCATCGGGCAATTGATGTAATCCTTCCCGCCCTTGTCCCACCGCGCGGCCATCCAGGCGATGTCCATGTTGATACTGTCGCGGTGAACGATCGGGGCGATGGCATCAAAAAAGGCCAGGCTATCGGCTCCAGTCGCCAAGCCAATGCTTTCTGCCAGAGCCGCAGCGGTAAGTGGCCCGGTGGCGACGATGGTCAAGCCTGCGGACGGTAGGACGTCAACCCGTTCGCGTACCACTTCGAGGTTTGGAAGCGAGGCAAGCCGCGCCTCAACCTCTGCGGAAAACACATCCCGGTCCACCGCCAGCGCCGATCCGGCGGGAACCTTTGCCACTTCGGCAGCGCTCATCAGCAGCGATTGCAGTCCGCGCATTTCGTGGTGGAGTAGTCCGACCGAATTGCTTTCATGATCGTCAGACCGGAACGAATTGGAGCAGACCAACTCGGCAAGGCCGATGCCCTGGTGCGCCGGTGTGCTATCCCCGCCGCCACGCATTTCGGACAAGCGAACCTTGAACCCGCGCCGCGCCAGTTGCCAGGCCGCTTCGCTCCCGGCCATCCCGCCGCCAATTATGTGGACATCGTATGCCATGGCCAAGGCCCCTAGCCTTGCGCAGCGCAAATGGAAACGGCAAGCAGAACCAAGAAGAGGATTACTCGATGCCGCAGCGCGCCCTGATCGATAAACGCCCCTGGCTGGTTGCCAGTCTGATCGCCGGGATCAGCTACTACTTCGTTCGAGGCGACATGCTGCCCGACATCTACGAATGGGCACTGAAGGGTGCCGGAGTTGCGCTACTCGCGGCCTATGCGCTGTCGCGGCACAAAGGCGCTGACTCGCGCCAGATCGCAGCGGTGATGGGCTTTGGTGCGCTGGGTGATGTACTGATTGAATTGCAGCTGGAATGGGGCGCGGCGGCATTCCTGATCGGGCACCTGATCGCCATTCACCTCTATCTGCGCCACCGCCGCCAGTCGCTGGAAGGCAGTCAGAAGGTGTTGGGCTTTGTTTTGGCAGTACTCACTCCGCTGATCTCTTGGCGGCTGACCGGAAGCGCTTTGGTTGCAGTCTATGCGCTGGGACTGGGGGCGATGGCCGGTGCGGCTTGGACCAGCAGCTTTTCGCGCTACCGGGTCGGGATCGGTGCAGTGCTGTTTGTAATTTCTGACCTGCTGATCTTCGCGCGGATGGAGGTGCTGGCGCCAAGCCCGCTGCCTGACCTGCTGATCTGGCCGCTTTACTATTTCGGCCAGTTCCTGATCGCAACCGGGGTTGTGGGTGAATTGCAGCGACGTACCGCATAGGGGCTTGTCAAATCGCGCTGGTTTGGCATTCTTTCAAGCGGGAAGCGCGCCTGGATCGAGGAAGCTCGATGGTTGTTTTGCGCCTGATTGCCACCCTTTTGCTTACTGCGCTGTTGGCCGCACCTGTGCAGGCCAAGGACAAGCCGCCAACCGGCTATGACAACAGCCGCGATAGCTTCGTCTATGACGGGCGACAGAACTATCCCTATGTCATCCGAGGGGTGATGATCGATTGGGAGCTTGCCTGTCTGAAGGGCAAGTCCGATGCCTGCCTGAAACTGGCCAAGGCGTTTGAAGCCGGGTTCGGGATAATCCGCGCCGATCAGCGTGCCGCGGTCGGCTATTTCATGGAGGCCTGCAAAAAGGGATCCGGCGAAGGCTGCGTCCGTGCGGCGGAAATGCTGCGTGAAGGTACCCCAGGCTA
>JAGNTK010000079.1 GCA_017987575.1 Novosphingobium sp. | reverse complement strand
AGACACCGACCAGCAAGACAACAGCGAACAGCAGGTAGATCGCGGTCGGCTTGACCTGAATCCAGATCGGATCGCGCAGCACGATGGTCAACCCGCCAAACCCGACAATCAGGACGGTCGAGAGCCATAGCATGGGGGAGATATGTTTCAGTCGCCACCACGATACCCCGAGCGCTAACAAAGCGGCGACCATGAATGACAGCGTGCTGATCACCACCGCGCTCACTTCGGCAACGGCGTTTTTCTGATCAGCGGGCGGAGAATAATACCGGTAGGTCAGGAAGAATACGACCACCGGGCCGTAATCGACCAGCAGGTTGAGCCAGCCCGATTTCGGCTTGGATTGCACAGCCTCGGTCATGCCACACCCGCAATCACGCGGGCGACCAGTTCGGGATCGAACGGGCGCAGATCGTCGATCTTTTCGCCGACTCCGATGGCGTGGATCGGCAGGCCGTATTGCTCGGCGGCAGCCACCAGCACCCCGCCGCGCGCGGTTCCGTCTAGCTTGGTCATGATAAGGCCAGTCACCCCGGCAACCTCCTTGAAAGTGTCAATCTGTTGCAGCGCGTTCTGCCCGTTGGTGGCATCGAGCACCAGCACCACATCGTGCGGTGCCTCAGGGTTGAGGCGGCCAAGGACGCGGCGGATCTTGGCCAGTTCGTCCATCAGCTCACGCTTGTTCTGCAACCGCCCGGCAGTATCGACGATCAGTGCATCGATCCCCTTCTCAGTCGCGGCTTTGACCGCATCGAACACTACGGCTGAAGGATCGCCGCCTTCAGGGCCTTTGATCAGTTCCACCCCGAGCCGGTCTGCCCAAATGCCAAGTTGGCCAATCGCGGCGGCGCGGAATGTGTCACCGGCGGCAAGCATCACCGAATAGTCGAGTTCCTGAAATAGGTGGGCTAGCTTGGCGATAGTCGTGGTCTTGCCCGATCCGTTGACCCCGATCACCAGAATGACCTGCGGGCGCGGAAAGGCCACGATATCAAGCGGGGTCGCAACCGGACGCAATATCGCTGCGATTTCATCGGCCACAGCCTGCCGGATCGCCGCCTCATCGGCGCCGCGCTCAAATCGCTCACCTGCCAGCCGTTCTCGGATCCGCGCCGCGGCGCGGGGGCCGAGGTCAGAGAGGATCAGCGCGTCTTCTAGCTCGTCCAGCTGCGCGGCATCAAGCCGGGTTTTTGAGACAATCCCGGCGATGTTTTCGGTCAGCTTTTCGGAGGTCTTGCGGAAACCGCCAAACAGGCGGTCGGACCAGCTTTCTGCACTCATGCCAGCAGGCCTTCGACAATCCGGGTGGGGGTCATGCGCACGATCATTCCAGCCTTGGTGCCGGGGGGCAACTGCACCCGGGCGAAGTTCGGCGCATGGCCGGTTCCGTCGCGTTCGGCAAGTATTTCGAGCGGCTGACCAAGCTGCATTTGCAGCCAATTGCCACGCTCGCCAGCTACTGCGGCGCGCAGTTCACTGGCCCGGGACTTGATCGTTTGCGGATCGACCTGCGGCATCCGGGCGGCTGGCGTGCCGGGGCGGGGCGAGTAGGGGAAGATGTGGCCATGGACCAGACCGAGCTCGGTGATGATCGACAGGTTGGCCTGATGCGCCGCCGCATCTTCGGTCGGAAATCCGGCGATGAGGTCGGCCCCCAGTGTGAGGTCTGGCCGCCGTGCGCGCAAAGCAGATACCAACCCAGTCGCTTGTGCGCGGCTATGCCGACGCTTCATGCGTTTGAGGATCAGGTCGTGGCCGTGCTGCAGCGACAAGTGCAGGTGCGGCATCAGCCGCGGCTCGCTGGCGATCAGCTCGTGCAACAGCGGATCGATCTCCACACCGTCGACCGAGGACAGCCGCAGCCGCATGAGTGCGGGGAACGCAGTCAGGATCGCTTCGACCAGTGCGCCGAGCCCCGGCCGGCCGGACAGGTCGTGTCCCCAACTGGTTAAATCCACGCCGGTTAGCACCACTTCGCGTGCGCCCAGCGTCAGATGTCGCTCTACCTCGGACAATACCGCAGTGACGGCCAGCGAGCGGCTTGGGCCCCGGCCTTGCGGGATCACGCAAAAGGTGCAGGCGTGGTCGCAGCCGTTCTGCACCGCGATAAAGGCCCGGGTGTGCTGGCGGACCGGCTGGACCGAAGGAGCAACATTCCAGGCGCGCGGATCGAGTTTGCTGACATTGGCGATCAGGCCATCGACTTCGGGCATCGCGGCCAGCGCAGCACGTTCCACTTCGGCCGCGCAGCCGGTTACCAGCAACCGCGCATCGGGCCGCTCGCGCCGGGCGCGGCGGATCGCCTGACGGGTCTGGCGCACAGCTTCGGCAGTCACCGCGCAGGAATTGATCACCACCAGATCGCTTTCCTGTGAGAGCAAGCCGCGCAGTTCCTCGCTTTCCGACAGGTTCAGGCGGCAGCCCAGTGAAATGACCTCTGCGCCCATCAGCCCGCACCGAAGGTCGCTGGATCAAATGTTCCTCGGAAGCTTTCTACCGCCGGGCCAGTCATCTGAATTCGACCCGCTTCGGTCCATTCGATCTGCAAATCGCCCCCAGGCAAGGAAACAGTGACGCGGCGGTCCACCAGTCCTCGCCGCATTGCACCGATTGCGGTGGCGCAGGCGCCAGTGCCGCAGGCGCGGGTCTCACCGACACCGCGCTCCCACACCCGCAGGTGGATATGGCTGCGGCTCGTAATCGTGGCGACGTTGACGTTAACCCGCTGCGGAAACACCGGATCGTGCTCGATTTCCGGACCAAGCCGATCGAGTTCGACCGCACTGCAATCAGGCACGAAGAATATCACGTGCGGATTGCCGACATTGACAGCGGTGGGGCCTTCCAGTGCATCCCAACTGAGCGGCAGGGTGTGAGTATCCAGCGGATAGGCCAGCGGGATCGCGTCCCAGTCAAACCGGGGCTCCCCCATATCGACGCTGACCCCGGCAGAGTGGGGCGCCACTTCGAGCAGCCCGCCCAAAGTCTCGATTGTAGCGGCCTTGCCCAGCAGCAGTCCAATCGCGCGGCTGGCATTGCCGCAGCTCTCAACTTCGCCGCCGTCCTGGTTGAAGAACCGGGCCTTAAGGGTGGCGCTGGTTGAAGGTTCAAGTACGACCAATTGGTCACAGCCAATCCCGGTGCGGCGGTCAGCAAGTGCGCGCGCGAAGGTCTCGGTCAACGGGGGTAAAGCGGTTTCACGCCCATCAAGCACGATGAAATCGTTGCCGAGGCCATGCATCTTGATGAACGGAACGCGCATGGTCAGCGCCTTAAGCGCTGGGCTGTCAGCAGTCCAGTCTAGGCGCTGCGGGTGAGAGGCGTGGCTACGACCAGCGGCTCAGCAGCGGGGGCAGGCGGTTCGAGCAGTAGGTCAAGCTGCGCAAGTTCGGCGGCGGTTTCTTCGGCCGCTTCGGGCAGCCCGTAAAAGAAGCCCTGGCCCTTGAAATTGCCCAGTTCGCGCAGCCGGTCGAGTACTTGCTGATTTTCGATCCCTTCCGCAGTGATCGGCAGGCCTAGACCTTCACCCAGCGAAATAATCGACTGGATGATCGTCGCGCTTTCCGGACTGTCGAGCACGGTGGCGACAAAGCTGCGGTCGATCTTGATCCGGTCAAACGGCAAAGAGCGTAGCTGCGAGAGTGAGCTGTAACCGGTCCCAAAGTCATCAAGACTTACCGTGACGCCCTGGTTCTGGAGGCTGGTGATCAGCGATCGGACCAGCCCAAGGTTTTCGTGCAGACAGCTTTCGGTCACCTCGATGTCGAGGCGGCTCGGCGCGAAATTGGCTTCCACCATCATTTTCAGCAGCTTTTGCGCAAACCAGGGATCGCGCAGCTGCAAGGGCGAGATGTTGACCGAAAGGGTCAATTTGGGATCCCAATTGCGCGCGTCGTGCATGGCCTGACGGATCAGGCTTTCCGAGATCGGGGCGATCAGGCCAATTTCTTCGGCAACCGGGATGAAGATCTCCGGGCTGACCATGCCCAGTTTTTCCGAACGCCACCGGGCCAACATTTCAAAGCCAACCAGTTCGCCCGTGTCCAGGTCGATCTGCTTTTGATAGAACGGTACAAATTCACCCGCCGTCAGTCCACGGCGGATGCCGGATTCGAGCTCGCTGCGAAATTTGAGTTCGCTTTCCATCGCCGGATCGAACCAACAATAGCGGTTCCGCCCGCGCTTTTTGGCGTGGTACATCGCGATATCGGCCTGGTGCAGCGCGGCTTGAGTCGTCTCTTCGCTGTTCGGATCGCGGCGGTAAATGCCGGCGGAGATCGTGGTCTCAAGCTCACCATCATCGTGGTCGACGGTTCGCGAAATCTCAGAAATCAGACCGTCAACCAGCCGATCAATCTGCCCTGGCCGGGCTGGATCAAAGGGGACAATGCAGGCGAATTCATCGCCTCCGACGCGAGCCACCAGGGCATTGCCGGGCAGACTGGCGTGGAGACGGCGGGCGGTTTCGATCAGCATCCGGTCACCAGCTGAATGCCCGCGCGAATCGTTGATCTGTTTGAACCGATCAAGATCGATCATGACAAATGCCACGGCTTCGCCGCGCTGGCTGGTTTCGGCAATTAACCGATCCGCCGCGTCCGTTACCGAGCGCCGGTTGAGGCAACCGGTTAGTGGGTCGGCTTCGGCCAGAAACCGCGCGTGTTGTTCGGCCTTGCGCCGTTCCGCGACTTCGCCGGTCAGCTCGCGATAGCGCCGCCAGCCAAAGATGATCAGCGCGATGTTAAGCAACAAGGCATTGGTCAGCATCTTGTCAGGGCCGACCCCGTGGCCGCTGATCGACCTGGCGATACTGACCAAAACCGAGCTGCCGGTGCCGACAAACATGATGATCGCGGCAAAGGCGATGCCCAGCGCGACGATGTCCTTGCTTGACGAATTGAGATGAGCGCTTAGCCCGCGTCCCGCGCGTTCCTTTACCGCACCAGCGTGCGATGTGCCTGTTGCCCCGTCAGACATAACCTGCGCTCTATCGCAGGCAGGCCTGAAATTTGCGTTAAGGCCGCAGATACCATGCCAAACGGGCTGACGTTGCTATTTCTTCAGGCCAATTTCGCGCAGGCGTTGCTGCAGGAATTCGTCGGCAGTAATCGGCACCGGATACCGATCCGGGTTTTCCGGCGTGATGCACTGTTCCAGCGTCTTGATTTCGGCGTCACTGCGCAGGTGCAGGAAGAACGGCATCGAAAACCGGCTGAACGCAGCGCGTTCCGGGCTGGGATTGCGGACCCGGTGGATGGTGGAGGGCAAATAATGGTTGGTCAGCCGCTCCAGCATGTCACCGCAGTTGATCACCATTGCGCCTTCGGGCGGCGAGGCATTCATCCATTCCTTGCCCTGAAATAGCAATTCCAGTCCTGCCTCTTCGGCGCCCAGCAGCAGCGTGATCAAGTTGATATCGCCATGCGCCCCAGCGCGGATCGCCTCACCCTCCACATTGTCGAGTGGGGGATAGTGCAGCAGCCGCATGACCGAATTGCCATCTTCGATCCGGCTGTCGAACCAATGCTCGTCCAGGCCCAGATAGAGCGCGATGGCGGACAGGATGGCGGCGCCGGTGGCATCGTATTGGCGGTAGAGTTCGGTAAACAGCTCCTGAAAGCCTTCAGGGCGTTCGGGCCAGACATTTGGCGGCATCGAGGCATCGGCGAGCGGACTGCCTTCGGGTAGATCGCGTCCGACGTGCCAGAATTCCTTCAGGTCATGCGCCTTGGCATCTTTGGCGATTTCGACACCGAACGGTGTGTAACCGCGCGCCCCGGCCATGGCCGGGTTGTGATAGCTGCGCTTTTCCGCTTCGGGCAGAGCAAAGAACGCCTTCGAAAGCTCTTCCGCCCGTTCGATCAAGGCGCGGTCGATCGGGAAATCCTTGACCATCGCGAATCCGAAAGTGCGAAAACTCTCACCAATCGCTTGGGCAAATTCGGCTTTCGGCAGATTCAGCGACAGGACGGGGATTGCAGTCAGGGACATAGGTGGACGCTTTCGAAATTCTAAGGCAATGCCGCTCCATAACCGTTTCAAAGAGTTCTGGCATGACCAAAATCAAATCCTACTGGCTGATGAAATCCGAACCCGATGTTTACAGCTGGGACGATCTGGTTGCCGAGGGTGAGGGGACCTGGGACGGGGTCCGCAACTATACGGCGCGGCTGAACCTGCGGGCGATGCAGCCGGGCGATCAGGTGTTCTTCTATCACTCGAACATCGGGCTTGAAATTGTTGGTATTGCAGAGATTACAGCGTCCAATATCCCTGACCCGACCGATGACACCGGGCGCTGGTCTGCGGTGGAACTGAAGCCGGTACGCAAGCTGGTGCGGGCCGTGACGCTGAAAGAGATCAAAGCTGATCCGGCGCTGTCTGACATGGATCTGCTGACCAAGTTCCGGCTTTCGGTTTCAAGCGTTAAACCAGCCGAATGGGATCACGTGTTGAAACTGTCGGAGGGTTAAGCCGGCATCGGTCCCAATGCCGGATCAAGATCACGCGGGCGGGTCAGGTGGACCAATTTCCCGCAACGTTCGGCAAGGTCAGCCCAGCGCTCAATATTCAGTTCCAGCACGGCAAAGGTTGCTGTGGGGAACTTCACCTCAACTACATCGCGCAACGGGCTCGAGCCGTCGTCGGGAACTAGATCGAAGATCAGGTCTTCCAGACCCGGATTGTGGCCAACCATCAGGATCGACTTGGGATCGCCAACGGTTTCGCGCAGCAGATCGATCAGGGTTGCGCTGCTGGCGAGGTAAATCCGCCGGTCCCAGTTGACCGCGACCGGGCGGCCCGCCGCTTCGCAGGCGATCTCGATCGTTTCGGCGCAGCGAATTGCGGGGGAGGAAATGGTTCGTTCCCAGGCAGCGCCGTGATCGCGGATATGCCGACCCATCACCGCCGCGCCCTTGCGGCCGCGATCGTTGAGCGGCCGATCAAAATCGCGCGCGCGCGGGTCTTGCCAATCGGATTTGGCGTGGCGGAACAGGCCGAGAATTTTCAAGTTTGCGTCTCGCTGGTTGCGGGCTGCTCTGAAACACCGGCAGCGACGCGTTGTAAAGCCTCATCGAGTGTCAGGCGTGTGACGCGCGTGCCCGGCGGAAAGGCGCTGAGCAACCGGCTGGGGAATGCGGCTGAGAGCACGGCGAAGATCCCGTGATCGTCCTTGCTGCGGATCAACCGCCCGAAGGCCTGCGCTAATCGGGCCCGGATGATCCGGTCATCAAAGGCGCTGCCGCCACCCGCCAACCGCCGCGCACGGTGCAGGATTGAGGGCTTGGGCCAGGGGACCTGTTCCATCACCACCAGCCGCAGCGAGTGGCCCGGCACATCAACCCCGTCGCGCAAGGCATCGGTACCGAGCAGGCTGGCGCGCGGATCGTCGCGGAAGATATCGACCAAGGTGCCGGTGTCGATCGGATCGACGTGCTGGGCATAGAGCGGCAGCCCGCCGCGCGCGAGCCGGTCGGCAATCCGGCCGTGCACCGCGCGCAGGCGGCGGATCGCGGTGAACAGGCCCAGCGCGCCGCCCTTGGCCGCCTCGATCAGCCGGGCATAGGCCCCGGCGAGCGCGGCCAGATCGCCCTTGGGCACGTCAGTCACGATCAGCACTTCGGCCTGCGCGGCATAGTCAAACGGGCTGTCAAAGCTGGACAGGCGCGGGGCGAGGCCGAGCACCGGCGCGCCGGAATGGGTCACCGCGGCATCCCAATCATTGCCATCGCGCAGGGTGGCGCTGGTTAGCATCACCCCGTGCGCGCCCTCCAGCACGGTCCTGGCAAAGGGCTTCATCGGATCGAGCCAGCGGCGGTGGATGCCGATATCAAATTCGCGCGCATCGCCGCGTTCGACCGCCAGCCAATCGACGAATTCGGGATCGGTCGGGCCGCCCAGCCGTTCGAGCAGCGCCTCCCACGCGGCGAGCAGATCAACCCGCCAGCTAAGCGAATGCCGCGCCCCTTCGATCCGCGCGCGGCCGGGGCCGTCGAGCCAATCGGGCGGTTCGGCCAGCAGCGCCTCAAGCCGCACGCCCAGCCGGATCAGCGGGCTGCGTAGCTCGGCCAGCGCGGCCTGCGCCGCCCCGGCGCGTTCGATGAAGGCGCCATCGAGCTGCGCGACTTCGGTTTCAAGGCCATAGCCCGCCTCTTGCCCGCCGCTTTCGTCGCGGGCGTAAACGGTCGCGCGAACCCCAGCGAACAGCTCTTCCAGCGGGCCTGATGGGGTGTTGTCCGCCACACGCTGCAGCCAGCCATCGCCGGGCAGAGCCTCGGCAGCATAGCGCGCGGCGGCGATGGCCTTGCCCCCGGCCTCGTCATAGCTTGCCAGATCCGCCAGCCGCGCCGAAAGGCCGCGCCGCCTGCCCTTGGAGCCACGCTCCGGCCCGATCACCCAGCGGCGCAGTTCGATCGTTTCGGCTCCGGTCAGCGCAGCGGCAAAGGTCGAATCCGCCGCTTCAAATACGTGATGGCCTTCGTCGAACACGATTCTGGTCGGGCGCT
>JAGNTK010000078.1 GCA_017987575.1 Novosphingobium sp. | reverse complement strand
CACGTCGCGCCGGGCTCAGCACAAGTAGAAACCGGCGACGAAGCCGTTGGTTCCATTGGCCGCCGTTGCACCTGGTCAAAGCTCAAAGATTCCTTTGGGCAGCAAAGCTTGTCGGGACCGCAGGTGCTGTCAGTCGTATGCGAACTTGTCTCTGGTCGGGGATTGGATTTGGTCATGGCGGCGGGCGCCATACCGTCGAAGGCTTCCAAGTAGCGGAGCAACGTCCCAAAGGAGGGTGTCCGTCAAGCGGTTCAGGTTCTGCTTTCGCTTTGCGTTGCGCTTGCGCAGTATCGAAGAGCTCCCGTCGATTATGGGATCAACATGCGCTGCAAGATGATCCGGAAAGGGCGCTATCACTGCAGTCACAGCTATGAATTGGCGTTACGTTTGGCAGATGAAGTCTGAGCCGATAAACCTCAACGACGCATGAATCGCGGCGGCTCGCCAAACACCTGTTTGTGCCAGCGGCTGAAGGCAGCGATCGAGCCATAGCCCAGCATCTCCGCGATATCGGTAATCCGCAGCCGCGGATTGCCTAGATACTGGACACAGAGTTGCTTCCGCGCCGCGTTCAGGAGATCGCTGAATACCGCGCCCTCCTGGTCGAGGCGGCGCTGCAGCGTGCGCACAGTCAGCCCCAGCGAAGCCGCACAGCTCTGGATCGTTGCCCGGCCGACGGGCAGCAAGAGCTGGATTGACCACTCAACCTGCTCGCGCGTACTGCGTTCCGCGCCTCGCCCCGCAGCATCGAGCAGACTGCGGGCATGAGCCGCCATGCCGGGATCAGCCAGCACGCCAGTGCGGTCGAGGTCGCTGGCGGGAAAGATCAGCGCGTTGAATTCGGCATCGAATTGCAGATCGCACCTTAGCAGGCGGCGGAAGGGTGCCAGCTCGGATCCGGCGGGTGCCGGACTGGTCAGGCAGACCTGGCGCGGCGACCAGCCATCGCCCAGCACGGCGCGGCACAACCGGACCAGAACGCCCAGCCCCAGGTCATGCGCCTGCACAGCAGGCTCGGGTACAGCCAGTATCAGGTCCTCGCGCAGCACTGCGTCCCCCTGTTGCTCGTCGAGCGTCAGCACCAATGTCGAATTGATCCGGCTGCGAAATTCACGCAGCGCCTCAAGCGAGTGTCTGAGCGAGGGTTGATGCAGGATCAGCAGGCTGGCGCTGCCCAGATTTGCCAACAGTCGCCCTTCTGCCATCCGCAGGCCCAGCGACCGGCAGCCACTGGCCCTGGCACTGCGCTCCAGCAGCCGGACCACGGCCTGCGCCGGAATCAGATGTTCCGGGTTTGCGAGCAGCTGGCGGCTCAGGCCCTGCTCGCGCAGCAGCGGGACCGGATCCGTGTTCAAAGCAGCCATGCATTCCAGATAACCGCCCAGCGATGCCGCCCGGACAATCTGTGCCATGTGCTGCCCCCCGCCGCTTTCGTGTCATCAAATATCAAAATTATGTCATGAAATGTAAAAAGAGCAAGGCAAACTCGCGCTATCTGATCAAATAACGAAAAGAGGAGAAACAGCTGATGGCCCAGGCCGTCCGATTCCACCAGACCGGCGGACCCGAAGTCCTCGCGCTTGAACATGTTGCTGTCGGCGAGCCGGGTCCGGGCGAAGTCCACCTCCGCCACCATGCAGTCGGCTGCAATTTCGCCGATACCTACTTTCGCACCGGCTATTACCCGGTCCAGCCGCCCTGCGGGATCGGGGTTGAGGCCGCAGGTGAAGTGGTGGCGGTGGGCGAAGGCGTGACCAATGTTTCGCCCGGTGACCGGGTGAGCTACAACGGTGGTCCGCTCGGCGCCTATTCGACTGAGAGAGTCATGCCCGCCGCGCCCTTGATGAACCTGCCCGACAGCGTCTCCTATGAGACGGCTGCAGCATCGACAATGCGCGGCCTGACGGCCGTCTATTGGATGATGAAGACTGACCCGCGGCTCAAGGCGGGCGACACAATTCTGCTCCATGCCGCCGCCGGAGGTGTCGGTCTGCTCGCGGTTCAGGTCGCGAAGCTACAGGGTAATCGCCGTCGACTTGACCGGGCTTGGAGATTCGACCCGCCCGACCGATGGCTATGACAAGATGCGCGTGGCACGTGACATGGCCGAACTGATGGCGGCGCTGGGGCATGACCGTTTCGGCGTGGTTGCACACGACTGGGGCGGACCTGTCGCTTTTGCGCTTGCGGCACAGTTTCCGGAAAATGTCAGCGCCATGGCCATCTTCGATGCTCCGGTGCTGGGCGACGGAGGGCCGATCGAGCATCACAATCGCTGGCATTTCGGCTTTCACGCGTTGCCCGGCTTGCCGGAAGCGCTGACAGAGGGACGCGAGGACATCTACCTGCGCTTCATGTTCCGGGCTGCCGGCGCCAGGCCCGATGCGATTGCCGAGGAAGCGCAGGCCGAATACGTCCGTGCCTACAGCCAACCCGGCGCAATGACAGCCGGGTTCAACTACTACCGCGCGGTCCCTCAGGACATCGCTGACAATAGCGCCTTTCGAGAGTCCGGCCGGACACTGGAGATGCCGATCCGTGTCTATGGCGGCGATCCTTCAACCCGTGGCCGCGGAATGACCGCGATGGAAAGCTGGTCGCGCGTGGCCAGCAATGTCAGCGGAGGGGTGGCAGAAAACTGCGGGCACTGGATCCCCGAAGAGCGGCCTGAATGGGTCGCTCAGGAAATCCTCCGCTTTTTCGGCGATGCGGAGCTGACCTAGGCCCGGGACTGCCGCCACGCGCGCGGGCTTTGCCCAAATCGGCGACGAAACCAGGTGGTAAAGGCCGCCGGGCTGGAAAAGCCGAGCAGGTCGGCAATCTGCCCAAGGTTACGGGCGCGCCCGGCCAGGTGGCGGCGGGCAACATTTTCGCGGGTCCGGTCGAGCAATTCGAGGAACCGGGTCCCTTCGCTTTCAAGCGCGCGGGTCAGCGTGCGGCGCGACAGCCCGAGCTGCGCGGCAACCTGCGCCGCAGTACACCGTCCGCTGGGCAGCAGCAGCGGCAGGACCCGCTCGACCCGTGTGGCCATCGCCTCGTTCGCACCGGGAGAAGCACTGCGCAGAAGCTGACTGGCATAGGGACGGAACGCTGCATCCGCCAGCGGGTTGGGACGCTCAAACAGATCGGCCTGAATCACGATTCCGTCGAATTCCGCGTCGAAGCGGAGCCGCGGACCGAGCACCTGGCGGAAGCGCGAAAGATCGGTCGGTTTGGCCCGGGAAAGGCAGACGTCCTCCGGAGTCCAATGCGGACCCGCCAACTGCTGCAGGATACGGTGTTGCGCCGCCAAAGCCATGTCGATTGACTGGACCTTGCTGCCCGTCGCGAGGATTTCGGAGCGCAGCACGACCAATTCGCCAAACTGCTGACGGCTGATCACCAAGGCATCGTTGTGCAGCGGAAGATAGGCCTCGATTACCGCGAAGGCAGCGCCAACACTGGGCTCGTCGCGAGCGATCAGGCCGATCGGACCAAGGTTGGAGAGACCGCGCAACTCTGCCAATCGCAGTCCGAAATCATCGCGCCCGGTCGCCGCGGCGGCGAGTTCGAGCACATGGTTGACGGCTTCTACAGGGAAGCGGCGATCAGCCTGCACCTCGGAATTGGCCGGCAGCCTGGCTTGTCGCAGCAATGGCACGGCATCGACCCCGTAGCTGCGGCACAGCGCGGCCAGCCCGGTGAGGGCGGCTGCGCGCACGGTCAGATTCCCGGTGTGGCTCATATTGGAAATAATATGGCTCAAATTGAAAAGAAAGCAAATCCTCCTTGCAGCATGGTGTGCGCAACACAGGACAGGGGAGAGCGATGACCGCAACACCGATCAGCGACGCCGCGCGCGCCGGCGGCGGATGGAACAAGGCCTGGGACCAGGCCGCCGCCTTCGACGCCGAATGGATGGAGAAGTTCCTCGACATGGGCACGCATGCCCTGCGCAAGGGGGTGCTCGATCCCAAGACATATGAATTCCTGGCAATCGCGGTCGATGCCAGTTGCACCCACATGTATTCGCCCGGGGTCAAGCGCCACATCGCCAAGGCCCTTGATCTGGGCGCGACGCCTGAAGAGATCATGGCCGTTCTCCAATTGGTCGCCGTGCTGGGGATCCATTCGGTGGCGCTCGCTACCCCACTTCTGGTTGATGAAATGAACGCGCGCGGAATGCCCGTGCCCGAATTGAAGGAGGAATAAGAGATGCAATTCTTCGATGACAGCCTGCTGCCCGAAACCCAGGATCCGCTGGTCATTCAGGTCGCGCCCTATGCCCCGAGCTTCCTGCCGCGCGACAGCGACGACATTCCGGTCAGCTTTGCTCAACAGGTCCAGAAAGCGGTCGACTGCTACAACGCCGGGGCGACCGTGCTGCACGTCCATGTGCGCGAGCCCGATGGCACGGGATCGAAGGACCTCGACCGCTTTAACGAAATGCTTGATCGCCTGCGTAGCGCGGTGCCGGGGATGATCCTGCAGGTGGGCGGCTCCATAAGCTTTGCTCCCAAGAACGACGGCGAGGCAGCCAAGTGGCTATCGGATGATACCCGCCACATGCTGGCCGATCTTACCCCGGCGCCCGATCAGGTCACACTGGCAGTCAACACCAACCAGATGAATGTGATGGAACTCATCACCGAGGATGACTGCGCCGGAACCTCGATGGGCGAAACCAACTATGCCGATGCCTATACCGAGATGTATTACGAAGCCGGGCCGAAGTTCATGAAGGAGCATATGAAGCGGCTGACCGCCTCAGGCATCCAGACACATTTCATGATAGCCACTGCGCGCGATCTGGAAACGGTCGAGCGACTGGTGCGCACCGGGCACTATATGGGCCCGCTGGTCTGCAACTGGGTAGCGATCGGCGGCGGAGCCGACGGTCCCAACCCGCGCAACCTGATGGAATTCGTCAACCGCTTGCCGCAGAATGCGGTGTTCACGGTCGAAGGATTGATGCGCAACGTCTATCCGCTCTGCACGATGGGGATCGCGATGGGCTTTCACGTCCGGGTGGGCCAAGAAGACAATATGTGGGGCCGAAAGGGCGAACGCGCGACCTCGGTCCAGCAGATCGAGAAGATGGTCCGCATCTCAGAAGAACTCTATCGTCCCATCGCCACCGCCGATGAGGCTCGCCGGATCTACAAGATCGGTACTTTCTATGGCAGCGTCGAGGAAACCCTGCGCGAAAATGGCTGGTTGCCCAACCGCAACACCAATTTTGGCGTGGCCAATATGCGCAGCGCGCCGCTTGGCGCACTCGTGTGAGTTCAGTGGAGGGGCGAGTTTGCGTCGTCACAGGCGCGGCGCGTGGTCTGGGGCAGGCGATTGCCGCTGCGCTTGGCGCGGCCGGCGGTCGCCTCGCGTTGTGCGACGTACTGGAGGCTGATCTCGCCGAGACCGCCAGCACATTGCGGGCCAAAGGCATGGAGGTTCTGGACGCACGGTGCGATGTCAGCGACAGCAAAGCAGTCGACGACTTTTTCGCCAGGGTTGAACGGGAGCTTGGCCCCGTCGAAGCGCTGGTCAACAATGCCGCGCGGGTGCCCGGGGGCCCTGAGGACGAGGTGCGGCGGAGCCGCCACTATGCCTATCTGACAACCCCCGAGCCACGCCGATCGCTGCAATTCACCAGTAGGATGAGCGATGCGGAATGGCTCAAATACTGGGACGTCAACGTCCACGGACTATTCTATTGCACCCGCGCTGCGCTGCGCCAGATGGAGCCGCGCAGCTATGGCAGGATCGTCAACATTGCCTCGCTTGCTGGGCACTCTAACCTCAGTGCGCACAGCCCGCACTATTCTGCCAGCAAGGGCGCGGTGATCGCCTTTACCCGCGCGGTCGGGGCCGAGGTTGCCGGGGCCAATATTTTCGTCAATGCGATCGCGCCGGGTGGCGTCGCGACCGAAATGTTCGAGACCCATCTTGGCAAGCTCGCCCCCGAAGCGCAGGCTGCGTTGTTCCAGATGATCCCGGCTGGCAGGCTCGGGACGTTGGAGGAATATGCGGGACTGGCGCTCTATCTGGCGGGGGACAATCACTACCTTGCGGGTCAGGTCATCAGCCCGAACGGGGGGATGATCTAGTTGGCTGGACCCACGGTTATATCCGATGACCCCGGACCTGAGCGGGCCAGCGCCTATGGCTGGACGGTCTTTGCCCTGAGCTTTGGCCTGCTCATGAGTGATCATATGGCGCGCCAGGTGCTCAACGCCGCCGGACCGCAGATCAAGGCGGAGTGGCACCTCAACAACGCCGAACTGGCGTCGCTTGCCAGCGTGGTCGCGCTGGCGGTGGGGTTGCTGACCCTCCCCCTTTCATACCTCGCCGACCGGTTCGGGCGGGTGAAGAGCCTGGTCGCGATGGCAACCTTGTGGAGCCTGGCGACGCTGGCGGGGGGCTGGGTGCAGAGCTATCCCCAGATGCTGGGCGCACGGCTGCTGGTGGGCGTGGGTGAAGCCGCTTATGGTAGTGCCGGGATCGCGGTGGTGCTGGCGGCGTTCCCGCGGCACTTGCGGGCCACACTGTCGGCCTCGTTTCTGGCGGGGTCGGTCGTCGGGCAGATGGTCGGGGTTGCGGCCGGGGCGCAAGTTTCGGCGGTCTATGGATGGCGCACGGCCTTCGAAGTGATTGGTCTGTTCGGCCTATTGCTGGCGCTTGCCTATGCCGCAGTCGTGCGCGAACATCGGCTGGGGGTGCGGGCGGAGCGGCAACCCAGTGATTGGGGCCTGCTCGCGCGCCAACTCCTTGGGCGCAGGCTGTTGTGGCTGACCTATTTCGCCGGCGGAATACAATTGTTCTGCACTGGCACCCTGGCCTGGGCCATGCCACTGCTGCTCACCGAAAGCTATGGCATGCCCCTGCAGCAGGCTGGACGGACGACCGCTCTGTTTCTGCTTGCCTGTGCGGTTGGGATGGTCCTCTGCGGCCTGCTGGTCGACCGGAAGGCGCGGCGCGATCCTGCGGCAACGCCCCGGTTGTCGATTGCCTTTTCGCTACTGACCGCCGCGCTTTTTGCAGGCGCCGTTTTCTCTCCGCCCGGTCACATGCAGCTTGCCCTGATCGGCGGCGGACTGCTTCTCGTCGGCGGGATCACCGGCGTCACCGGGGCGATGATTGCCAACTCCACCCCCCGCGAGATCCATTCGACGGCCATGGCGGTGCTGGCGCTCAGCTACAACCTGATAGGGCTCGCGCCAGGTCCCTACGTCACAGGCTTGCTGGCAGACCGGTTCGATCTGCTGACTGCTCTAAAGATCCTGCCACTGCCCTGCCTGCTCTCCGCCCTCGCGATGATGGCCGCAAGGCGCGACTATGCAGCGGAGGTCGGGATGCAGAGAAAATGAAGTGCCGGTGATCTCGGCCGTATTGGCGAATTATCGATTTTTCTCCGGTGCCGATAAAATGGCCGGACTAGCTGGCGGAGAGTCAGTCCGCCATAATTCTCTATTTTCTCTGCCTTTCTTTGGGCCAAAACGATTCCACCACAATCGAACGGTCTCGTGGCAGAGATCAATCCCGCGCTCGAAAAGCAAGTCTTCCACGTTTCGCAACGAAAGCGGAAACCGCACGTACATCAAGACGAAAAGGCGAATTACCTCTGGCGACGAGTGAAAATAGCGGAACGGTTTAGCGGGTTTCGAGGACGAGGCATGCCCCCTGCCCGGCCTCTCATCTGACTTCGCTGCCAAGCGGTGCAATCGCTTTGACAGCGCCCTTTGACACTACCGACGTCAGAGCGGGTGCAGCAAATGCCCGCCGTCCACAATAATGTCAGCACCCGTCATGTAGCGCGACGCATCCGAAGCAAGCAGAAGCAGAGCACCGTCCAGATCCGGATATTCTCCAAATCGACGCATGGCGATACGCTTGCGCAGGATGTCTCCATCGGGCGAGGCGAGGAAATCCCGGGCCAGATCCGTTGCAAAATAGCCAGGCGAGATCGAATTGACCCGAATGTTGAATCTTGCAAGCTCAAGTGCAAGCTGCCGGGTCAAATGCAGCACGCCCGCCTTGGACACAGCATAAAAGGCGGCACCCTTCATGCCACGATGCCCGGTGATGGAGGCGATGTTGATGATCGATCCGCCTGCCCCCCCGTCGCGCATCGCCCTGGCAACACTTGACGTGACGAGCCACACTCCCTTGAGGTTGATGTCGAGCACATAGTCATAGTCCGCTTCCGTCATGGCAAGAACCGAGCCCGACTTTTCAACCCCGGCGTTGTTGACAAGGATGTCCAGCGGACCCGCCTGCTCGAGGGCTGCAGTGACGCTCGCCGCATCGGCGACGTCCATCTGCAACGCCGCAGCAGACCCACCCGCGGCCTCTATCTCGCAGACGAGCGCCTCCAGGGGCGCTTGCCGACGGGCGCATACTACGACATGCGCTCCACACTCGGCTAGGCGCCGCGCAAAATGCGCGCCAAAGCCATCGCTGGACGCCCCTGTCACCAATGCTCGCTTGCCCGACAGATCTGCCGAAAGTGCCATGATGCATTTCCTCTTGATCGATTAATGGGT
>JAGNTK010000077.1 GCA_017987575.1 Novosphingobium sp. | reverse complement strand
GCGTCTTCGTCCTTGTTGATCGCGATGATCGTCTTGCTGTCCTTCATCCCGGCAAGGTGCTGGATCGCGCCGGAAATGCCGACCGCGATGTACACTTCGGGAGCGACGATCTTGCCGGTCTGGCCGACCTGATAGTCGTTGGGGACATAGCCTGCATCGACTGCGGCGCGGCTGGCGCCAACCGCTGCGCCGAGTTTGTCGGCGAGCGGGAAGATCGTCGCGGTGAAGGTTTCAGCATCCTTCAGCGCACGGCCGCCCGAGACGATGATCTTGGCGCTGGTCAGCTCCGGACGCTCGCTCTTGGCGATTTCCGAACCGACAAAGCTCGACAGGCCAGCATCGCCTGCACCCGAAACAGCTTCGACCACGCCCGAACCGCCGGTGGCGGCGGCCTTGGCAAAGGCGGTGCCGCGCACGGTGATCACCAGCTTGGCATCGCTTGATTCGACCGTGGCAATCGCGTTGCCAGCGTAGATCGGGCGGGTGAAGGTCTTGGGGCCTTCGACCGAGAGAATGTCCGAGATCTGCATCACATCGAGCAGCGCGGCAACGCGCGGGGCGATGTTCTTGCCGGTGGTGGTGGCGGGCACCACAAAGGCATCGTGGTGGCCCATCAGGCCGGCTACCAGCGGTGCGACATTTTCAGCGAGCGCATTGGCATAGGCCGCGTCATCGGCGAGGTGGACTTTGCCCACGCCGGCGATCTTGGCGGCTTCATCAGCCACGCCCTTGCAGCCGGAACCGGCGACCAGCAGGTGGACTTCACCCAGCTGCGATGCGGCGGTGACCACGGCCAGGGTAGCGTCCTTGACCGAAGTGTTGTCGTGTTCGACCCAAACGAGCGTCTTCATCAGGCGACTCCCATTTCTTTAAGCTTGGCGACGAGGGCATCCACGTCGGCGACCTTGATCCCGGCACTGCGCACCGGCGGTTCGCTGACCTTCAGTGTCTTGAGCCGCGGGGCGAGATCGACGCCGTAATCGCCAGCCGTCTTGGTGGCGAGCGGCTTCGATTTGGCCTTCATGATGTTGGGCAGGCTGGCATAACGCGGCTCGTTCAGGCGCAGGTCGGTGGTGACGATCGCGGGGAGGGCCAGCTTGACCGTTTCCAGACCGCCATCGACTTCACGCTTCACGATCACCGAATCACCCTCAACCGTGACTTCGCCGGCGAAGGTACCCTGCGGGCGGCCCATCAGCGCGGCGACCATCTGGCCGACCTGGTTCGAATCGTCGTCGATCGCCTGCTTGCCGGTGATGATGAGCGAGGCGCCTTCTTCCTCGGCAACGCCCTTGACGATCTTGGCGACCGCCAGCGGCTCGACTTCGACGCCGTCATCGATCTGGACCAACACGGCGCGATCGGCACCCATGGCGAGCGCGGTACGCAGGGTTTCCTGGGCCTTGGCGGGCCCGACCGAAAGCGCGATAATCTCAGTCACCACGCCCTTTTCCTTCAGGCGAATGGCTTCTTCGACCGCGATTTCGTCGAACGGGTTCATGCTCATTTTGACATTGGCAAGATCGACGCCGGTGCCGTCGGATTTTACCCGCGGCTTCACGTTATAGTCGATCACGCGCTTTACGCAGACCAGGGCTTTCATGTGCTTTCCAGCCTTTCCCAGTTGAGTGACGCAGCAGCGCCTAGTTTACGTTTACGGAAACGTCAATCGCTTCACGCTACCTTGCGGACTTCGGCGACGATCTTGCGGGCGGCGTCGCCCAGATCGCTGGCCGAAACGATCGGCAGGCCGGAGTTTTCAAGGATGTCCTTGCCGAGTTCGACATTGGTGCCTTCAAGGCGGACCACCAGCGGAACCGAGAGGTTCACTTCCTTGGCCGCCGCGACAATGCCGTCGGCGATGATGTCGCACTTCATGATCCCGCCGAAGATGTTGACGAGAATGCCCTTCACCGCCGGATCCTTGAGGATGATCTTGAAGGCAGCCGTGACCTTTTCCTTGCTGGCACCGCCACCAACGTCGAGGAAGTTGGCCGGGAATTCGCCGTTCAGCTTGATGATGTCCATCGTCGCCATGGCGAGGCCCGCGCCGTTGACCATGCAGCCGATGTTGCCATCCAGCTTGATGTAGGCGAGGTCATATTCGCTGGCTTCGACTTCGGCCAGGTCTTCCTCGGTCACGTCGCGCAGCGCCAGCACATCGGGGTGGCGATAGAGCGCGTTCGAATCGAAGCTCATCTTGGCGTCGAGCACGAACAGCTTGTCCCCGCATTCGGCCAGCGGGTTGATTTCGAGCATTTCGCAGTCGAGCGCCATGAAGGCGTCGAACAGCTGCTTCGCCATGACCTGCGCCTGCTTGGCTAGATCGCCTTTGAGCTTGAGCGCGAAAGCTACCGCGCGGCCGTGGTGCGGCATGAAGCCCTGCGCCGGATCGACCGCAATCGTGGTGATCTTTTCAGGCGTGTCATGCGCCACGTCTTCGATGTTCATCCCGCCTTCGGTGCTGACGATCAGCGCGACGCGGCCGCTGGCCCGGTCGACCACCATCGAGAGGTAGTATTCGCTGCCGATATCGACGCCATCGGTGATGTAGAGCCGGTTGACCTGCTTGCCCGCTTCGCCGGTCTGGATCGTGACCAGCGTGTTGCCGAGCATTTCCTTGGCGTTGGCTTCAACCTCTTCAAACGTCTTGGCCAGCCGCACGCCGCCCTTGGCATCGGGGCCCAATTCCTTGAACTTGCCCTTGCCGCGCCCACCGGCGTGGATCTGGGCCTTCACGACATAGAGCGGGCCGGGCAGCGACTTGGCCGCTTCGACCGCTTCGGCCACAGTCAGCGCGGCGATGCCCTTGGGCACATTGACGCCGAATTTGGCGAGCAGTTCCTTGGCCTGATATTCGTGGATGTTCATGGGTCTCAAACTCCGGCAGGGAGGAGGGCGTCAGCCCGTGGTGCGGCGCCGCCTAAGCACAGCCGGGAAGGCTTGAAAAGCCCTCGATAGGGGGTCAGGATGAGAAATATGAACGTCAGTTGCGAGTCATTCCTAACAGAGCCGGTTTCGCCGCTTGATTGACCGCGCCCGCCTCGAAGCAATCGTCCGTCAGGCCGGGCAATTGGCTCTGGCGGCATGGCCCGGCCATGGCCACGCGCTGGAGGTGTGGGACAAGCACGGCGGCAGCCCGGTCAGCGCGGCTGATCTGGCCGTGGACCGGTTCTTGAAGACCGAGCTGGGCGCGCTTTTGCCTTCGGCCGGATGGCTATCGGAAGAAACCATCGACGCGCCTGAGCGACTGGCGGGCGGGCTGATCTGGCTGGTCGATCCGATCGACGGGACCCGCGATTTTGTCCACGGACGGCCCGGCTGGGCGATATCGGTAGCGCTGGTCAGCGCCGGGCGGCCCTTGCTGGGCATGCTCGATGCGCCAGCGCGCGGTGAATTCTGGCAGGCCGAGGCCGGGCGAGGGGCCTGGCGCAACGGTGAGCGTCTGGCTGCCAGCCGGAGAACCGAACTTACTGGCGCGCGGGTTCCAGCGCACGTCCTGCCCAAAAGCGATGCCGATCTGACTCAGGTCCATCAGCCCAATTCGATCGCGCTCAGAATCGCGATGGTCGCGGCGGATGAGGCCGATCTGGTAGCCACGCTGCGCTGGGGCTATGAATGGGACATCGGCGCAGCGGCCTTGATCGCGCGCGAGGCGGGGGCCGCCGCGACCGATGCGTTTGGCCAGCCGCTCGCCTACAACAAACCCGATCCGCGCGCTTTCGGCGTGCTGGTCAGCTCCGCTGCGATCCACGGCGCGGCGGTGGAGCGGCTGGCGGGGCGGGCGAAGGAACTGGCCGGGTGAACCAAAAAAGGCCCGACCTTTCGGCCGAGCCCTTCTTTGATAGTCTGAGCGGGTTGGTGTCAGCCAGCAGACTGGGCTGCGGCGACATCTTCCTGCGTTACCGGGACAATCTTGATTTCGACCCGGCGGTTTTTGGCGCGGCCATCGGCGGTACCGTTGTCCATCACCGGCATCGTTTCACCAAAGCCCTGGCTACGCAGCCGCGCGGCGGGGACGCCCTTGGAGATCAGATAGTTCATCACCGTGCGCGCGCGGTTTTCTGACAGCGTCTGGTTGAAGCTGTCGCTGCCGGTCGAATCGGTGTGGCCGTAAACATCGACGATGCTGTTGGGGAATTCGATCAGGCTGGCGGCAACCTTGTCGAGCGTGTCGCGGAAGGCGGGCTTCAATGTGGCACTGCCAACGTCAAAGGTCACGCCATCGGGCAGGTTGACCAGAATGGCCTGACCGCCATCGGTTTCAGTCACATCTACGCCTGATCCGGCGGTCTGTTCCTTCAGCTGCTTGATCTGCTTGTCCATGGTGTAGCCAACTGCAGCGCCAGCCACGCCGCCGATCCCGGCGCCGACGATCCGGCCGGTCTTGCCGCCGATCAACCCGCCGAGCAGGCCGCCGACGACCACGCCGCCAACCCCGCCGATCGCGGTTCGCGAAACTTTCTTCTGTCCGGTGTTCGGATCGGTCACGCAGCCGCTGGCCAACAGCGAGATCGCGGCAACACTGGCAAACAGTTTATGGGTCTTGGTCATGGTATTTCCCCTTTTATGATCGGAACTTAGCATTAACCCTATTCTTGGCAACCTGAATGGTGCCTGCACTTCCCAATTGTCCAATTCATTGCGCCTCTTCGCGCGGGCTTGCAACTCTGCTATCGGACCAGCCGTGCAACCTTTCCCGTGGTCCGACGTTTTCATTATTGCAGGGCTGATCCTGCTGAATGCCGCTTTCGCAATGTCGGAACTGGCGATTGTCTCAGCGCGTCCAGCCCGGCTGAAGATGGCGGCTGATCGCGGCCACAAGGGGGCCAAGACAGCGCTGCTGCTGGCTGGGGATCCGGGCAAGTTTCTATCGACCGTGCAGATCGGGATCACGCTGGTCGGGATCATCGCCGGTGCCTATTCGGGTGCCAGCCTCGGCGGGCCGATGGGTGAGCGGCTGCAGGCACTGGGTCTGCCCGCTCGCTGGGCGCCGGAAGCCGGGTTCGCCGTGGTGATCGCCGCGACTACCTATTTCAGCCTAGTGGTGGGCGAGCTGGTGCCCAAGCAGGTTGCCCTGCGCGCCGCAGAACCGATTGCCATGGCCGCTGCCCTGCCGATGGCCCTGGTGGCCAAGGTGACCGCACCGTTCGTGTGGCTGCTCAACAATTCGTCGGCGTTCTTGCTACGGATCATGGGTGTGCGGGCCAAGGGCGAACATGCGCTGACCGCCGAGGAACTCCATCTGGTTTTCGCCGAAGCGACTCGGTCGGGCGTGATCGAGGAAGAAGAACGCCAGATCATGACCGGGATCATGCGGCTCGCCACCCGTCCGGTGCGCGAACTGATGACGCCGCGGACCGAGCTTGATACGATTGACCGCAAGGCCAGCGAGGCGGACATCCGCGCCGCGATCAAGGATACGCCGCATTCGCTGCTGCCGGTGGCCGATGGCAGCCCGGACAACATCGTGGGTGTGGTCAAGGTCAAGGAAGTGCTGGCGCTGCTGCTGTCAGGCAAACGGCTGCAGATCGCCCGGCTGATGCGCAAGGCCGAAGTGATCCCCGATCAATTGGACGCGATGGACGCGCTGCGGCTGCTCCAGCAGTCGGATGTCGCCATGGCGCTGGTCCACGACGAATATGGCCATCTGGAAGGGGTGGTGACCCCGGCCGATCTGCTCGACGCGATTGTCGGCAATTTCGCCAGCCACCAGGACGAAGGCGATGAGCCGATGGTGGTTGAGCGTGAGGACGGCAGCCTGCTGGTCGCCGGCTCACTCCCCGCCGATGCCATGGCCGACCGGCTGGGGATCGAACTGCCCGATGATCGCGATTACGCGACGGCAGCGGGCTTTGCCCTGTCCGTGATGAAAAAGCTGCCGCATGAGGGTGAGCACTTCACCGATCAGGACTGGCGCTTTGAAGTGGTCGACATGGATGGCCGTAAGATCGACAAGCTGCTGATCAGCAAGATTGTGAGCGCAGCCGCGGCTACCGAATAACAAAAAGGCCCGGCCTTTCAGCCGAGCCTTTTGGCAATTTCAATCCGTAGCGAAAGTCAGTTGCCGCCGACCGAGGTCTGGGCTTCGCGGCCGTCACCTTCGGGGGCGCCGATGATGTCGCGGGTGACGTCACCCTTGGCAACGGTGCTGGTCGCCGGATCACCCACGGTCGAGCGGATTGAAGGGGCCGCCTGGCCCGATTTCTGGCCGACTGTCGATTCCACGCCAGAGCGGGCTGCCGGAGGACCGAACAGCGCGCCTTGCGCTTGCGCCGCGGTGCTTTGATCGTTCGGGCGCGGGGCGCCGGGGGCCGGGGGGACCAGCGCGAAATCTGGCGGGACCACCAAGGGGGCCTGCCGCTGCACGGCGAATTCATCAGGGCGCTGGCGGTTGAACAATCCGCCGCCGCCGCAAGCGGACAGCAGCATCGCGCTGCCGGTCAGGACGATCAGGGCCGAAACTTTGCGCATCTTTAATTCTCCGGTGCGGGCGTGGCCGCTGGGTTGTGATCCGGCTTTTCGCCGATCAGGAAGCTGCGGGCAAGGATTATCACCACGCCAATGGTGATCGCCGCATCGGCCAGGTTGAAAATCAGGAATGGGCGAAAATCGCCAAAATGGAGATCGGCATAGTCCAGCACATAGCCGAACTTGACCCGGTCACGAATATTGCCCAGCGCTCCGCCCAGCACCATCCCCAGCGGAATGATATCGCCGAGCTTTTTCTCGCGCAGTAACCAGATGAACACGACTAGCGCGATCCCCAGCGTCAGCGCGACCAGACCCCAGCGCATCTCCATCGACTGGGCTTTGAGGAACCCTAGCGAGACGCCGTAATTGTGGGTCCGGGTCAGATCGAAAATGCCGGTCAGATCGCGGTGCATCCCCTCATCGGTCAGCCCCCAGGGGCCATCGACCATCCGCTTGATCCACTGGTCCAGCCAGAAGATCAGCGCGGCCAGGGTCAGGCCGGTCAGGCGGGGGCGGGCGGTGAAAATCACGCGAACTCTCCCACAATTCCGTCACCCTGAACTTGTTTCAGGGTCCATTTCGCCGCCTTGACCGAAGCTCTGTGGGGCAGAGTGGTAAAGGATTCAGCCATGCCAATCACGCTCCGGCCGCGCGGCCCGATGGATGCTGAAACAAGTTCAGCATGACGGGGTTGGGGTTGGAGAGGCTGTGCCGAATTCATGCGTCGGCGTCCATGCCAGCCACCACCTGATCGCAACGTGAACAAAGCGCGCCGTCCTCGGTGACCTCGGGGAGGTGCCGCCAGCAACGCCCGCATTTGTGGTGGGCGGTGCGGGTGACTTCAATATCGGTCCGATGGAAGTCGATGGAGATGTCTGCGCAAATGAATACCTCGGGACCATTAGCAGCGATGTCCCAATGGTCGATCAGCTCGTGATCCGGAATCGCCACGTTCGCTTCAAGGCTTGAACCAATAGACTTATCGCGACGTAACGGCTCGATAGTTTCGGTCACGCGGCGACGCAGGGACCGGACCATGGTCCAGGTCGCGACCAGGCCTTCATCGAGCCAACCCGCTTCAACCACCGGCCATTCCAACAAATGCACCGAACCGCCATCCGGATAGCGCGTCCCCCACACTTCCTCAGCCGTGAACACCAGCACCGGCGCGGCGTACCGCACCAGCGCGTGGAACAGCGTGTCGAGCACCGTGCGGTAGGCCATCCGCTTCGGATCGGTCGCCGCGTCGCAATAGAGGCAATCCTTGCGGATATCGAAGAAGAACGCCGATAGATCCTCGTTGCAGAAATCGGTCAGCGCGCGGACGTAGGTGTTGAAATCGAAGGTCTCCGCCGCCGTTTTCAGCGTCGCATCCAATTGCGCCAGCAGCGCCAGCACATAGCGCTCCAGCTCCGGCATTTCGGCCACATCGGCAACCCGCTCTGCCTCGCTGAAGCCGTCGAGCGCGCCGAGCAGATAGCGGAAGGTGTTGCGCAGTTTGCGGTACTGGTCGGACACGCCCTTGAGGATTTCATCGCCGATCCGGTGATCTTCGGTGAAATCGACCGACAGCGCCCACAGCCGGATGATATCCGCGCCGTAGGTCTCCATGACCTTGATCGGATCGATGGTATTGCCCAGCGATTTGGACATTTTCATGCCCTTGGCGTCCATTGTGAAACCGTGGGTCAGGATCCGGTCATAGGGCGCGCGGCCGCGGGTGGCACAGCTTTCCAGCAAGCTCGACTGGAACCAGCCGCGATGCTGATCGCTGCCTTCGACATAGATGTCGGCCGGCCAGCTCAGGTCAGGCCAACGTCCGCTATCGAGCACATAGGCGTGGCTGGTGCCCGAATCGAACCACACGTCGAGAATGTCGGGCACGGCCTCCCACTCGTCGGAGTTGTAGGCATCCCCAAGGAAGCCGTGCGCCGTATCGGGCGTCCAGGCGTCGATGCCCTGTTCCTTCACCGCCGCGACGATGCGCGCGTTGACGGCTTCATCGATAAGGTATTCGCCGCTCTTGCGGTTGACGAACAGCGTGATCGGCACGCCCCAGGCGCGCTGGCGGGACAGCACCCAGTCAGGCCGCCCGGCGACCATCGAGCCGATCCGGTTGCGGCCCTTTTCGGGCGTGAAC
>JAGNTK010000076.1 GCA_017987575.1 Novosphingobium sp. | reverse complement strand
TGACAGTCTTGTCAAACAAGCGGATCACGGATTTGCCGACCAAGGCCGATGCCGTGCGCTTCAAGCCGGGATTTGGGCAACGCTATATCGTCACCGTCGATACCGAAGAGGAATTTGACTGGACCAAGCCGATCGCGCGCGATGGCCATACCCTCCATTCGGTCGCCCGGCTGGCCCGGTTTCAGGAATTTTGTGAGGCGAAAGGCGTCTGCCCAATCTACCTGGTCGATTACCCGATCATAACCTCACCCACTGCGGTCGAAATTCTGCGCAATGCTGTTGCTGCCGGCAAGGCCGAGGTCGGTGTCCAGCTGCACCCTTGGGTCAGCCCACCATTCGACGAAGAAGTAAGCCAGTTCAACAGCTTTGCCGGCAATCTTCCTACCGAACTGGAACGCGTCAAATTCCGTAACCTGCGCGATGCGATTGAGAATGCAATTGGCAAAGCACCGTTGATGTACCGGGCTGGTCGATACGGAGTTGGGCCAAACACCGCCGACATACTCTCTGACGGCGGTATCGCAGTCGATACCTCGGTCCGCGCCACCTTTGACTATTCCACTGGCGGTGGCCCGAATTTCAGGGACTTTCCGATCACCCCCTATTGGATTGACCGCACCAAAGGCTTGATGGAGCTTCCGCTGACCACGGTCTATTGGGGCCTGCTACGCCAGTTCGGCACGGCGTTGTATGCCCGGATGTGGCGGGTTCCGCGGCTGCGCGGAGCGCTGGCCCGGATCGGGATGCTTGAGCGGATTCCGCTGACACCCGAAGGGGTGACGATCGAAGAGGCACTGCGCGGGATCGACATCGCGATCGATATGCAGCTGCCGGTGCTGGTGTTCTCGTTCCACTCCCCCTCGCTCGCGCCCGGCTTCACCCCCTATGTCCGTAACGAAGACGATCTTGATGCGCTGTATGACTGGTTCCGGCAGGCATTCGCCTATCTCGAACGGCGCGGCGTGCGGCCCACCAAAGTAAGTGAACTGATTGACGCCGTCGCGCTTGCGTAACCGGACAGGCCCCGCTAGGGCGACCCCGCATTCGCGCTCATGGGCCTGTAGCTCAGTTGGTTAGAGCTGGCCGCTCATAACGGCTAGGTCGCGGGTTCGAGTCCTGCCGGGCCCACCACGCGAATTGCAACAAAACCCCAGGTCGGGGAGTGGCGCAGCCCGGTAGCGCGCTTGCTTTGGGAGCAAGATGTCGCAGGTTCGAATCCTGTCTCCCCGACCAAGGTTTTCCCAGCCGCGCTCAGCGTGCATGCCCCCCGTGACAATCAGATACAATTCGCGGCATGACAAAGCAGTCGCGACGTCGCATTCAAGCAGCTCAGGTTCAGTCGTCTTGGGAGCAAACGATGCGCGATGCGGCGATAGCCCTCCACCGGTACGGCCTTGGCGGCAAAGGTGATGCGGCCCCGCCCAGCGACCCTAAGCGCTGGTTGGCTGACCAGCTTGCACAATATGATCCCCGCCCACCCGCAATCGCCGCGCAGCCGCAATCGCGCGTGGTTGTCGATATGCTGCGCGATCGGCGTGAGCTGCAGCGGGACAAAAAGCAGGCTGAGATGAAGCCGGGCGGCGGCGACGATCAGCTTGATGTGACAAAGCTGATGGAGTTGCAAAAGCAGGTTCGCGATGTCTACGTTCAGGCCGTTGGCGCACGGACCGATCTGGCGCTGACCACAAGCACACCATTTGCCGAACGTCTGGTCCATTTCTGGGCCAATCATTTTGCCATTTCGGTCGACAAGATCGTCACCACTGGCCTTGCCGGATCGTTCGAATTTGAGGCGATCCGCCCGCATGTGATGGGAAAATTCGGCGCGATGCTGGGCGCGGTTGAGCGGCATCCGGCAATGCTGCTTTATCTTGATCAGGCACAGTCGATCGGACCCGGCAGCCCTATCGCTCTGCGCGCGGCCCGGCGGGCCAAGGAGATCGGCCTGAACGAAAACCTGGCCCGCGAAATTCTTGAGCTCCATACATTGGGAGTCCGCAGCGGCTACAGCCAGGGCGATGTCACCGAGCTAGCTCGGGCGATGACCGGCTGGACTGTCGGCGGCTTGGCGCGCCAGCGGTACTTGCAGGGACCGGGTCCCGGCTTCTGGTTTGCAGGGATCATCCACGAGCCCGGCAGCCGCAAACTGCTGGGCAAGACCTATTCGCAAAGCGGCGAAGCGCAAGCGCAGGCCATGCTGAACGATCTGGCGGTCCACCCCGCAACAGCACGGCACGTGGCGACCAAGCTCGCCCGGCACTTTGCGGCTGACGATCCGCCACCCGCCTTGGCAGCGCGGCTGGAGCAGGCGTTCCTCTCATCGGGAGGCGACCTGCCAACTCTCTACCGCGTGCTGATCGCCGCGCCCGAAGTGTGGGACGGCAAGCCAAAATTTCGCAGCCCATGGGAATGGGCGATCGCCATATTGCGGGCGACCGGTGTCAAGAGGCTGCCCGGCGCGAGCGCGGCCGGCGCGTTCCAGCAGCTCGGTCAGCCGATCTGGAAGCCCGGCTCTCCCGCGGGGTACGACGACACCGCGCCAAGCTGGGCCGGGCCCGATGCGCTCTATCGCCGGGTCGAAGTGGCCCAGCGAATCGCCCAGCGCGCGGCGCCTTCGATCGACGCGCGGCAACTGGCGGCGCGGCTGTTTCCCGGTGCGCTAAGCCAATCGACCAGCGATGCGCTGGCCCGGGCTGAAAGCGGCGAACAGGCGCTCGCCCTGTTGCTGTCCAGCCCTGAAATGATGCGGAGGTAACGATGTTTGAACGCCGCCAGATCCTGCTGGGTGCCGCCGCAGCGCTGACTATGCCGCGGATTGCCTTTGCCAAGGCCGAAACCGAACGCCGCCTGGTGTTCCTGATTCAGCGCGGCGCCGCCGATGGCCTCGCCACCCTCGCCCCCACCGGCGATCCCGCTTATGCATCGCTGCGCGGTGATCTGGCGGCAGAGCTGATGAACCTGTCCAAGCTGGGCGGGCTATTCGCGCTGCACCCGGCATTGACGCAGACCGCTGCGCTTTATGGCAAAGGCGAAGCGTTGTTCGCCCATGCGGTTGCCTCGCCCTATCGGGATCGTTCGCATTTCGATGGCCAGAACGTGCTCGAGACTGGCGGTGCGCGGCCTTATGACCGACAGGACGGCTGGATGAACCGCCTGATCGGACTTCTGCCCGGCCCTGGTATCAAAGGGCTGGCCATTTCAGCGACGATCCCGACTGCACTGCGCGGCGCCATTCAGGTCGGCAGCTATGCACCGTCCAACCTGCCCGATGCCCCGCAGGACCTGCTTCAGCGGGTCTCGATGCTCTATGAAGGCGATCCGCAGCTTTCGGGCCTCTGGACTGAGGCGCTGCAGACCCGCGCCATGGCGGGCAGCATGGCGATGGGCAATGCCAAGGGCGCTGCCGCGGCGGGTAAGTTGATCGCTTCGCTGATGACCGGCCCCGATAGCGCTCGGATCGTGATGGCCGAATCAAACGGATGGGACACCCATGCCGGCCAGCGCGGAAGGTTGAACGACCAACTGGCCGGACTCGACGCGCTACTTGCCTCGCTGAAAGAGAATCTGGGCGCAGCCTGGGCCGATACGCTGGTTGTGGTCGCCACCGAATTTGGGCGAACGGCCGCGGTCAACGGCACTGGCGGGACTGACCACGGAACTGCCAGCCTCGCCATGCTGCTGGGCGGAACCGTTGCCGGCGGCAGAATCTTGAGCGACTGGCCGGGCCTGGGTCCAAGCCAGCTTTACGAAGGCCGCGATCTCAAGCCGACCACGTCGATCGACGCACTGCTCGCGGGCGCGCTGGCTGGGCATTTCCGGCTCGATCCCGCACAGGTTGCCCCCAAGCTGTTCCCCGGCGGTGCGGGCAAGCCCATGAGTGGACTGATCCGGGCCTAGTCAGCCGGAGCGATCACACCCGGCTCATTCGCCACAATCTCCAGCACCGTAGCCCAGGCTGTGACGTTCTGTTCCAGCTGCACCGGATCAATCTTGTCGAGCGTGTCGTCGGGCGTGTGGTGCAGATCGAAATAGCGGGTGCCGTCTTGATCAAGGTCGATCACCGGCAGCTTTTGCGCGGCAATGATCGCACCAACGTCTGCCCCACCCCCGGCCTTGTCAGCGCCTGCCGCGATCCCGAGCAGACCCAGCGCTGCAGCCAACCGGTCCCGCAAGGGCTTGTTTGCCGCTGACAGATTGAACTGGACCCGCCAGACCCGGTCGGCCCCGAAATCGCTTTCCATCGCCAGTGCGTGCGGCTCGCCGGCATGGGCTTTGGCATAGGCTGCGCCGCCGAACACGCCGATTTCCTCGCTGCCTGCCCACAGCACCCGGATCGTCCGCAGCGGCTTGCCCTTGGCCTGCGCGCGCAACGCCGCGGCGGTGATGATCCCGCATCCGGCGGCATCATCGAACGCTCCGGTGGCGAGGTCCCAGCTATCGAGGTGGCAGGCGACCAGCACCGGCGGCAGCGACGGATCGCGCCCCGGCAATTCGGCCACGACATTGCCCGAAGGCATATTCGGCTGAGCCCTGCCTTCCAACACCAGATTGATCGTCATCGGCTTGCCGGTCTTGGCGATCCGCCGGATCAGCTCGCCATCGGGCAAGGATACCGCCCCGGCCGGGATCGCAGCGGTGCCCTCTGGCCAGCTGGTCGCGCCGGTGTGCGGGTTGCGGTGCATATCGGTGCCGATCGAACGGATTACGACCCCGACAGCACCTTTGCTCGCGGCAATGGCCGGACCCTGGCGGCGGGCATTACCATAGGGACCATAGGCCGAGCCGTCCTGCGTCCGGGTCATCGCGTGGTCAATGAATGCGATCTTACCCTTGAGTGATCCGGCAGGTGCCGCTTTCAGCGCATCAAGGCTGGGGAAATAGACCAGCTCAGCGGTCAGCCCGCCCTCCGGCGTGGGGGCGGAATAGCCAAGCGCTGTGATGTGCAGCGTGTGGCGATAGGGCGCGGTCAGCGTCGCCGTCTCAGCCCCGCGGACGAACCCTGTGACCGTGAACGGCTCAATCCGCACGTTCTGGAAACCCAGCTTGGTAAGCCGCGCCACGGCCCATTCGCGCGCCTTGGCTTCTGCCGCAGATCCAGCCGGGCGCGCGCCAATCTCGGTGGTCAGGTCGGCGGTGATATCCCACGCAACCTGATCGGTGGTGCCAGCAACGGCAGCGGTGGACAGCAACAGGGCGGAGAGCGCAGCGGCGCGGATGGTGTTTCGCATGGCCGAGTGGCTATCGGCCGCGCTCCGACTTGGCAAGCAGCGCTGTCAGATGGCGTAGCGATCCGAGCTGACCAACACTCCTGCGCGCCGCACTGTCACTTGGCGATGATCGCCATGATCGCTCCGCTCCAGCGACAGCTCCTGCGGGGACAGTTCGCCATCGGCTTGCAACCAAGCTTTCAGGACCATGCCCTCAACCGCCAATCGCAGCAACACGGGTACGTCCAGGTTGTTCTCCAACCGAAGGTCCTTCCACGGCCAGACCACTGTTGCGTCGAGCCCCAAAGGCGTGAAGCGCTCGTCCTCGCTCTGATACAGGTCCCGCGAATGGGCGTGGCGTTCCACTATGGTCAATCCGCCGCGCAGGCCCAATTCATAGGCGATGCCTGAAAGCTGACACAGCCCACCGCCCGGATCACCGGTCGCTTCATCAGCTCGGATCGCCCGCCCCACGGCAAATCCGCGCGCGGTGGTGGGCTGCCCGATCCAGTGCCAGAATGAAAACATCTCGCCCGGCACAATCTGCACCCCGTCCAGCATCGCTGCCCCGCGTTGCAGATTGGCGAGCTTGCCCTCCCAAAGCGGGCTTTGCTTGATTGCTTGCTCGATGGAGACGACGCTGCGAGCATTGCATGGCTGCATCCGCGTGAGCGCCAGCCGGGCCGTCGTCCCGTCCCGCCGATCGCGTCCGGCCCGGTGCAGTCTGGCCAGCCCTTTGCGCAGCGGCAACGGCACCCAGCGGCGCAGCGTTTTGCGAACCGCTGTCAGCATCCCCGTTCAACCATGCTTGCCCCCTGCCTGCCTCCCCTGTAGAGGCGCGCCAAACCTTTTCCAAGCTTACCAGAAGGACCGCCCGATGGCCGCGCAGTACGCCTATGTCATGAAGGACATGACCAAGACTTTCCCCGGTGCGCAAAAGCCGGTGCTGAGCAATATCAGCCTGCAATTCTACCAAGGCGCCAAGATCGGGATCGTCGGCCCCAACGGTGCCGGTAAATCCACGCTGATCAAGATCATGGCCGGGATCGACAAGGACTTTACGGGTGAGGCTTGGCCGGGCGAATATATCACCGTCGGCTACCTTGAGCAGGAGCCCGAGCTCGACAACACCAAGACCGTGCTGGAAAACGTCAAGGAAGGCGCCCGCGCGACCGCCGACATGGTCGATCGTTTCAACCAGATCGGCATGGAAATGGGCGAAGACGGCGCCGACTTTGACGCGCTCGGCGCAGAAATGAGCGAGCTGCAGGACAAGATCGACGCGGTCGATGGCTGGACGCTCGACAACCAGCTCGAAATCGCCATGGAAGCGCTGCGTTGCCCGCCGGGAGACTGGCCGGTCGACAACCTGTCAGGCGGCGAAAAGCGCCGGATCGCGCTCACCCGGTTGCTGATCCAGAAGCCTTCGATCCTGCTGCTCGACGAACCGACCAACCACCTCGACGCGGAATCGGTCGAATGGCTGGAAAACCACCTCAAGGAATACGCTGGTGCGGTGCTGATGATCACCCACGATCGCTACTTCCTCGACAACGTGGTCGGCTGGATCCTCGAGCTCGATCGCGGGAAATACTTCCCCTACGAAGGCAATTATTCGACCTATCTTGAGACCAAGGCCAAGCGTCTGGCGCAGGAAGAGCGCGAGGAAAGCGGCAAGCAAAAGGCGCTGTCCCGCGAACTGGAATGGATCCGTCAGACCCCGGCCGCACGCCAGGTCAAGTCCAAGGCACGTATCCGCAAGTTCGAAGAGCTGCAGAACGCGCAGGATAACCGCCCGGTCGGCAAGGCCCAGATCATCATCCAGGTACCCGAGCGGCTCGGCAGCAAGGTAATTGACGTCAAGGGCATCTCCAAAGCCTATGGCGACAAACTGCTGTTCGAAGACCTCTCGTTCATGCTGCCCCCGGGCGGCATCGTCGGGATCATCGGCCCCAACGGCGCGGGCAAATCGACCCTGTTCCGGATCCTGACCGGCAAGGAACAGCCTGACAGCGGTACGGTCGAAATCGGCAGCACGGTCCACCTGGGCTTCGTCGACCAGAGCCGCGATGACCTGAACCCGGCCAACAACGTCTGGCAGGAAGTATCGGGCGGGCACGATTACATGACCGTCAACAAGCAGGAAATGAGCACGCGGGCCTACGTCGGCGCGTTCAATTTCAAGGGTGCTGACCAGCAGAAGAACGTCGGCAAGCTTTCAGGCGGTGAACGCAACCGCGTTCATATGGCCAAGATGCTGAAGGAAGGCGGCAACGTGCTGCTGCTCGACGAACCGACCAACGATCTCGACGTCGAAACGCTCGGCGCGCTCGAAGACGCGATCGAAAACTTCGCCGGCTGCGCCGTGGTCATCTCGCACGATCGCTTCTTCCTCGATCGCCTCGCGACGCACATTCTGGCCTTCGAAGGCAACAGCCACGTCGAATGGTTCGAAGGCAACTTCGCGGCCTATGAAGAGGACAAGCGACGCCGATTGGGCGATGCGGCGGACCGGCCGACCAGGTTGGCATACAAGAAGCTGACTAGGTAGGCTGTGGGAGAGGTGATATGACTAGGACTTTGTTTGCAGTTGTGTTGGCGGCGATTCTATCGACGCCTGCAATTGGACAATCCGAGCAAGCACCTCAATCAACAACAGCACCTACGGGATCAAGGTATGAGATCGTTCAGTCGGAACTCGCCGCTAAGTGGACATTTCGCTTGGACAAGCGCTGCGGCAACGTCTCACAGCTAGTTTCCGTAAAGGGTGAAACTAGTGTCAGTTGGCAGCAAACTCCCGTTGTTGGCTTGCCGCCATGCTCAGCAACTGCTGGAGCCAAATATCAGATTTTTACATCCGGCTTGGCAGCGCGTCACACTTTTTTGATTGACACCGTGACAGGGCGTAGTTGGATTCTCGCAGAGGACGATGAAGGAAACGCTTTTTGGAAGCCGTTTGCAATTTAAGCCACCTTCTTCACCCGCTCCAAACCCAGCTCCCCCTCACGCAATCGCGCCTGCGCAATGTCATAGGCGGCCTGCATCCGCATCAGTGTGTCTGCCGAAATCCCGAACGCTTTCTCAAACCGCAGCGCCATCAGCGCGGTCAGGTTGGCATGGCCGTTGAGAAACAGGCTCATGTTCTGGCGGCTCACATCCAGCATTTCGGACACCTGAGTCACGCTCAACTTGTTCGGCTTCACGATCTCTTCCTTCAGCCAGGGGCCTGGATGAACGAAAATCGAAGGATGCATGGTAATTGCCATCAGTGGTAATCCTCAAGGTCAAGGTTGGCGACGACACCGTCTCCAATCATCGTGAAGGTAAGTCGCCAGTTCTTCGTCACGGTCATCGCGAAGGTTCCTGCCCGATCTCCAGTCATCGCGTGGAAGCCGAAATTGGGTGGAATGGCGAATT
>JAGNTK010000075.1 GCA_017987575.1 Novosphingobium sp. | reverse complement strand
GATCCGCCCGCGCCGCGCACGGCGTGGCCAGTTGGCGCAGCGGCACCCAATTGGCGCGCGGCGGCGCTGTCCATAAGCCAGCCGGTTAGTCGGCCATTTTGCACCAGAGCGCGGGGCGCGGTGGCCAGACCTTCACCATCGAATGGGCGCGAGGAAAGCCCGCGGCGTCGCAGCGGATCATCGTGGATGGTGATCCCGGCGGCGAACACCTGATCGTCTTGGTGATCGAGCAGAAAACTCGCCCGGCGGGCAATTGCATTGCCAGAAATCGCTCCGATCAGGTGCGAGATCAACGAACCGCCGACCCGGGGGTCAAATACCACCGGCATCTGTCCGCCCTTGACCCGGCCCGGATCCAGCCGGTGGACCGCCCGGGTTCCGGCTTGGTGGCCAATTTCGTGGAGCGAGGGCAGGTCTTCCAGATGGTGCGCCATCCGCCAGGCATGGTCGCGCTGCATCGACCCGCCCTCCCCTGCAATCGCGGTCGCGCTAATCCCATGCATGGTCCCGCCGAACGATCCGGCAAAGCCGTGACTGGTGACCAGCGCGAAATTGCGCTGCGCCAGACTGGCATGGCCGCCTTCGGAATTGGTCACACCCGGCACAGCGCGGGCGGCATCCTCCACTTCGAGGGCGCGGGCCCGCAGGTCAGCAGGGGAAAGGTCAGCCAGATCGGTCACGTCGAGGTCGGGGAGCGGGCCTTTGAACAGCAAATCTTTGGCGGCAAAACCAGCGTACTGATCCTCAGGCGCGGCGCGGGCCATATCGACAGCGCGCGCCGCCAGTTCCTTCAGCGCGGCGTCAGACAAGTCGCTTGATCCAATCGAGGCCGAGCGTTGGCCAACGAATACCCTGAGGTCCAGACTTTCGCTTTCAGATCTCTCGACATCTTCAAGCGCGCCCAGCCGCACCCCGACACTTTCAGACGATGAACCCGAATAAACCGCATCGGCAGCGTCAGCCCCGGCGGCGCGTGCCATGTCGATCAGCGCGGCGGCGCGGTCTTGGGCTTGAGTGGGGCTAAGCATCGGCGGCGCGTCTCCAGCAGGGGAGCCGCCGATCTAGAGACTAACGCTCAGAAAGCAATCAGGTGAACAGCTTGCTCAGCCCAATAAACAGGCCCGAAACCACAAACGGTAGTCCGATCGCCGCGGCCCACAGCCACAGCTGATCGTGCCGATAAAAGCTTTTGAACTGCGGATCAGCTGCCTGTTCATCACTCAACCGGTTCCAGCGGGTTTCGAACAGGCGGCAAGCCGGAATGATTGCGGCGACAAGAATGATCAGGGCAAAATAGGGCAGCATCGATCCGCCGGAATTCTTTAGCGAACCCATCGTGACGAAGATCTGCAGAACGGTGTAAACCAGCAGGGCATAGGCGATATTGTCGCTCATCCGCTTGCGCCAATCGAGCGGCTTGCTTGATTCACCACGCGATCCAGGGATAGCGCCCGTAACCTTTGCCATATCCTGTCCCCTCTTATTCCCTTGGAGTGAGTAAAACACCGAAGGGCCATTCAGGCAAGCCCTGTTAAGCATTGTCTGCGATGCCAGTGGCGCATGGGCCATGCACGAAACCTGCCAATTTGCGCCAAGGCGCTTGCGGCGAGTGCAGGGGCCGATTAGATCGGGAACCTATGAGCGAAGTCCAGCACCTTGTCGCGCCGAACACCGATGCCATGCAGCCAATCCCGCAGGGCGGGCTGGAGGTGATCTCGATCGCCAAAAGCTATGACAAGCGCGCGGTGTTGACCGATATTTCGCTTTCGGTTGGCAAGGGCGAAGTGCTCGGCCTGCTTGGCCCCAATGGTGCGGGCAAGACGACCTGCTTCTATTCGATCATGGGGCTGGTGCGGCCAGATAGCGGCCGGATCCTGATGGACGGGGTCGATGTCACCAATCTGCCGATGTACCGCCGTGCGATTTTGGGGCTGGGCTATCTGCCGCAGGAGACCAGCATCTTTCGGGGGCTGACCGTTGAGCAGAACATCGCCGCCGTGCTCGAACTGGCCGAACCGGACAAGGAGGTCCGCGAACGCGAATTGCAGCGCTTGCTCGACGAATTCGGGCTCGACCGGCTGCGCAGCAGCCCGGCGATGGCGCTTTCGGGCGGGGAGCGGCGGCGCTGCGAAATTGCCCGGGCCTTGGCCGCCAACCCTTCGATCATGCTGCTGGACGAGCCGTTCGCCGGGATTGACCCGCTTTCGATCAGCGACATCCGCCACCTTGTGACCGACCTCAAGGATCGCGGGATCGGGGTCTTGATCACCGATCACAACGTCCGCGAAACGCTCGACATCGTTGATCGCGCCTGCATCATCTACGGCGGGCAAGTGTTGTTCGCGGGCAGCCCGGAAGAGCTGGTGGCCGATGAAAATGTGCGGAGGCTCTACCTCGGCGAGGGCTTCACGCTCTAGGATCTGACCGATGGCCCTCGGCCCCCGCCTAGACCTCAGACAATCGCAATCGCTGGTGATGACGCCGCAGCTGCAGCAGGCGATCAAACTGCTGGCGCTGTCGAACCTTGAGATCGAGGCCTTTATTGGCGAGGCGCTGGAGGCCAATCCGCTGCTTGATGTCGGCAGCGGTGCAGCGGCTGAACCGCTAGAGACCACCGCGCCCGAGGATTTTCGCCGCACCACGCTCGAAAGCTCGCCCACCGATCAGCTGATATCCGAAGGCCGCGCGGCCGATGATCGCCCGCTCGACATTGATGTGGGCGCGCTCGACCGGGATCGCGACACCGGTGATTGGAGCGCCGAATATCGCTCTGCCCCCGGCGAAGGCGGTCCTGAAATAGACGAGCGCGGGGCAGGTGCCCCGAGCCTCGCCGAGCATCTTCACGGCCAGATCGGCACTGCGACCCGCGATCCGCGGATCGCCTTCATCGCCCGCCATATTGCAACCGAACTGGATGAGGCCGGCTATCTGCCTGCCACCACCGGCGAACTGGCAAGCGAACTGGCGGTTGACGAGGACGAGGTGGAGGAAGCGCTGGCCTTGGTCCAGAGCCTCGACCCGACCGGCATTGCCGCGCGCAGTCTGGGCGAATGCCTGGCGCTGCAGGCGCGTGAGGCGGATCGTTATGACCCGTGCATGGCAAAGCTGCTCGACAACCTCGATCTGCTGGCGCGCGGCGAGCTGCCCCGGCTCAAACGGATGTGCGGGGTCGATGACGAGGATTTTGCCGAAATGCTGAGCGAGCTGCGCGGCTATGATCCCAAGCCGGGGCTGCGGTTCAGCACTGGCGGCGGTGATCCGGTGACGCCCGATATCCTGATCACGCCGGGCACAGACGGCGGCTGGGACCTGCAACTCAATCAGGCCACCCTGCCCCGGCTGGTGGTCAACCGCAGCTACTATGTCGAACTGCGCGGCGCGAGCGATGACAAGGCGGCGCGCGGCTGGCTGTCGGACAAGCTGGCCGATGCCAATTGGCTGGTCAAAGCGCTGGACCAGCGGGCCAAGACCATCCTCAAGGTCGCCAGCGAACTGGTGAAGCAGCAAGATGCTTTCTTCCGCCACGGCGTCTCGCAGCTCAAACCGCTGACCCTGCGCGCGGTGGCCGAAGCGATCGAGATGCACGAATCGACCGTCAGCCGGGTGACCAGCAACAAGTACCTGTCGTGCCCGCGCGGGACGTTTGAGCTGAAATACTTCTTTACCTCGGGCGTTGGCGCGGTCGATGGCGAAGGCGGTGCTTCGGCCAGCGCGGTCAAAGCGGCGATCAAGACGCTGATCGATGCCGAGGATCCCAAAGCAATCCTCTCGGACGATACGCTGGTCGATCTGCTGAAGGAAAAGGGCTTCGACCTTGCCCGGCGCACGGTCGCCAAATACCGCGAGGCGATTGGCCTTGGCAGCTCGGTCCAAAGGCGGCGGCAAAAGGCACTGGCGGGGATTGGCTAGACTGATTGGCAAATATTGGGATACGGGCGCGAGTTATCGGATTACGGAAGATCCTATTTGACTGCTTGCCTAAAAATTGGCCGCCCTTCGGCTAGGTTGACTAAATCTGGCATGGCGTAGACTGCAGGGGTTCGGCCGGCACCTTCACGGATGCGTGTTATGATCCCAGCAGCTTCAAGCTGTCTTAGCATTCCGTTGGATGTCACGCGATTATTGAATTGTGCGCGCTCGGTGAATGCTGTTGCGGAGATGATAGGCTGACGGAAAAATGCGTCGACGGACGCAATAGAATATTGCGAATGCGTTATCTCGACTACCCGCCGTTGAGTCTCCTCGTAAAGGTCGAGAATTGACTGAACTTTCGAAAGATTGGCTTCCGCTTGTGAAATTAAACCTGAAAGGAAAAATTTTAGCCAGCCATGCCAGTCAGACTGCTCAGTGATAGCTTGGAGCCGATCATAGTATTCAATCCGATTGGCTTCTAAATATTCGGACATATAGAACATTGGCCGTGACAATGCGTGGCGCTGGAATAGGATTAGCGGAATGAGCATCCGACCAATGCGCCCGTTTCCATCTTTGAATGGATGCAATATCTCAAATTGAGCATGGGCTACGGCTGTCTGGAGGAGTGGATCTTCATCTTCCCGTCCGATATAATTCTCCCAATTTTCAAGTTCTTGATTCAGGATGATTGGGCTTGGCGGAATAAATCGCGCGTTATCGATCTGGTCCCCAAAACGCCCGATCCAATTCTGGTCCTTGCGAAACTGCCCAGGCTCTTTGTCTCTACCTCTGACGCCTTGAAGTAACCGCTGATGGATTTCGCGTATCAATCCAAGTGAAAGCGGCCGATCGACTAGCGCCCCTTCAGCGATGTTGACTGCGCTTCGGTAATTGCTGATCTCCTCAATATCTCCTCTGCGCGCTTCGGCCGTCAGCAGCCCTGCATCGGCCTCCAGCACTTCATCCAATGTGGCCTGTGTTCCTTCTATTTTTGATGACAGGACAGCCTCGTTCGCCGTGATTGGTGATAGTAGAACTGCGGAATTTGGTAACCGCTGTAGCATTCCGTCATATCGTGCCAGACAGCCGTTAGCTTTGCCGACGAGAGGGACGAGTTCTCTCCAGTTAAGCTCTTCCAGTGGCAAGCGAGGGGGAATGCAGGGTGCTATGGGCATAAGGATTGATAGGCCTGATTTGTGTGAATGAAAAGCCTCTATCACCTTACGCAAGGCGGTTTATGTAAGGTTCGATATCTATTTTCCGATTCGTGGAAGCCTTTCCCCCATTTCAGGAATGATGAAGCGGATTGCGTATCTCACAGCTAATGCAAAATTGCTTGTGATAAAAAAATTGAGAAATTCCTTTCACTAGTCGCCCGCTCAAGCCTCCAGTTCGATGTCCCAATAGAGCCAATCCCGCCAGGTCTCATGCAGGTAGTTGGGCGGGAAGCCTTTGCCGCGTTCCTGCAGGTGCCAGTTGGTGGGGCGGATCGGTTCGACCAGCAGCGGCATCTTCGCCTGCGCCGGAGTGCGTCCGCCCTTCTTGAGGTTGCACGGCGCGCAGGCGGTCGCGACGTTTTCCCAGCTGGTCCGACCGCCCAGCCGCCGCGGGACGACGTGATCGAAGGTCAGCTGATGCGGGCTGCCGCAGTACTGGCAGGCGAACCGATCGCGCAGGAACAGGTTGAACCGGGTGAAAGCAGGAAACTCGGATGGTTTCACATATTGCCGCAGCGCGATCACGCTGGGGATCGGCATGGTCCAGCTGGGGCTGTGCACTTCGCGGGCATAAGAGGCGACGATATCGACCCGCTCGAGAAACACCGCCTTGATCGCGGTCTGCCAGGGCCACAAGCTGAGCGGGTAGTAGGAGAGCGGAGTATAGTCGGCGTTGAGCACCAATGCGGGACAATCGGACAAAGCCCTTGAGGGGTCCCCCTCAGCGCTGCGGAACCGGGCCGCGCGCTCTATCAGCTCCGCCTTGAGCATGGCCTCCGATAACGTGCTGGAATGACGGTTTGGCTACAGTCCATGGCGGCAGTGAACATGGCGGGAGCGGCGCCGTCAAGACTTGCCATCACCCGCAATCCACAGGACAAGCATCGCTGTGACGATCCGCACCCGCTTTGCCCCCAGCCCCAACGGCCTGCTGCACCTGGGCCACGCCTATGCGGCGGTGGTGGCGCATGATCTGGCGCGCGGGTCTCATGGTGCTGGGGGCGGCGAATTTCTGGTCCGGATCGAGGATATCGACGGCACCCGCAGCCGGGCCGAACTGGCCAACGATATGTTGGCCGACCTCGAATGGCTCGGTCTGCGCTGGGACGGGCCGGTCCTGCACCAATCGAGCCGCCTTGCCGCCTATGCCGAGGCGGGTGATCTGCTGAAAGCGATGGGGCTGCTCTATCCCTGCCACTGCACCCGGGCTGAGGTGCTGGCTGCGAGCCAGACGATGGGACCTGACGGCCCGGTCTATCCGGGGATTTGCCGCGACCGGAATTGCGATCCCGCCGGGGCCGCCTGGCGGCTCGACATGGGTCGCGCCGTGGAACTGGTCGGTCCCCTAGTCTGGGAGGATGCGCTGGCGGGTGTGCAGCAGAACGATCCCGCACCGTTCGGCGACGTGGTACTGCTGCGCAAGGAGGCTCCGGCCAGCTATCACCTCGCAGCGACAGTCGACGATGCCGCGCAAGGTATCACGCTGATCACCCGCGGGGCAGACCTGTTCCTTTCGACACATATCCACCGGCTGCTGCAGGCCCTACTCGATCTACCAGTGCCGCGCTGGCACCATCATGGCTTGCTGACCGAACCCGATGGGCGCAAACTGGCCAAGCGGCGCGGGTCGCCCGCTTTGAAGGACCTGCGCGGTGCCGGAGTGAACGGGGCGCAGCTCGCTGAGCGCCTGAGGTTGGGCCAGTTCCCCGCTGGCCTTGCGCTGACACAGCGGGTAGGAGACATCGCATGACCTGGGTTTTCATTATTGTCATCGCCGCCCTGATGGGGCTGACCGTCCTCTCGCTGATCCGCGGGATTGTGGCCTTTATGCAAAGCACCCGTGCGGATCTGAACGAACCGGAATCGGCGGGACCCAGCGAAATGCAGCTTAAACAGAGCAAGATGATGTTCCGCCGGATCATGTATCAGGGCGCGGCTATTTTCGTGGTTGTCCTGATGATGATGGCCAGCCAGAAATAGCGGCTGGTATCGTGGTCAAACTCAACAAAATTTACACCCGGACCGGGGATGATGGCACCACTGGTCTGGTCGATGGCAGCCGGGTGGCCAAGCATGCCGCGCGAATGGAAGCGATCGGTGCGATTGACGAAGCCAACAGCGCAATCGGCTTTGCAGTAGCGGGGCTGGGCGACTTCCCGTCCCATGTCGCAGCCTTGGTGCGGATCCAGAACGATCTTTTCGATCTGGGCGCTGATCTGGCCACTCCGGGCACCGATTTCACGCCGTCCGAAATGGTCTTGCGGATCATTCCGGGACAGGCGGCTTGGATCGAACAGCAGATCGACGCGCTCAACGAAGACCTGGCGCCACTGACCAGTTTCATCCTGCCCGGCGGCAGTGAAGGCGCAGCTCGGACCCACATCGCCCGCGCCTGCGTCCGCCGCGCCGAACGGGCGATGACCGCACTGGGCGAAGCGGAACCCGTCAATCCCGCCGCGCTTGCCTATATCAACCGGCTGTCAGACTACCTGTTCGTCCTGACCCGCGCGATCAATGCCGCCGGAGCTGGTGACGTGCTGTGGGTTCCGGGCAAGAATCGCTAGCGTTTCCGCCAGTTCGCCGCTAACCAGCCGCCCTGCTGCAAGTGCGAAGGGAATGGGTAAGATGCGGATCGTAGGGATCATCGGGGCCGGGCAAATGGGTTCGGGCATTGCCCAGACGGTCGCCCAGAACGGCATCAAGGTGCTGCTCTGCGACATCGACATTGCCCTTGCTGAAAAGGCCAAGGCCGGGATCGACAAGGCGCTGGCCCGACTGGTCAGCCGCGACAAGATCACCCCGGCCGAAGCTGAAGCAGCACTGTCGCGGATTACCCCGGTGGGCGACTATGCCCCGATGGCCGATGCGGATCTGATCATCGAGGCCGCGACCGAGAAAGAAGAAATCAAACGCAAGATCTTCGAAGCGGTCGGCAAGGTCCTGCGTGAAGACGCGATCCTCGCCTCAAACACCAGCTCGATCCCGATCACCCGGATGGCGACCAGCTCGCCCGATCCGAAACGCTTTATCGGCCTGCACTTCTTCAATCCGGTCCCGGTTATGGGCCTGATCGAAGTGATCCCCGGCCTTGCCACCGCCAAGGACACGGTCGCCCGGACCCGCGCCTTTGCCGAAAGCCTGGGCAAACAGGTAGTGATGGCCGAGGATGAGCCTGGGTTTGTCGTCAACCGGATCCTGCTGCCGATGATCAACGAAGCAGTGTTCGTGCTGGGCCAGGGTACCGCCAATATCGCCGATATCGACAAGGGCTGCCGTCTAGGCCTTAACCACCCGATGGGCCCGCTGGAACTGGCTGATTTCGTTGGGCTTGATACCTGTCTCGATATCGTGCGGGTACTTTACAACACCACCGGCGACAGCAAGTATCGACCAGCCCCGCTGCTGGTGAAATATGTCGAAGCCGGCTGGCTGGGCCGTAAGGCAGGTCGGGGCTTCTATGACTATTCGGGCGAAGCGCCCGTGCCGACGCGCTAGGCGCATGCAAACCCTACAGGTGAAACCGACATGAATTTGGCGGCATGGCGCAGGCGGTTCTGG
>JAGNTK010000074.1 GCA_017987575.1 Novosphingobium sp. | reverse complement strand
CCCCCAGCTTCAACGCCACTTCGTTGCCGATCCGCGCCAAGCGCTCGGCCCATTCGGCGTGCTGGGCAGCTGTAGCGATCTGATCCTGCCGCACTTCAATGCCCAGATAGGGCCGCCCATCGGCTTCGGCATGGCGGTCCATGGTGTAGTTGAGCAGCTTGCCCGAATAGGGCAGCTGATCGCCGACCACCAATCCATCGGCCTCCAGCAGCGGGATCGCCAGCCGTGCCGCGCGGTCGTCGTTGTTGTAGAGCACGCCCACTTGCCATGGGCGCTGCTCGTCGCTGCTGGCAAGCTGCGGGGTGAAGCTGTGGAGCGAGAGAATCAGCGCGGGTGGCGCGCTATCGAGCAGGTGCCCCAGCGCCACATGGTAAGGATCGTGAAACCGCGCGAGCCGGGCCAGATGGGCTTCGTGGTTCAGCGCATTGCCGGGGATCGCGTGGCCGTCGCTGGCAATCGGGATCACCGCGGGCGCGTGTGGATCGCGGTTGAGATCGCAGATCAGCCGGCTGATATTGCCCTGAAACGCGGCGGTACCGGGGCGCTGGGCCATTAAAGCGCCCACCTCGGCCACGCCAAGGTCAACCGCAACGTGTTGGGTCAGCAAGGCTGGATCGATGCCAAGATCGATGTCATCGGGCACGCGGTTACTGGCGTGATCCGAGACCACCAGAATACCGCCGAACCGAGGCGCGCCGATCAGGCGGTAGGCTTCGTGCGGCATCATCGCAGCGCCCCCGCCATGGTCCACCATTCGGACGGCATCGCGGCCTGCGCCGCATCGCGCGCTGCTGGAGTATCGTAGAGCGCAAAGCAGGTCGCCCCTGAACCGGACATCCGCGCCATCCATGGCGCGGTTTCGCGCAAGGCTGCGAGGACATCGCCGATCGCGGGGCAGAGCGCTTGCGCTGGAGCCTCCAGATCGTTGCGCCCTGAAAGCGCGATGGTTCGCAGATCACCCTGCGGCAAAGGCCCGCGATCCATCCCGTCCCAATGTTTGAAAACCGGGGCCGTGCTGAGCGGAATGCGCGGGTTGACCAGCAGCACGGGCGTTCCGGTCAGGTCGTTCGCCACCGGCTCCAGCTCAGTCCCGGTCCCGTGCCCGACGCAGGCCTCTGAACGGACACAGGCCGGAACATCAGCGCCGAGCTTGGCCGCCCGCGCCTGCCAACCTTCCGGCAGACCGTATTCGCGCTCGACCAGCCGGAACAGCGCCCCCGCATCAGCGGAACCGCCGCCCAGCCCCGCCGCAACCGGCAGGTTCTTTTCCAACGTCACCGCCCAGCCTTGGGGGCGCGGAAGCGACGACAGGGCCTTCATCACGATGTTGTCAAATGGATCAGTAAGCGCACCGCCGAATTCGCCGAAGGTGCGCAGCTCGTCCCGCGTTGCCGGAGAAACGCTGAGCTGGTCTCCCACATCGACAAAGGCAAACAGCGTCTCCAGCTCATGATACCCATCGTCCCGCCGCCGCCGAATGTGCAGCGCCAGGTTGATCTTGGCATAGGCGGTTTCGTTCATAATTCCTCCCCGGCTCGGGGAGGGGGACCATCCGCAGGATGGTGGAGGGGCACGCGATGTTCTTCCATTCGCTGAGACACACGCTGACTGCATATCTCGACAATCCGAACCACAACTGCGTTCAAGTTTTCCAAAATCGCCTTCGCTGGAATGCGGGTCGTCGCAATGTGCTGTGATCGCAAGAAGTGTGATCGTGCAGCATCGGACTTCGCGGCGCGGATCGAATCGTGCGCAAATCCGTCTACCTCAATCGCCAACTTTGCCGCAGCACAGTAAAAGTCGAGCGCATAGCTGTCTGCCGGGTGCTGCCGTCGAAACTTGAAATCACCCGGACGCTTGCGCAGCTCTTGCCACAACAGTCCTTCTGGCAAGGACAACTCGCTCCGCAGCTTTTTCGCGCGCTTTACCACTTCTCGCGGTCCGGTGATCACGGCCTGTGCCCCTCCACCAGCTGCGCTGGTCCCCCTCCCCGTCCCGGGGAGGAATACTAGCTACATATTCGGATAGTTCGGCCCGCCGCCGCCTTCGGGCGTAACCCAAGTGATGTTCTGGGTCGGGTCCTTGATATCGCAGGTTTTGCAGTGGACGCAGTTCTGGGCGTTGATTTGCAGGCGCGGTTCGCCCTCTTCCTGTCCGAGGAATTCGTAGACCCCAGCCGGGCAATAGCGTGCTTCGGGCCCGCCATAGAGCTTGAGGTTGATCTCCACCGGCACCTTGGGATCAGCCAATTGCAGATGGCAGGGCTGGTCTTCCTCGTGATTGGTAAAGCTCTGCGCGACCGAGGTCAGCCGGTCAAAGCTGATCACGCCATCGGGCTTTGGATAGGCAATCGGCTTGTACAGATCGGCGCGGTCAATCGATTCATTGTCGGGATGCAGCTTCATGGAGATCGGCAGACCGATCTTGAGCGTGCGCATCCACATATCGACCCCGGCCAGCAGCGTGCCGATATCGTCGCCGTACTTTTCGACCGCGGGTAGCACGTTCTGAACCAGCTTCAGTTCCTTGGCGATCCAGCTGTCGCGCACGGCGGCATCGTATTCGCCCAGCGAATCCGAACCACGGCCCGCGCCGATCGCCGCGGCTGCGGCCTCGGCAGCCAGCATGCCTGATTTCATCGCGGTGTGGCTGCCCTTGATCCGCGGGACGTTGACGAACCCAGCCGAACAGCCGATCAGCGCGCCGCCGGGGAAGTCCAGCTTGGGCACGGCCTGCCAGCCGCCATCGTTGATCGCCCGCGCGCCATAGGACACCCGCCGCCCGCCTTCCAGAATGGCCCGGATTTCGGGGTGCTGCTTCCAGCGCTGCAGTTCCTCAAACGGAGAAACCCACGGGTTCTTGTAATTGAGCCAGGTAACAAAACCCAATGCGACCTGGTTGTTCGCCTGATGATAGAGGAACCCACCGCCGTTGGTGCCGGTTTCCGAAAGCGGCCAGCCTTGCGTGTGGATCACCCGGCCCGGAACGTGGTTTTCAGGATTGATGTCCCACAGTTCCTTGATGCCAATGCCGTAGATCTGCGTCTGGCTATCGCGGTCGAGTTCAAAGCGGCTTTTAAGCTGCTTGGTCAGGTGCCCACGCGCGCCCTCTGCAAAGAAGGTGTACTTGGCGTGGAGTTCCATCCCGGCCTGATAGTCGCCCTTGTGGCTGCCATCGCGGGCAACGCCCATGTCCTGCGTCGCCACGCCTTTGACCGAGCCGTCTTCGTTATAGAGCACTTCGCTGGCCGGAAAGCCGGGGAAGATTTCCACGCCCAGTTCCTCAGCCTTGCCCGCCAGCCAGCGGCACAGATTGCCAAGCGATCCGGTGTAATTGCCCTTGTTGCTCATCAAGGGGGGCATCGGCCAGTGCGGCAGCGAGGTCTTCTTGCTCGCGCTCAGCACCCAGTGCCAGTTGTCGGTGACCGGGGTTTCGGCCATTGGGCAGCCATCGCTGCGCCAATCGGGCAGCAGTTCATCCAGCGCCTTGGGATCGACCACCGCGCCCGAGAGGATATGCGCACCGATTTCCGAGCCTTTTTCGAGGATGCAAACGGTCAAATCGGCATTGACCTGTTTGAGCCGGATCGCCGCAGCCAGACCAGCCGGTCCGCCCCCAACGATCACCACGTCATACGGCATCGATTCGCGTTCGCTCATGGCCTTCGTTCCATACCCTGTCAGTTGGCTTTTCTTGCCCTTGACCCTTGAAAGCTGCGGCGGGGCAGGTCAAGACCATTGCTGTGACTTTACCTCCCCCTTCAACCGGCCCGCAAGCGCCGCTGGCCAGCGATATTGCCGCCGCGCTGGATTGGTGGCGCGAAGCCGGGGTCGATCACGATTACGATCCGGAGCCGCGCGACTGGCTGGCACCAGTCGCCCCCGCCGTTACGGAACCGCCGCCCCCCGCCCCCACTGCATTTACACCGCCAGCCCCGGCCCCACCTGCCCCCAAAGTGGCCATCGAACGCACTGGCTGGCCGCAAGACCTGGCCACTTTTGCGGAATGGTGGGTCAGTGAGCCGACGCTGGATGGCGGGCAAATTTCTGGCCGCGTGGCGCCACACGGCCCGTCTGGTGCAGCAATGATGGTGCTGGTCGATCAGCCTGAGGAAGCAGATTCGCAAAGCCTGCTGTCGGCTGAGCAGGGCCGCCTGGTCCGCGCCATTCTGGCCGCGCTGCAGATCGACCCTGATCAGGCCTACTACGGCAGCCTGCTGCCGCGTCACACGCCGATGGCTGATTGGGCTGCACTGGGCGAAGCCGGCCTTGGCGAAGTGGCGCTGCACCATATCGCATTGGCCGCGCCCAAGCGGCTGATTTCGTTCGGGCCGCACGTCTCATCGCTTCTTGGCCACGACCGAACGAAAAGCGCTGAACCTTTCCAGCAATTTTACCATGTAGGCGCCAGCATTCCAGCTTTGGCAGCGCCAGGGCTAACCACTCTGATGGCGCGGCCACGGGGGAAGGCGGTTTTGTGGCAGGCGCTGCTCGAATGGCAGACCGCTTGACCTTCGGCCTCCGAGACTGAGCGGGGACTTCTTTTTGCGCATACCGACTATCCAGACCACCACCCTTGCGGCATCGGCGCTCGCCTTGTGCATGGTGGCCCTGCCGCAAGCGGCACAGGCCAATGCCGCTTCGATGGAATATTTCGCGAAGCGGGGCGACCGCATCGGCGTGCCCAGCCTGCTGAGCAAGGAAGACCGCGACTATTACCGACAATTGTTCGCCGCAATCGACCGGAGTGACTGGGCCAAGGTACAGGCGCTGCTGGCACAGCGCCCTGACGGTCCGCTGCACCAGGTCGCCCGCGCCGAATACTATACCGCGGCAGGATCGCCCAAGATTGAGCTCGCCGCGCTGAACGCTTGGTTGGCGGGCGGGGTTGATCTGCCGCAGGCCGAACAGATCGCATCTTTGGCGCAAAAGCGCGGGGCAACCGTGCTGCCTGCCTTGCCCCAGGCCAACCGGCTGGTCAGCCAGCCCAACTTTGCCAAACGGATCCGCCCGCGTGAAGGGAGTGACGGGACCATGCCCGGCCCGGTCGCGGGGGCGATCAATGGCAAGATCAAGGCCGATGATCCAGCCGGAGCCAAGGCTGTGCTGGACGGGATCGATACCCAGCTATCCCCCCGCGCCCGCGCCGAATGGCGATCGAAAGTGGCGTGGAGCTTCTACATCGAGAATGACGATGCCAGCGCCTATGCTCTGGCGCAGACCGCGCAAGACGGCGCCGGGCCTTGGGTGGCCGAAGGTTGGTGGATTGCGGGCCTTGCCGCCTGGCGGTTGGACGACTGCACCGGGGCGGCCGATGCCTTTGCCCGCACCGCCCAGCTTTCCGAAAATGCCGAACTGACCGCCGCCGGACATTACTGGCACAGCCGCGCGCTTGTCCGCTGCCGACTGCCGGAAAAGGCTGCCGCACCGTTGAAGGCTGCGGCGCGGATGGACGAGACGCTCTATGGGATGCTCGCCGCCGAACAGCTCGGGATCGCCCTGCCCAAAACCCACGAAGCGCCCGACTTCAATCAGAACGATTGGCAGCAATTGCGCGACGTGCCCAATGTTCGTGTGGCGGTAATGCTGTCTGAAATCGGCGAGGACGGCCGCGCTGACGAAGTGCTGCGACATCAGGCGCGGATTGGCGCGCCGCAGCACTATCAACCGCTCTCACGCCTCGCCCGCAGCCTTGGGGTGCCAAGCACCCAGATGTGGATGGCCTACAACGCTCCGCCGGGCGGCAAGCCCGAGCCCGCAGCCCGGTTCCCGACGCCGAAGTGGACCCCGGTCAAGGGCTGGAAGGTCGATCCAGCGCTGGTCTATGCCCATACGCTGCAGGAATCGGTGTTCCGGACCAAGGTGGTCAGCCCGGCCGGTGCGCGCGGGCTGATGCAGATCATGCCGGCGGCCGCGCGCGATCACGCCAGCGCTTTGGGCGTTGCAGGCAGTGCCAGTGATCTGGGCAAGCCAGAGGTCAATCTGGCCTTCGGACAGCGTCACCTTGAAATGCTGCGCGATTCGCCGGGCACGCAAGGGCTGCTGCCCAAAGTCATGGCTGCCTATAACGCCGGTCTTACCCCGATCACGCGCTGGCGGTATGAGATAAAGGACAAGGGCGATCCGCTGCTGTGGATCGAAAGCGTCCCCTATTGGGAGACGCGCGGATACGTGAACATCGTGATGCGCAATTACTGGATGTATGAGCGGCAGGCCGGCGGCCCATCGGAAAGCCGGATGGCGCTGGTTCAGGGAATGTGGCCGACTTTTCCGGGGCTGACCGGATCGCAAGCCGTGCGGATGCGCGCCGATGGAACAATCCTGCGTGGCCGTTGATCTGGCTCGCCCATTCAAGCCGATCCGGATCGCGGTGCTGACCGTATCGGACAGCCGCGATATGGCCAGCGACACCTCTGGCGCGCTGCTGGAAGAGCGGATCAAGGCCGCCGGTCACCAATTGGCCGCGCGTGCGGTGGTCAAGGACGAGGTGCCGGTCATCACCTCCAAACTCAATTCGTGGATCGACGATGGGCTGGCCGATGCGATCATCACCACCGGCGGCACCGGGCTGACCGGCCGCGACGTTACGCCAGAGGCGCTCGAACGGATTAAGGATAAGGACATTCCCGGTTTCGGTGAACTGTTCCGCTGGATCAGCTACAAGAGCATCGGCACCAGCACCGTGCAATCACGCGCCTGCGCCGTGCTGGCGCGCGGGGTTTATGTGTTCGCCCTGCCCGGATCGAACGGTGCGGTGAAAGACGGCTGGGACGGAATCCTGGCCGAGCAGCTCGACAGCCGAAACCGGCCATGCAATTTCGTGGAACTGATGCCGCGGCTCAAGGAGGTTTAGTTCCTCCCCCTTGGGGGAGGGGGACCATGCGTAGCATGGTGGAGGGGCACCGGCGTGTTCTCCTGACAGTGAGGACGGGATTCACGGCACCTGCCCCTCCACCAGCTTCGCTGGTCCCCCTCCCCTGAAGGGGAGGAACTTGCCATTTCGTTCCTTTTATGTTCCATTACATGCATGCCCCCACCTCCCCTCCATGGTCGCGGCGCGCAGTCTTCTGCAGTGCCGCAGCGCTTTGGCCTCGCCGCGCGGGAGGCCGATGGCGATTGGCTCGGTGCGCAGGGGGACATCGACGGGCCCGGCCCGAAGCTGCGCACCACTGTTATCGAAGAGCAAGCGCGCTCGATCCTGAGCTTTAACCAGTCGCCCGACATTCCGTTTGACCGCTCAATCAACGCCTATCGCGGCTGTGAGCATGGCTGCGTTTATTGTTACGCCCGCCCCAGCCACGCCTTTCATGACCTCTCCCCCGGGCTCGATTTTGAAACCAAACTGTTTGCCAAACCGAACGCGGCCCAGCTCCTGCGCGCGGCGCTCGCCAAGCCCGGCTACAAGCCCGCGCCGATCGCGATGGGCACCAACACTGATCCGTACCAACCGATCGAGGAACGTTACCGGATCACCCGCGCAGTACTCGAAGTCTGCCTTGAGGCGCGCCATCCGGTGACGATCACCACCAAGTCGGCGCGGGTCTTGCGCGATCTGGATTTGCTGGGTGAATTGGCAAAACTGAACCTGACGGCCGTGTCCATCTCCATCACCAGCCTTGATCCCAAGTTGTCCGGCCTGCTCGAACCGCGCGCCAGTGCCCCGGTGAAACGGCTCGGTGCGCTCGAGAAACTAGTCGCAGCGGGTGTTCCGGCGCACGTTTCGATTGCTCCCATCATTCCTTCGATCACCGATGAGTTTATCGAAGCCATCCTGAGCGAGGCCGCCGCGCGCGGCGCGCAGACCGCCAGCTGGATCATGCTGCGCCTGCCGCACGAGGTAGCGCCACTGTTCCGCGAATGGTTCGGCGTCCACTACCCCGACCGCGCGGGCAAAGTGATGAGTATCGTTCAATCGGTGCGGGAAGGCCGCGATAACGACCCCGGCTTTTTCACACGGATGAAACCGCTGGGGCCATGGGCCGATGTGTTCCGCACCCGTTTCCGGATCACCTGTAACCGGCTCGGGCTCAACCGCAAACAGCCCGTGCTTGATTGCAGCCTATTTATGCGGCCCGAGCTGGATGGGCAGATGCGGTTGATTTAGCCCCTAAACCGAATGAGCCGGCTATCCGCCACTGCCGCGCTGCGATGCGGCACGACATCGCGGACGTATTCCTCGTTCTTGACCATCGCCATGAACACCCCGCTATTGGGGTAGCCCATCACAAAGACCTCGTCCCATTCGCCAGCGGGGCCGGTGACCACGCATTCCTGTTGCGCCTCCCAGATCATCGCCGCTCCGTCGCCTGCGACCAAGCGCTGGAAGCCTTCGAGGTAGATCGCATAGGCTTCGCGGCCGGTCAGGCCCTTGCCGTGGTTCGGATGCCCTTCGGGGTAGTCCGCCAGATCCCGAAACTTGATCAGGTTCAGCATGTGGATCGGCCTATCGCGCGGCAGGTCTTTGAAGGCCTGCCAGTTTTCCCGGGAAGGATCGACGTAAGACATTTCTTTCTCCTAATCCTCCCCCTTGGGGGAGGGGGACCACCGTAGGTGGTGGAGGGGTACGCGCGGTGATTCTGACCGTGCCGGAAAGGTGGCGACCACCGCGCGTACCCCTCCACCCCCTGCTTCGCAGGCGGTCCCCCTCCCCGTTCCGGGGAGGATTATTCCGCCAGTTTATAATCGCGGAACTGCTCGCGCAGGTCCTTCTTGCTGACCTTCCCCGTGCCGCCGTGCGGGATTTCGGCGACGAATTCGACCGCGTCGGGCAGCCACCATTTGGCGACAGTCTTGGTCAGATGCGCCTTGA
>JAGNTK010000073.1 GCA_017987575.1 Novosphingobium sp. | reverse complement strand
AACGCTCAGCCTACTCGATCAGGCGATGGCCGACCTGCGGTTCGATGCAGCCGCCAATGCGGTCTACCACTTCGTCTGGGACCAGTTCTGCGATTGGTACATCGAACTGATCAAGGGCAACTTTGACGAAGAGACCAAAGCGGTGGCCGGCTGGGTACTCGACCAGATTCTGGTCATGCTGCACCCGTTCATGCCCTTCGTGACCGAGGAACTGTGGAGCAAACTGGGTGACCGCGCCCACTATCCGCTGATCACGGCAAAGTGGCCGGAGCCGGGCGTTGGGGTGGATGCTGCGGCGAAGGCTGAGGTGGATTGGCTGATCGCACTGGTCGGCAATCTGCGTACAGCGAAGAACGAACTCGGCATCAATCCCGGCGCGAAGCTGGATGCCTTCCTGCCTGAGCCAAGCGATGTTACGCGCGGCAATATCGAACGCAATCCTGCCGTGATCGAACGTTTGGCGCGGCTGAATAGCATCCGCTTTGAAACTGCGCCGGCTGGTGCGGCAATGCAAATCGGTGCGGGCGATGCCAACATCGTGGTGCCACTCGAAGGCGTGATCGACATCGCCGCCGAGAAGGCCCGACTGACCAAGGCGCTGGAGGCCAGCACCAAGGAAGCCAAAAGCCTCGAAGGCCGCCTGTCAAACCCGGCCTTCGCCGAAAAGGCCAAACCCGAAGCGGTTGAAAAGGCCAAGGCCGACCACGCCATGCATGCGGCAGAGGCGACACGGCTGGCGGCGGCGCTGGCGCGGTTGGGGTAAGTCGAAAGTGGGCCTCCGTGACTGGTTGTTCGGGCGCCGCAGTGCGGCGGTGCCTGATCCCCAAGCCAGCGAGGATTCCTTGCCAGCGATCGTTACCGGCATTGCCGGGGTTGGCGAAAAATTTGGCTTTCGATTCGATTTAGGAGACGATCAGTGCGGTTGGAGCTTCGGCGTTCACCTGTGTGTCTGGCGGATCGAGGGCGGCCCGCTTGTTGCCACTTTGCTTCGACTGGAACACTCGCTGCCCAGCGAGACGGCGCTGAACCGCTGGATCGAAGCCGTACCGACGGACCGCCCGATCCGCTTCAGGCTGACCGCACCACCTGAACTTTCCGGTGAGCGATATTCCGCTCGGATTGCGGAATATCTGGGCGAGATTGCAGATAGCGAATTAGCGCAACTGGCCGAGCCGATCCTGCGTCCGCCGCCCTTTGTTCATCCCCAATTGGGTCAGTTCAAGCCGGCGCCATCGCTGCCCAGCTTCTTTGAGGGTTCGGCCATGTGGCGCGGACAAGAGGTGGGGCTGACCCTGATACTGGACGGAGCAGGCAGGCTGGATGACCGGGCTTTGGACTTCCTGAACTTGTGCGACCATGCGGATCGCTGGCAAGCCATGGTTGAGGATGCGATCTACGAACACCTGTTCGAGCTGTGGGATGACAATTGGCGCGATGAAGCCGAACCATCCCTGTCCCGCGCGCAATGGCTGGGGCGGATGCGGCTGGTCGACATCTCAGTTTCCGAAAACGAGCAGGTCAGTTTTGAATACGATGACGGCAATCTGTTCTGGGGGCACCGCGTTTCTGTGTCCGGCTCGCTTGAAGGCGGTATAGTCGACGCGACGATCTGAGTGGTCGGAAAAGCAGGTGCAGCGACGACCGACTAGCTGACAAACTCCCACCCGTTCGTACTGAGCTTGTCGAAGCACTGCTTTGCTCCTTTCGGCGTGTTGAAAGACCGCAGGGAGCAAGCCAGCCCTTCGACATGCTCAGGGTGAGCGGGACGGCGATGCCCTCCTCCCCGTTCCGGGAAGGAATGGCCCCTGTCCTACTCCGCCGAAACTTGCCATAAGGGCCGTGCTATGCAGCATTTTCCGCCCTTCCCCGCCCTACGTGCCGCCCACCACAGGGTGACAAAAGGTGACACAAAGCGACAGAGGATGACACAAAGTGACGCAAGGCGACGGACAGTGATTTTGGTTCTTTGCACCCTGTCAGGTTTGTCAGGTTTCGCAGGTTCGCCATGCCGCTAACCCTCGCCACCACCACACCCGGCGAGCCCGAACTGTTCGCCAGCCTACAAGGCGAAGGCCCAAGTATGGGGCGGCCGGTGGCCTTTGTCCGGCTGTCGCGCTGCAACCTGGCCTGCACCTGGTGCGACACCGCATACACCTGGCGGTTTGAAGGCGATAACCGCCCGCATCGCGATGGATTGGCTTATGAACGTACCGCCAATCAGGTCACGCTGGACGAGGCAGATGTCGCCGCGCGGATCATGGCGCTGGAGCAGGACCGGCTGGTAATCACCGGCGGCGAGCCTTTGCTGCAAGGCGCAGCGCTGGCGCGGATGGTGGCGCTATTGGACGGCGTTTCGGTTGAGATCGAGACCAACGGAACGGTCGCGCCGCATCCCGCGCTCGATCCACTCGTGGCGCAATACAATGTCAGCCCGAAGCTGGCGCATTCCGGCAATCCGGCTGACTTGGCACTGCTGCCAGAGCGCTTGGCGGCATGGGCGAATGAACCTAAAGCGTACTTCAAGTTCGTGATTTCAGCACCGAACGACCTGTCAGAAGTGCTCGAACTGATCGAGCGGTACAGCATGGACCGCGCCCGCGTTTACGTCATGCCCGAAGGCACCGACAGCGCAGTTTTGCGGGAGCGCGAAGGCTGGCTGGCCCCGCTTGCGCTGGAACACGGCCTGCGGCTGAGCGACCGGCTGCACATTCATTTGTATGGCGATACGCGCGGGACGTAGCCCCGCTATTACCGCCCCTGCGCGCGCCAGCGCTGAACAGTACGCTGGACCATTTCTTCCTCGCCGCCGCTCGCATTCCACAGCTCTGTAAAGCTCGGATCGGCCGAGGCTGGACGCTTCATTTCTTCGAGTTCATCGAAGGCAACGCGGATCGGGATTGAGACACCCTCGCCGCAAATGATGCATTCGCGGTTACGCAAGGCCGGGATCGAATCGAGGAAGCCGCGCGCGCCTTCGGGCATGGCCGCTTTCACAAAGGCCTGATCGCGATCGTTGTTGAGGCGCATCGAAATGATCGTGCCGCACTGGGATAGTACGCCTTCGGCCAGGTCAGACGGGCGCTGGGTAATCAGGCCCAGCGACACGCCATATTTACGGCCTTCCTTGGCAATCCGGCTGAGGATCCGGCCAACCGACGAACCATCGGAGTTCTTCTCGCTCGGCACATAGCGGTGGGCTTCTTCACAGACTAGCAGCACGGGCCGCGTTTTCTCGTCGCGGCTCCAGATCGCAAAGTCGAACACCAGGCGGCTCAGCACTGCCACAACCGTCGAGGTAACATCGGAAGGAACGCCCGAAACGTCGATGATCGAGATCGGCTTACCTTTGCTCGGCATCCGGAAAATCTTGGCGATGAATTCGGCCATCGTATCGCCGACCAGCATGCCAGAAAACAGGAACTGATAACGCGGATCGGCTTTCAACTCGTCGATCTTGGTCTTGATCCGCATGAACGGAGCCGAGCTGGTCGCCTTGTCGAGCTTGCCCATTTCAGTCTGGATCATGTTGGTCAGATCGGACAGCAGATAGGGGATCGGACTGTCGACAGTGATCTTGCCCATGCTCTCAGCCAGCCGGTTCTTCGATCGCGCAGCCAGCAGGCATTTGGACAGGATATCCGCGTCTTCCTGCCGGTCGTTGCCGCTGGTCGTCAGGAACACTTCGCAATGCTCCTCGAAATTCATCAGCCAATACGGCATCTGCAGGTTCGACACGTCAAAGATCATGCCGGTCTGCTTGAAGGCAGCGGAATATTCGCCGTGCGGGTCAATCATCACGATGTGCCCTTCGGGGGCATGTTCGCAAATCCGGTGCAGGATCAATGCGGCGCTGGTCGATTTGCCGGTGCCGGTCGAGCCGAGCAGTGCAAAATGCTTGCCCAGCATGGCATCGACATAAAGCCCGGCGCGGATATCCTTGGTCGGGAATACGGTACCGACTTGAATGCTCGATCGCCCGTCGGACGAGTAGATCTGTTTGAGATCGTTGCTAGTTGCGGGATAGATCAGCGCGCCCGGAATTGGATAGCGCGTAACACCGCGGCGGAAGCTGTGGATCCGGCCTGTCAGCCGTTCTTCATCGCCTTCACCCATGAAGTCGATGTTGGCCATGATCCCACCGGGGGTCTTGGAATCCTGACGCTGGGTACGGACCGAAGCGAGCAGCCAGCCCTTGCCTACGCGGATCTTGATCTGGCTGCCCACTTGTCCAGCCAGCGCAACCGAGGGGTCGCTATCACCCGAGCATTCCTGCAACCGCTGGAGATCAAGCGCGATGGCCGATCCTGACCCTGCGATTTCCAGCACGATCCCAATCGGTTCGCGGGCATTGTCAAATTCCTGCGCCGCACCGACATTATGGGCAGCCTGCGCGGCATCGGCAGGATAATCCGCCCCCTGCGCTACTCGTCCTGCACCAAACCCACTTGCACCAGCATCGGTCATTGCAATTGCACCCATTTTCTTAAGCCGCCCCTGCGGTCTTGCAGAAAAGGCCTAGATCAGAGTGGTTAAGATTGGGTCAAACGAGCGATTAAACCAGCGCGAACAGGCGTCCCGCCATGAAGCCCATAGCAACCGACAGAGCGACCGCCAGCAGGCCGTAGATAAACCCATTGTATTCGGCAAATTGCGCGACAGCCCGCTCAAATCCCTGCTTCTTCACTTCGACCCGGGCAATTGCCGAGGCGACCACCCGGCCTTTGGTTATGGCAAAGGTTTCGGCGGTGTAGGTCCCGGTCTGAACACTGGACGGCAATTTGATCCGAGCTTGATAGAGCACTTGCTCGGACACTTTGACCCCCTTGGGATCATCCTTGTACAGTTCTTCTCGCTGCATCAGATCGACAAGGCCAGCAGAAAACCGTGCCTGTTCCTTAGGGTTATAGGCCCCGATCGGGGAGAGCTGGAGCCACGGCAGGCCCAGTTCGTAAATCGCGGCGGTCTTGTCATCGACAATCCGGCCTATCGGCTTGGAAGATGCGACGGCGAAGAAGGTGGGGGCTGAGCGGAATTCGGTGCTTTCAGCGTTGACCCAGATCCCGGCAATCCGCTGCTTTTCGCGCAGCACGATCGACCGGGTCGGCCCTTTCAGGACCACAACGATATCATAGTCCTGCCCGGCGCGGGTGCCATCGGGAGTCAGGATCGCGCCGAACAACAGCAGTTCGGTGCCGCGAAAGCCCTGGCGGACCTGAACCTCATGCTGCGACACTTCGGGCACCAGAATAGGATCGCGCGCACCGCCCAGCAGCAACAGACATAACAGGGCCAGCAGCACCCTCATGACGGGGTCACCGTGTAAATCTCGTCAGGTGCCCAGCCCAGCCCAAGCGCCATCCGCAGCGCGACCACCAGTACGATCGCGGCAAGCGCAAACCGCAATCGTTCGGCCGGAATCTTTTGCGCCAGCTGCGCGCCAATCTGGGCACCCGAAACCGAACCGATCAGCAGCAGCACGGCCAGCACCACATCGACCGCGCGGGTGGTCATGGCGTGCATCATGGTGGTCATCATCGTTACAAACAGGATCTGGAACAGCGATGTTCCGACCACTACCGCCGCGCTCATCCCCAAAATGTACAGCATCGCCGGAACCAGCACGAACCCACCGCCGATCCCCATCAGCATGGTCAGCACGCCGGTAAACATGCCGAGCAAAAGTGGCGCCAGCGGCGAGATGTACAGGCCCGAGCGATAGAACCGCCAGCGCAGCGGCAAGCTGGCGACCATCGGGTGATGCCGCCGCTTGGCTGCGGGCAGCGCGACACCGCTTTTCTGAGCTTTGAGTACTTGCCAACTCTCGCGCGCCATCACGCCGCCGATCCCGCCCAGCATCAGCACATAGAGTACGTTGATCACCACATCGATCTGGCCCAGGTCCTGCAGCAGGCGGAACAGCCCTGCGCCGATCAGCGTGCCGATCAGGCCGCCTGCCACCATCACCCCGCCCATCTGGTAATCGACCCCGCCGCGTTTGGCATGGGCCAACACTCCCGAAACCGAAGCGCCGGTGACCTGGCTGGCAGCAGATGCTGCGGCGACGGTTGGGGGAATGCCATAGAAGATCATCAGCGGCGTGGTCAGGAACCCGCCGCCCACGCCAAACATGCCCGAAAGGATGCCCGTCAGCGCACCCAACGCAACGATAATCAGGCCATTGACCGCAAGGTTGGCAATCGGAAGGTAAACGTCCATCGGTTCGCCGCTGGATTAGCCCAGCCTGACGGCCAAAAAAAGGCCGCCGCCCTAGAAACCCGCAGAAAGTGTGATCGCGGCTCCTGATCCCGGTGCAGCATTGCCCGATACTCGAAACCGGTAGTCAGCCGACAGTCTGCTGCCAACCGGCCCGATCGGCAGATCGAGTGTGGCAGTCGGGCCAATATCAAGCCGGCTCGCCCCCTTTTGCGCCCCGCCCCAAGCCCCGGCACCCAGCCGAAATTCTACAGCCCCATTACGCACCACCGGTTTTTCAATCCGGGCCTGACCATCAATAAACGGTGTCCTATCCTTCCCGCCAACCCAGCCTCCCTGGCCATAAACCTCAGCCCTCAGGCCGAATGGCAGCTTGGCAGGCGGCAGTTCAGTGACCACAGCAACCGCCGGACGAATGGCCGTTCCACTAATCGTACGGGTAACCCGCGCTTCACCCATGACCGCAACCGGCACTTTGCGCACGGGCCGAAGCGCAAATCCGACTGCCAGTTCCTCTCCGCGCGGATCATGCAGCCCGCTGCTCGCGCGCAGGTATAGCGTTGGCCGCGCGGCACTGTCGGGCGCCAGCCGGTAACGGATCACCAGACCGGCCTGACTTCCGCCATAGGCACCCGATGTAAGGCTGGCACCCGGCAGACCGGCACCGGGCAGATTGTATCCGACCCCGCCCTGGCGCCACAGCAACCAGCCATCGCCCGACCAGCGACGCGCTTCGACACCGGCGGTGGGAAGATAGGGGACCGGTACGCGATTACTCGCCTGATCGGCAGCCAAGGTATTCTCTGGCAGCGGCATCGCCGAGACCCCGGTTTGCAGCAGCAGCAAATGATCTGCCGCCAGCCTTGGCGGCACTGCAGCCGACTGCGAGGTGGATGGTGACGGCGCTGGCTTTGGCTCGTATCGCAGGATCGGCGGCGGCAATGCGTTCTCCGGCTGCGGCAGTGATGGCGTCAGGCGCGGTGCTTCTGGTTGGACGGGCTCCTGAGCTTCTGCCTTCTGCCCGGATCCTGCAAGCGGGACCGTCGGTGCCGGTGCCTTGGCCGCAATCGGCTCAACCCCAAAACGGGTCGAACTTGCCCAAACCGCAGTCCGAGCGCCAACCCAAGCCAGCATGAGCAGTCCCAATGCCACAAGCGGCTGACCGCGACGAGTGGGGTGTTGCGGCAGCTTCATGCGCGGCTCCGCTGCAAACGGGGCTGCGTCATACCGGCGGCAGGATGGTGTTCATGGGCCGTCTTGTCCCAGACAACCTTCCCGGTGCGAAGCGAGCGGAAATAGGCAACCAGCGCACGGCGGCCGGCCATAATCGAGATGACATTGGCCAATGGAATACGCAGCACCGCATAGACCGCCTCGCTGACGCCATATTCGCGGGCGGTGAATGCGGCTCGTAAACCAGCCCGCCAAACGAACCCGGCAAAGCTGATCAACAGCATCGCTTTCAGTGACCAAGATAGCGGCGACGTACTGGCGTAACCGGCTGCCTGTGCCCCGACCAGAATCGCATCGACAATCAGCAGCAGGTAAGCTGCGGCAAGCACCAGCGCTGTCAGCGGTCCACGCCGGTCGCGCAGCGACATCCACAATTCTACTGAATTGCCGCCCCAACCCATGCGGTCCCAACCTTGAAAGGCAATGCCGTGGATCCAGCGCGTTTTCTGTCGCACTGCCGCATCGAGCTGGTCGGGAAAGAACGATCCGGTTGCGACGAGCGAGCCACCATCATCACGCAGCCGCAGGAAGGCGCTGCCGCGACCCTGCCGGGACAGAACCAGGCCAAGTTCATAGTCTTCGGTCAAACATTCAGGCGCAAAAGGACCGGCCTCTCCTTGCAGCATCCGGCGTTCGGCCAAGTCCCCCAGGGCCGCACGCGAGAACCCGCAGCCGACCCCCGCTGCGGGTAACGGTGCGCCCAGTGCTGAACGAACCAGCATCGCTTTGGCATGCGTTTCAGCAAATTCATCGGCATAGTGACCGGCAATCCAGCGGGAGTTTGGCTGGAGTTCCGGCCGAACCGGTAACTGCACAAAATCGCGCAGGACCAGGGCCGCATCAATCGCTTGCAGCGCAGCGGGGTGGACCATGTCTTCGGCATCGTGAAGGATCACGCTGGTGAAGGTCCGGCCCGATCGCGCTTCATCTGCAGCCAAGGCGTGGTAAAGGCGATTGAGACAATCGGCTTTGGTGGTCGGCCCGGCTACGCCATGAACCACAACCCGCACCCGCACATCCGATTCGGCAGCAGCACTGGCCGCAGCAACGGTGGCCGGGTCGTTGCGATAGCACCCGACATAAATGGCCAGATCGGGCTGCGGCCAAGCTGCCAGCATGTGCGCAATGGTGGTACCGACAACGGCGGCTTCCTGAAAGGCTGGGATCAGCACAGCGGCCTGACCGGACAGCGGCTCTGCCCCATATCCAACAGGTAACTGCGCTGTGCGTGCCCGCCCGGTAAGGCGTAGCCACAGCCAGGTCAGATCGATTGCAAACTCATCAATCAGGCCAACGCAAAACCAGAATGCCGCAAAAGCCAACAGTTCTCGCTCGAACAGCATTAGCCATCCCAGCAAGTCCTGCATGCCTAAAACCGCCCCGGTCATGTGCT
>JAGNTK010000015.1 GCA_017987575.1 Novosphingobium sp. | reverse complement strand
TGTGGGGGGCACATCACCGGATCCTCACCGATTATGTGCAACCCGGCCGCGGCTGTGCGTGGACCGTGCTCGACTATCGCCGCGATGGCCGCAGTGACGGGGATTCGATGTTGGCCGAAGCAGGCGCCTGCGTCGACGCCGGCCCGCTCCGGCTCGGGGCGGGGATCGGCTATGACCGGTCGAATTCCGACCTGTCGCTGGGCGGCAGGCAAAAGCTCGAAGGCTGGCATGGCGTGGCCGAGGCCGACCTGCGGCTCGGGCAGAGCGGTGCTGTGATGAGTGCGACGGCGATCTATGGTGTGTGGAACGTCGACCTGCGTCGCAACTACCTCAACGGCGCGAACACCGACACCAGCACCGGATCGACTGACGCCCGTGGGCTTGCCCTGCGCGCTCGGCTTGACTGGTTTGACATCGTGGGAAGCGGCCGCTTCGGACTGACCCCGACGATCAGTTACACTTGGAGCCGGGTGACGGTCGATGGCTATACCGAGACTGGCGGCGGCTTTCCGGTCACTGTCGGTCGCTCCAATGACGAAGCTTCAGAAGGGCGCCTGGGCCTGACCGGTCGCTTCGCCCTGGCCGAGCCAACCACGGTGCGCCTGCGCGGGGAGTACATCCACCGCTTCGACCGGTTTGATGCTGGCCCCGCGTTCCAGATCATCGGCACCGGCATGGGCGGCGCGGGCGGTCTCTATGCGGTAGACCGTGACCATGCCCGCCTGGGGGCAGACATCGACCAGCGGATCGGGCGCAGCGCCGTGCTCTCGCTCTCGGCTCACAAAGCCGTGGGCAACGCGGGAGGCAACCCGTTCTCAGTCAGCGCCTCGTTCCATTTCGGGTTCTGAGCCAGGGGTTCTCGCGCGAGGGGCCAAGGGCTCGGCGCGCAGGAACCAGTTCGGCCGAAAGGGAGAAGATGCAACGAGTCGAGCCGAACTGGCAGGAATGGATCGCCTGCAACCTTTCCGCAGGCTGTGACCCGGGGGACATGCAAGGCCGCATGGTCGCCGCCGGGTGGAACGAGGCGGATGCACGGGCGGCCCTTGCATCGGGAATCAGGCAGGTGTTACCCGGCCTGACAGGGCAGGCCCTCGCCCTTCCCGTTTTTCCCGACATGGGAACGGCAAGGTGTGACGGACGCGACATCAAGGTGATCATGCGACTGGCCAGCCCTGCCGTGGCCGTGTGCGAAAACGTGCTGTCACCTGCGGAGTGCAGCGAATTGCTCGCCTATGCGCACGACCGGGGCTTGCACCCCTCCACCGTGGTGGACGAATTGAGCGGGAAGAATGTACCGCATCCCGAAAGGTCGAGTGCCGGTGTGATGTTGGCCGGCGCCGAAACCGGGCTGATCGACCGGCTGGAGCGCCGCCTGGCCGCACTTACCGACTGGCCAATCGCCAATGGAGAGGGCCTGCAGATCCTGCGTTATCGCAAGGGACAGGAATACCGGGCGCATTTCGATTCCTTCCCCGATGGCACGGGCGGCGCAGGCCACACCGCGCGCGGCGGGCAGCGAGTGAATACGGTTCTGGTCTATCTGCAAAGTCCCGAAGCGGGCGGGGGCACCGCCTTTCCCGCTTGCGGGCTCACCGTGTGTCCACAGCCGGGATCCGCAGTGATTTTTCGCAACGTCGATGATACGGGCCGACGAGATCCTGCCAGCCTCCACGCCGGACTGCCCGTTGTTCAGGGCGAAAAGGTGGTCATGACCTATTGGCAACGGGCCGGACCTTATGCTTGACTGCCAACGATCGATCGCGTCGGGCATATCGTCAAACCAATTGCACACGCATGGCACAATTCCATGCCATCAAAAATGAACTCCCCTGCATATTCGCAGCGTAAGACGGCCCGGCTCGTCACAAGACCGCATGGAAGATTGAGGCTGGTCGGTTGATCAGGACCGGATGATCCATCATCGCATCAACTAGTCGCGCGTCCGTCAGGGCCAGTTTGTCGAGCCCGAGTTCCGCAAAAGGCGTCCCCTTTTCACACAGCAGCTCGCGCGGGGTGATCTAGGCTCGCCCGATCATGCTGGCGGCGTGCCTAAAGAAGATGATCTCAAGCGCTGGCTCCAGGATGAGGGCATGGAGACCCAGGGCATTTGTCATTATCGGCGGCGGCCAGATGGGGCTGTTGCTGGGCTACTACCTCTACCGCGCCAAGGCCGATTTCCTGATCCTCCATGTCGAAGACGGGCCGGGAGGTGCGTGGCGGCACAGTTGGAATTCACTGCGCCTGTTTTTATCTGCGGGTTACAGCGCGCTATCGGCCTGGCTGATGCCGCTGCCTACGCATGAAGGTTATCCAACCTGCGACGATTTGCTCGACTTGACTGACGGCACCCTCCCAAACAATCACCAGATTTCCGTTATGGCCAAGTACAGGAGAAAACCGCCCGTCACGACCATCAAGGCAAACACCCCTGTCATCACCCAGAAGTAGAGGGGCTGTCTTTCCGCTCGGACGTATGTCCATCCCGACTTATCGCGCAGGTGCCTGTTCCGGAGCGCCGACCAAAAACCTTCCATTCCGATAATGACGGACAGTATTCCGAGCAAACACTTCATGATAAAGTACGTCCGGAGGTCAATTCATCCGCAGCAGCGGGAAAGTTTTCCGCCTGGGACAGGGTGAGGTAGGTATCTCGACAGACCTCTTCCATTACCAGGCCCTCCATCTCGAGCCAGTGTGGGGACCGGAGCCCTGCTTCAGAGTCCCGCGTGTCGAATAGGTCGCCCTCCCGAAAGCGCTCCTGCCGAAGCCTCCGGAATTGCGACCTATCGCAATCATACTCATTGAGAAAGGCGTCGATCAGCAGGGAAATGTCCAGCGTCAACCAGACAGACCATGACCAAGCCGTTCTGACGTTCGGCGCGGTCTGGTCTGGCGCCGAGAGATAAGCTCCCCAGCGGTCATCCTGGCTGAGAACGTATACCCGCTCGTCAAGCGGCGCCGACTGCAGCCCGGGGGAAATCAGGAGGGTCGTCGCAAGGACTACCGCCGGGATCATAAATCACTCCACGCTGCGGCTCCGGGACCGCCGAGGGCGGCTATAACCATGTTTCACAGGCGTCAAGGGCGGGACGACAAGCTCTCCGATGAGTCCGGCCTGAATACGCGGGCGGCGCGGTTCCATTCGAGGGGGGGCGGTTTCGCAGATCTCGCCAGTAAGACAGGGCCGAGCGTCGAGCATCCCTGCAGGAGTGCGGTCTACCTGAAATGCCGGCCAGCGACCGGGCGCCGCGACGAAAGCGCGGGAAGCACCGTCCGTCTCGTCGGAGATCCAGACTTCGTAGCCATAATCGGCAGCCGCCTGCTCCGCGCAGAAGCTGGGCGCCTCGATAACCCAGTCCCGCTGGCCGTCGCCGTTCAAATCCGGTGTCGATGCGACGGCTGGGTAGGAGACGGTGAATGCATCGGCGTCATCCGGGTTGCCACAGGCGCGACGCCCGGCGAGATACCTGTCAAAGACAGCCGCCGGAATATCATCCGGCAACTTCGGTCTTCCATCGACCTCGCCGAGATCCACGGTCCCCTCGCCAAAGCCGCTTACGACAGCTTCGCCATCGGAACTCGGGCGCTCGGAAAGGCTGCGGGTTGTCGGGTCCCAGGCCCAGGCGAGGCGACAAACTTCCCGGGGGGGGCAAGCAGTTCAGGTGGTGAAACGAAGCCTCCAGTCGGATCTCGTCGCCGACTGTTCGGATGTCCGGATCCCAAGCCTGTCGGTCGAACACACGCAAGTAGCGATTGTCGTCGCTGACGTACAGGCTGAGACGACAACCTCCGGTTCCGCAGAGCCGTTGGTCTTCCGGCCAGCGAATCAGCCAGTCCACGACCCCGTCCCGGCTGACGTCAACTGGCAGGAGCACCCCGGCAGGCGGTTCCGACAACGGGATGGGACGGTTGGTGGGGTCCTCGATATCGAAGCCGGTATGGTTCAGTTCGTCCAGAACATACCAAACGAGGCCGGGTGGGGGTTCTTGCGAAAGAACGCCGACCGGGGTCAGGGCAAGCCAGAGGCCTGCGAACACAACCCTTCCCGGTACGCCTAAGACCATTGAGTTCGTCATCCCCTTAAACACGCGTCTGTTTTTGGGGTGGGTGATGCCCCCGCAGCCATATTGTCAACTAATCGGTTCGTCACCTCTTGGGCTTGCTGCCCATGCGCACTTTAGGTCCGGACGCTGGCGTAACCGTCTGCGCGATGCCCAGACGGCGCATGGCCTGCTGTACCTCGTCCATGGCTAAAGTTTCGATGGCGTCCTGGTCGCCCAGCGCCGCGGCCGCCTGGAGCAGCTCGATCCCTCGCCGCTCATCGCTGGTAATGCCGCCTTCGCCGACGAAGGTCATCTTGCCCAGCACGGTCAAGGCTTGCGGATCGTTCCGCGCGGCTCCCAAGCGGATGTAACGCAGACCTTCGGGGACGTTTTTTGCCACGCCCTGACCCAGCATCAGGGAGAGGCCATAGACGCCCTGCGCTCCGGGATGGCCCAGATCGGCCGCGCGGCGAAATAATTCGAGGCCCGCTGCTACGTCGTTGGGCACTCCTTGGCCGGTCATGTATAGTTGCCCCAGGAACGACATGCCTCCCGGATCGCCGGCTTCGGCCGCACGACGGAACATGGCAACGGCCCCCCGCTGGTCCTGCGCCACGCCCCGGCCGACGAACATCATCCGCGCCAGTTCGGTCATCGATGCACCGTGGCCCTGTTCAGCGGCGAGGCGGGCGTAGTGTGCCGCGCGTTCCCAGTTCTCCGCGGTGCCCACTCCCAGTGCGTAGACAATGGTACCGAGAGCTGCCTGAGCAAACAGTTCGCCCGCATCGGCTGCTCGCTCCAGGTTGGCCACGGCAACAGGATCGAGCTGCCCGTCGGCCAGGCCGCTCAGCCGATAGATCCCGTTCAGCCCTGCGCCGTAAGTGCTGCCTGCAGCCGCCGCCCGGGCCGTGGCGTCAAGTGCCAGCGCCGGGTCCTGCGGACCTCCGATCCCCTCGTGCGCAAAATAGCCTAGGTTGGCCAGCGCCTCGGCATGGCCGCGTTCGCCCGCGGTGGCAAACCAGCGGCGCGCCTGGGCATCGTCCCGTGGGACGCCGGCATATCCGGTGTAATAGAGCCGGCCGAGGTTCCACGCACTTTCGGGATTGCCGCCTTCTGCCTCGGCGAACAGCCTAGCCACAACCTGTTTGGACGTTTCCTGCTGATGGATGATGTACGTGCGGCGATCGACCACGGACTGCGGTCCCCCGCTTGACTGATTGCCGCGGCCAAGCGCAGCCGCCAGCCCGTCCAACGGCGTGCCCATGCCACCCGATCCGGACGAGGAAGACGAGGGGGACGAGCCGCTGCCCAGCGAACGCTGCTGCTCCAGCCCGGCCTGGAAGGCCCGGTCGGCTGCAGCGCGATCATTGGCGGCGTCTTGCGCCCGCATCGATGCCATCATGCGCTGGCGGTTGGCCTCGTCGTTGGCGGCGCTCCACTGCGCTTGCGTGGCCTGCGACACGGCGAGTAGGCCGACTGTCAGCAGCGCATGCAAAAATCGATTGCTAGCCACTGAAGGGCACCCCTGGGCCTACCGGGCCGTTGTGGTTCTGACGAATGCTCATGATGAACTCCATCGCGTCCTTCTGCTGCACAAAGAATTTGCAATATTCGGACAATTCGGGGTCGGATGCATAGCTCTTGTCGCGCAGCGTCGCGGCGAATTTCGCGGCAAGCGTCGCCATCGACGAGTCTTCCGCGGCAACCGGATTGGTCCACAAAAGGCGGTTCTTGCTCGGCTGGATCGCCACGCACGCGGCGTAGCCCGACCGGGCCTGGGCAGGGGTTGCCGTGAGCGCGATCGCGACGGTGGCGGCGGTCAGTAGGATGCGCATTTGAGTTCTCCCAATCAGGAATGCGAAGTGGCCCTTGAAGATAATTGGACTGGGGTTTCCCGACACGAAATAAGCCACACGTAAGGTGAAGAAATGGCGGTGAGACGGAATCCCACCGCCAGAGTTACCATCAAGAAACTCCATTGCTGTAGCGCCTTGAAGGCCGGGTCGCCCCTTCCTAATGAGCTGTCCGCTGATCGCCGTACACCCCCCGAACGGGGGAGGGCAAAGATAATATCCTACGCATCGGGCGCTATCTGGGCACTACAACAGCCCTTCGCCAATGGCGGTTTGATTTGATTCAGCGCTGCTGACGGAGGTGAGGATGCGTCAGGCGGGTGAGTAGCCCCTAGATTTCTGGACGCCTTCGATCCTAATTTTGAGGACAGGAGGCGACCATGGGGAAGCCCAATTTCAGCGATGAGTTCAATCGCGGTGCGGTACCCCAGATCACCGAGCGTGGTTACCCGCCTGCGACCGGAATATCCCGCGATGTGTGGTCTTACGACTTCGTCTATGGGCGCAGTTACGATGGCCGCAAGTTCCGCATCCAAAGGTGCCATGCTGATTTAAAGCAGTATGGGATTAGCCGTCGCACAGTTCGGCCAGTGATCTGCCCCACCGAGTGGACCGGTTGGTTTGTTAGTGGATTAAGCCCGCCGCCGCCATATCCGAGCGGAGGTGGAGCGAAGCGGAACCGGAGACTGGATAGGGCGGTGAAGCCGTTTCTGGTGCCGGTGGTCGGTAGCCAAGGCTGCTGTGCGGGCGGACGGTGTTGTAATGCCGCCGCCAGGCTTCGATCAGCACCTTTGCCTCGGCGAGGCTGTAGAAGATCTCGCCATTGAGCAGTTCGTCGCGCAGCGACCCATTGAAGCTCTCATTATATCCATTCTCTCATGGCGATCCCGGTGCGATGTAGAGCGTCTTCACGCCGATCTGGCCGAGCCATTTCTGGACGGCATTGGCGATAAATTCGGCGCCGTTATCCGACCGTATGTGCGCGGGCGGCCCACGCGTGACGAACAGCTCTGCCAACGCCGCCAGCACGACCTCATGTCGCAGGCGGATGCACGTTCCGTCATTGAGCCACAGGCGCCCGCGCTTTGGCTGGCGTTGCGGGACCTTGAGCCCCTCGCGCCGCCATATCCGCTCAACCCGCTTGTGGTTCACCGTCCATCCCGCATGGCAGAGCAATGCGGTCACCCGGCGATAGCCGTAGCGACCATATTGCTTCACCAACGCGATGATGTCCTCCGTCAACGCCTGCGCGTCGAAGCCAGATCCGGCGCTTAACCGTCTGACCGTTCTTACCGTCCATGAGGCGTATCCGAGCCGGCAGGGCATTCAGCCAAGGGCGTCATTCTTGTCCGTCGGGCGCTCTGGATCGAAGCTCGGGTGGCCTAGCTGTTAGCACGACACCGCGCCGCCTGAGGTTCTAAGCTGCCATCCCAGCGTGCGCCGCTGGCGGGGAGGTGAACCGACAACTCGCTCAAGCCCAGTTGGACAGGGCGCAGGCCATGAACAGTTCACTGCACTGCAGCGCCGAATTGCCGCGCTGCTACCTAGAGAGCTACCTAGCACGCAGATGTCTGGATACGCTCCACTGTCCGAGCGATTCAAGTGTTTGAAAACATGGGAGAAGGTGGTGGACGCACTAGGGCTCGAACCTAGGACCCGCTGATTAAGAGTCAGCTGCTCTACCAACTGAGCTATGCGTCCACTTTCCCGACCCCGATTCGTCGGGGAGCGCTCCCTATAGCGGCTGTTTTTAAGGATGGAAGGGGTTTCTTGGACTTACGGCTTTGCGCCGCTCAACTTTGCAAGGAACCGCCCCGGCGGCTCCAGCGGTTGACGGCCATGATCGTACCCAGGCAGATCATGTTGGTCATCAGCGCCGACCCGCCATGGCTGATCCAGGGCAGGGGGATACCCACCACCGGAGCAAGGCCGAGCACCATCAGCATGTTGATCGCCATGTAGAAAAAGATCGTGAAGGTCATCCCCGCAGCCAGCAGGCTGGAGAAGCGGTCCGGCGCGCGGCGGGCCACCCGCAATCCCCAGCGAAAAGTCCACAAGAACACCGCCAGCACGAACAAGCCGCCCGCGATGCCCCATTCCTCTGCCATGGTCGCAAAGGCAAAGTCGGTGTGGGCTTCAGGCAAGTATTCCAGATGGCTTTGGCTGCCATTGCCAAAGCCCTTGCCCCAGAAGCCGCCCGAACCGACCGCAATCTTCGACTGGGTGATGTGATACCCGTCCCCCAGCATATCGCTTTCTGGATCCAGGAACACGAACACGCGTTTGCGTTGATAATCATGAAGCAGCGTAAAGAACGCTACCGGAGCCAAAGCTGCTCCGGCCAGACCCGCGCCAAAAAACCAGCGGATCGGCAGGCCAGCGAGAAAGACCACCACCGCCGCCCCTGCTGCGATTGACAACCCGGTGCCAAGATCGGGCTGGATGAGCACCAACAGAACCGGCACCACCGCCAAGGCGGCTGCAGGTAACAGGGCGCGCCAGCTGCGGGTCATCGCAGGGGGAAGGCTATCGAAGAAGACAGCCAGGGCCAAGACGATCCCAGGTTTCATAAGCTCCGATGGCTGGAGCATCATGAAGCCCAGGTTGATCCAGCGTTGGCTGCCGCCTCGTACGCTGCCGAACAGGTCGACGGCGACCAGCAGCAACACCAAGGCGGCATAGGCGGGGTAGGTGGCGGTTTTGAATAATTCACGTGGGAGGCGCGAGATCACAAAGGCCATCACCAGAAACACGCCAAAGTGGATCATATGCAGCAAGGCCCACGGTTCGAGCCGCCCTCCCGCCGCAGAATAAAGCACCACCGACCCGAACGTGTTGAGCGCGAACAGCGGCAGCAACACCTCCCACGGTTCCCGCGCAATCGCTTCGGGGACTATTCGGCGGCTCATTGCGGACCGGCTGGTGTGGAAGGGGTGAGGGCGGGAGCCGGACCTGCGGTTGGTGCCGCAGTGGGAGCCGCATCTGCATCCGGCTCAGGCGGCGGTGCTGCAGCCTCGGTTACCGGCGAACGCGGTCCTTCCGCCGCGGCATCGGTGCTTTGGACCTGCCGTTGGATTTCGTCATCATCGGCGGGCTTGGGCGCATTGACGCCATACTGCGCCGCAAACGAGCGATAACGTGCGGCCATCCGTTGTTGCGGCGTGCCGCCCCAGCCGCTTTCCATCCCGTGCAATGCTTCCATCGCTTTTCCAGGGTCGAACAGAAAGGTCATCACATCGCGCGCGATTGGATAGGCGGCACCCGATCCGCCGCCGTGCTGAACCACCACAGCGCAGGCATATTTCGGCTTGTCGAACGGCGCAAAGGCTACGAAGTGACCATGGTCACGGTGCTTCCAAAGACCGCCTTTGCCCTTTGAGATGTTGAGCCCGACGACTTGGGCGGTTCCGGTCTTGCCAGCCATCAGCACATCGGGGATTGGCAGCCGCGCTCTGCCCGCTGTACCGCGTCCGTTGACCACTTCGCTCATCGCAGCATGGACGAAATCAAGGTGCTCCTGAGAAATGCCGAGCGAGGCCGCCTGCTGCGGCCTTTCATCGTACAGCAATCGCGGCTGCAGTGCTTTGCCAGAGGCGATCCGGGCGGCCATCACTGCCTGCTGCAGCGGATTGGTCTGGAAATAACCTTGCCCGATCGTAGCGTTCACCGTGTCGAAGATCGCCCACGGCTTGCCATACTTCTTTTCCTTCCAGGCCGGATCTGGAACCGTGCCATAGCTTTGCCCGGTAACCGGCAGGTCGAAGCTCTCGCCCAAGCCAAGCCGTTTGCACATCGCCGCGATTTTCTCCATCCCGATCTTCTGGGCGAAGTGATAGAAATAGACGTCGCAGCTTTGATAGATCGCCTTGGCCATATCAACCGAGCCGTGACCGCGCCGGTTCCAGCAGTGGAACACGCGGTTGCCCACGCGCAGCCCGCCGCCGCAACCGACGCTGGCCGAAGGATCAAGCCCCGCCTCAAGGAAGGCCAGCGCCACTGCTGGCTTCACCGTAGAGCCCGGTGGGAACAGCCCACGCAGCACCTTGTTGCGCAGCGGTACGTGATCATCGTCGGACAGCATCTTCCATTCGATCCGGCCGATCCCATCGGAAAAGCTGTTCGGATCGTAACTGGGCATCGAGGCCATTGCGAGCAGATCGCCGCTGTCGCAATCCATCACCACCACCGCGCCGCTTTCCAGCCCGATCCGCCGTGCGGCATAATCCTGCAGCGGACCGTTGATCGCCAGCTTCATCGGCTGGCCCGGCACGTCATCGCGCATTTCCAGATCGCGAACGATCTTGCCGGTCGCGGTCACTTCGACCCGCTTGGCCCCCGGCTGCCCGCGCAGACGCGCCTCAAACTGCTTTTCGAACCCATCTTTGCCGATCTTGAAGCCGGGGGTCACCAGCAGCGGGTTGCGCTCTTTCTTATAGTCCTCAGCCGAGGCCGGCCCGACATAACCCAGCAAGTGGCCAACTGAAGGCCCGGTCGGATACCAGCGGGTGAACCCTTGCGCAGCCACTACACCCGGCATCTCGGGCAGGCGGACCAGCACTTTGTCATAGATTTCTGGCGGAATGCCCGAAGCCACGCCAAGCGGTTGAAAGCCGTGGACCTTCTCGAGCTTGTCGGACAGATCGCGCAGCGCGATTGCATCCATACCCAGCAGCGTGCCCAGACGGGTCACAGTTCCTTTCGGATCAATCAGGCGTTCCGGAATAATGTCGATCCGGTATTCCATCTTGTTGGACGCCAGCGGTGCATTGTTGCGATCAACAATCGCGCCGCGCCTGGGCGGGATAAGCGTCAGATTGACGCGGTTGCTCTCCGCTGCGGTCTGGTATTTGTCACGCTGGATCAGGGCGATCCAGCCCATCCGCCCGGCCAGCAAGACGCCGACGCCAACCTGCAATCCACCGATAAAGATCGAACGACGGCTGAAGCTGTTCTTGAGTGTTGCTGAACTGACGTGAGTGGTTTCGCCAAGCATCGCGTTATACCGTGATGATCGGAATTAGCCGGAACCGATCAATTGCGCCTACCAACCGCGCGGCAATCGGATAGGCCAGGATCGACAACAGAATTTGCGGGACCAATACCGAAATCGCCGCCGAACCACCGCCAGCATTGGCGACCATCAAGGCAAGAACCAGATAGACAGTAATAATGCCGCCGGCACTAAGCCAGTTGAGTACCACGCCGCGCCACGGGAAGCGTACTTCCAGAAATTCCAGCGCCAGCATGGTCAACGACCACAGCATCACCGCCGATCCGAACGGTTGACCCGAATAGAGATCATCAAACAACCCCAGCGGCAGACCCGCCCAGATCGGAAATAGACCCGGCCGCAATTGTTGCCAGGCGATCAGAAGCAGGAACCCGAACGGCGGAACCAGCGGAGCCGAAGAGATGATCGGCCATGCCGGACTAAGCGATCCCACCATGACCAGCAGCCACGGCAAGCTGACCGCGAGAATAGGCGAGGGCGCGCGGTTGATCCGTGGCTTACCAAAGTCACGCAGCACGTCGGTGATTGGCGCGATCAGCGGACTGGGCATCAGTTACCGGCCTGAAGCTTGTTGGCTTCTGCGGACAAGACCTCATCATAGACCGGTTCTACCACGACAAATTCGGTCATCCCGGGGTCACTGAGCGGGCGGGCGATTGCGCCGTCCACGGTCAGTGACACAACCACTGCTACGGCTTCACCCGGACGAAACAGGCCGCCCGATCCAGACGTGACGATTGCGTCACCCTTCTTGAAGGGGTTCAACCCGCTGACTGCCAGCTTGATCTGCAAGGTTCCATCACCGCGCCCAGTGGCATAGGCCTGCACCCCGTCTTCGGCGCGGCGCACGGGGATCGAACTTTCATTGTCGGTTATGAGCAGAACCTTCGATGATGAACTACCGACTTCCAGCACACGGCCCACCACCCCCAGCGGGGATCGCACCACCATACCGGGTTGAACGCCCTGCCTGGCACCAGCTCCGAGCGTCGCAAACCGGCGGGTTGAAGAAGATGTAGAACCAAGTAGCCGCGCGACCGCAACCGGTTTGAGATCCCCTTGGGTCAACCCCAATGTGGCGCGCAACCGCGCATTTTCTTCTTTGAGTGCGGCCTGTTCAGCCAACTTTACCCGGCCTTCGGCGACTTCCTTTTCAAGCTGGGCAACCCGGCTGCCGCGCGTGAAATAGCCGCCAATCACAGCCAGCAAAGACTGGCTCTCGGTTCTGCCCGCCGCAGCAGCTTGCGACACCGGTGCCACGCCATCGGCTGCAACGGCCCTTAGCCCAGCGAATGCAGCCGTATCATTGGTTGTGACAAACAGCAGCGCGGCGCCAATCCCGGCCCCGCCAAGCGCGATCAAATAGCCAAAAAACGTTCCGTACTGCGCCCGCCGCGAATGGCCCGGGCGCCGGTTGCCAGGCGCCGAAACCACCGGTCTAGGTCCTGTTGGCGGCAGCGCGGATCATCGCCCCTGTCCGCCTCAGGCCGTCATCAGCACGCCGCGGAAGATCGGATCTTCCATGGCCCGCCCAGTGCCGAGTGCAACACACGACAACGGATCTTCCGCGATGGTAACCGGCAGGCCAGTTTCTTCGCGCAGAAATTCATCAAGCCCGTGGATCAGCGCCCCGCCGCCAGTCAGCACGATGCCTTGATCAACGATATCGGCAGCAAGTTCAGGCGCGGTATTTTCCAGTGCGATCCGCACGCCTTCCACGATCTGCCCGATCGGTTCGGACAGGGCTTCGGCGATATTGGCCTGGGTGATGGTGATTTCCTTGGGAACGCCATTGACCAGATCGCGGCCCTTGATGTGGATCGTTTCGCCAATCCCGTCAGCCGGCATCACTGCGCAGCCGTAATCCTTCTTGATCCGCTCAGCCGTCGATTCGCCGATCAGCAGGTTGTGGTGGCGGCGAACATAGGAAACGATCGCTTCGTCCATCTTGTCCCCGCCGACGCGGACCGAGGTGGTATAGGCAAGGCCCCGCAGCGACAGCACCGCAACTTCGGTCGTCCCGCCGCCGATGTCGACGACCATCGAACCAACCGGTTCGGTCACCGGCATATCGGCGCCGATCGCGGCGGCCATCGGTTCAAGGATCAGATAGACCTGGCTGGCGCCAGCATTGCTGGCCGCATCACGGATCGCGCGGCGTTCGACCGAGGTCGAGCCTGAAGGCACGCAGATCACGATTTCGGGGTAGCGCAGCATCGTGTTTTTGCCGTGCACCTTCTTGATGAAGTACTCGATCATCTTCTCGGCGATATCGATATCGGCAATCACGCCATCGCGCAGCGGGCGGATCGCTTCGATCGAATCCGGGGTCTTGCCCATCATCATCTTGGCGTCATCACCGACGGCCTTGACGCGCTTGACGCCGTTGATCGTTTCGATGGCGACCACCGAAGGTTCGTTAAGGACGATACCGCGGTCTTGAACGTAGACCAGCGTGTTGGCTGTACCGAGGTCGATTGCCATGTTCTGAGCGCGGAATTTAAAGAATCGCGAGAGGAACGAAGCCATTGAAAAATCCGTATGTTTACCGCCGCATACCGCGACTCGCGCGGCTGCGAAAGGCCGTTGCGTTGGCGTGGGAGCGCACCCCCTAGCAGGGGGCTTGGCGAAAGGCTAAAAAATTGTGTCAATTGGTCTCATAAGCGGCTCACCCCGTCTCGAATTTGTGCAGGATTGGGGATAGGGCCGTGGCCATGCCCATAATCCGCCGCCTGCCTGAAAGCCTGGTCAACCGCATCGCTGCGGGCGAGGTGGTTGAGCGGCCCGCATCGGCGCTCAAAGAGCTGGTCGAGAATGCGATCGATGCCGGGGCGCAGAACATTGCTGTGCGCCTGACCGAGGGAGGGCTTGCCGGGATCGAAGTGACCGACGATGGCTGCGGAATGAGCCCGGACGAAATGGAACTGGCGCTCGAGCGGCACGCCACATCCAAGCTGCCGGACGAGCAGATCGAACTGGTCGCCACTCTGGGCTTTCGCGGGGAGGCCTTGCCTTCGATTGCCAGTGTCGCCCGGCTGACGTTGGAAAGCCGCCCGCGCTCGGCGCACGAGGGCTGGCGCCGCGTCGTGGATCATGGGGATGTGATCGAGCAAGGCCCAGCCGCGCTGCCGGCCGGCACCCGAATTCGGGTCGAGGACCTGTTTGGGAAGGTTCCCGTGCGGCGCAAGTTTCTGCGGAGCGCCCGCAGCGAGTACGCCGCTTGCCTCGATGTCGTCCGCCGCCTCGCCATGGCCCGGCCCGATGTCGGGTTCGTGCTCGAACACGATGGCCGCCGCATCTTGGCAGTGCAGCCGGGTGAAGAACTGGCTGTCCGCGTTGCCCGGATCGTCGCGCGCGAACTGGCCGAAGACGGCGTGGCGATTGACCTCGAACGCGCCGGGGCACGGCTGACTGGCGTTGCGGGCCTGCCGACCTACAACCGCGGGGTGGCCGATCACCAGTACCTGTTCGTCAATGGCCGCCCGGTGAAGGATCGGTTGCTGGTGGGGGCCGTGCGCGGGGCCTATGCCGATATGCTGGCGCGCGATCGCCATGCGGTGCTGGCTCTGTTCCTCGATGTCCCGCCCGAGGAGGTCGATGTGAACGTCCACCCGGCCAAGACCGAAGTGCGGTTCCGCGATCCGGCCTTTGTTCGCGGGTTCATCGTGTCGGGCCTGCGCCACGCGCTTGAGGGTGCGGGACAGCGCAGCGCTCAGGCTCCTGCAGCTCCAGCGATGGGTAATTGGCAGGCCGAGCCCATCGCTCCTGCGCTTGGTTCGCTGTTCGCGGGTGGGGCGGTGCGTGAGGCGGCACCGGCCTGGCGCGCCTATGAAGCCGCTCCAGCTGCTCTGCCAGCGGCGCGGGCCGAGGAAGCGGTTCAAGCCCCGTCAGTTTCCTATCCCCTCGGAGTGGCGCGCGGTCAGGTCGCGCAGACCTATATTGTTGCCGAGGCCGAGGACGGGCTGGTGATCGTCGATCAGCACGCGGCGCACGAACGCTTGGTGCTCGAACGGCTTAAGGCGGCCGGGGCGCAGGCTGCCGCGAACCGCAGTCAGGCGCTGCTGATACCCGAAGTGGTCGAACTGGACGAGCCGGACTGTGACCGGGTTGAGGGCGCAGCATCAGTGTTGGGCGAATTTGGTCTGGTAGTCGAACGGTTCGGCCCCACAGCACTGCTGGTCCGCGCGGTTCCGGCGGTGCTGGGGCAGGGCAACGTTCAGGCGCTGGTCCGCGATATTGCCGATGACCTTGCCCAGAACGGCGCTGCGCTCTTGCTGGGTGAGCGGGTCGATCTGGTGCTCGCGACCATGGCTTGCCACGGCTCGGTCCGGGCCGGTCGGGTGCTGTCCGTGGCAGAGATGAATGCGCTGCTGCGCGAGATGGAAGTGACGCCAAGGTCAGGGCAGTGCAACCATGGGCGGCCGACGTGGGTCAAGCTTGCGTTGGGCGATGTCGAAAAGCTGTTTGGGCGGAAGTAATCCTCCCCCTTGGGGGAGGATCAGCTGCCCCGCACCCTGATCAACCCGATCGATTTCATCGAGTAGACCACCACGTCATCCTGATTGAACACCCGCACTTCGGATTTGAAACTGCCCATTTCGGGCCGCGACTGGCTCTGCTTTTTGCTGAGCAGCTCGCTCTCCACCCTTAGCACATCGCCGGGATAGACTGGCTTCAGCCAGCGCAGCTCATCCTGCCCCGGCGAGCCGAGGCCGGCCTGTTTACGCTCAGTAATGTTATCGACCAGCATCCGCATCACCATCGCACAGGTGTGCCAGCCGCTGGCCGAAATCCGCCCGAAATGCGTCTGCGCGGCGGCTTCGTCAGAGAGGTGGAAGGGCTGGGGATCGTATTTGGTGGCAAATTCGATCACTTCCTCGCGGGTGACTTCATAACGCCCGAAGGACGCCTTTGAGCCAACGACGAGGTCCTCAAAATAGACCAGCCCTTCTTCCATACCTCAGTTCCCCAGATTGATCCGCGCAAACAGCGTATAGCCCCATGGCTTATCACCATAGACCGCGTCGAGTGCTGACGGTTTCGCGAAGGCGGAAAGCGAACCACCCAGCGCGAGCTCAAATGGACCCATCGGTATCCGCCGAGCGTAACCGGCCTGAAACTTGGTCACGCGGAACGTCTGCTCGTGTAGTGGATCGCTGTGATCGGGAAACAGTTCGTTGTTGGCGACATTCTCGACTCGGCCGAACACAGTGTTGTGCCGATCCAGATCCCAGTTCACTTCGCCCAGCCAAGCCGTCAACGTTTCGCCGTGATCGCGCTCTTTGGCTGAGAACGCACCCATCGCTGAGAACTTGCCATCGGCGTAGTGGACCGAACTGGTAAAGCGCTGCTCGTCCTCGCCCGGATGGCTGGCTTCGGGCTCCTTGATCTCGGCATAGCTCGCCTGAACCGACCAGCGCGGCGAGGGGTTCAGCGATGCGCGGACTGACCAGCTATCAAGCTTTGGCGTTTCGATATTCCAGCGCGCTTCGTCGGGTTCTGCCCCGCGAAAGGCGCTGGCTTCGATCTGCCACTTGGGCGCGGAGTACCCGGCGGTTATCACGCCATAGGTGATGTGGGTGGAATCAAACCAGTGATGGGTGATCGGCGGTTCAGGGTTAAATTTGGCCGAGCCGCGATGCATGAAGGCGCTGGGCCCAATCGCCGGTTCGCCAACCGGGCCGCCATAGAGGAACAGACTGCCCGAACCGACATTCACATCGACCCGCGTCGCGAGTTCCATGAACAGATCGTGCGGATGCTGGCGGTCGACAATCGGATCACCGTAGGCGGTCTCGCCAGTCGCAAACAGGTTGGGGTAGCCGGGTGGGGCCATCAACGGCTCAAGGCTCAGCATCGACTTGAACTGGATCCGGCCCCAACTGGTGTCACGCTGCGCGCTGACCATGGCCATCGAGGTGACATAGGTCATGTCATTGCCGCGCGGGCCGGAATGGTCGGTGTATTGGAGCGAGACGGTGCCGTGGGCCATCAGCATCCAGTCACCCGACATGATGTGCAGGCCGTGCATTCCGCCTTCCTTGCCGGGGAGGCGTGCGGTGCCGGAGCCTTCGGCGGACGGGGCAGGCATGCGAGGCATGGGCATGGCCTGCGAGTTCTCGAAATCCTCGTCTTCCTGCTGCACCGCTTCTGGCTTCTCACCAGTGGGGTGACCTTGATGGCCGGAATGGTCCATCTTTGAATGGTCAACCGGCGTCGACGCGGGCGACGGTGTTTGCGTTTCTGCTGCGGCCGGAGTGGGCGTTTGATTGTGCCCGGCATGACCGGAATGCTCCTGTGCCCAGGCTGGGCTGGATAGCACGGTAGCGCCCAGCAGAGCCGGGATGATAAGTCGCTTCATCGATTTTGTCCGAATGTGAGGGTGTCAGGTTGGCAAACACAAATTTGCCAGCGAGGCTCCTCAGGATCGGGGAGGGGGCGTATCGGGCCCTGCGCGAATCTGGGCGTATTGCGCGGCAAATTGCGTTTCAGGCAGGGGCTCTGGCGAGAGCGTCGCAGCGCAAATGGCAGCCATACCGTCATACCGGGCGATACAGCCGATGCAATCGTGCTTTTGCGCATGATCGCCGGGCTGGGGCGCAGGCTTGTGGCAATCGCCCGCAGCGGTTTGGGCATGCTGCTCAGTCGGAACGCCATGGCTGACCGGTGCCGCAATCGCCGGGAGCGACAGGCAAGCTGCAAGCAAGGTCAGGAGCAGGCGGGTCAGCATCAGGGGCAATCTAGGCACGGTTAGCCATGGGTTCAATCAGACATTGAACTTGAAGTGCAGCACATCACCATCGGCAATGACATATTCCTTGCCTTCTTGCCGCAACTTGCCGGCTTCCTTGGCAGCGTTTTCGCCGCCCAGACTGACGAAGTCGTCATAGGCGATCGTCTCGGCCCGGATGAAGCCGCGCTGCATGTCGGAGTGGATTTCACCGGCCGCTTCAGGGGCCTTGGCGCCTTGATGCACAGTCCATGCCCGCGCTTCCTTGGGGCCGACGGTGAAGAAGGTGATCAGGTGGAGTAAGTCATAGCCCGAGCGGATCACGCGGGCCAGACCTGTTTCGTGGAGGCCCATTTCTTCAAGGAACACCATGCGTTCCTCGTCGTCCATGCCGGTCAGCTCGCTTTCGATCGCGGCGGAAACGATCACGGCATTGGCGCCCTCGGCCTTTGCCTTTTCGAACACCTTGGCGGAGAAGGCGTTGCCGTTCGCGGCCGCTTCTTCCTCGACATTGCAGACATAGAGCACTGGCTTGGCGGTGAGCAGCTGCGCCGAAGCGAACACCTTGCGCTCTTCCTCGTCGTTGGGCCAGGCCAGCCGGGCCGGCTTGCCTTCGCGCAGCAGTTCCAGCGCCGGGGCCAGAACGGAAGCGAGCAGCTTGTTTTCCTTGTCGCCCTGCGCGGCCTTTTTCTGTGCCGCCGGAACCCGCTTTTCGAGGCTTTCGAGGTCAGACAGCATCAGCTCGGTTTCGACCGTTTCAGCGTCAGACACCGGATCGATCTTGTTGTCGACGTGCTGGATATCGTCGTTTTCGAAACAGCGCAGCACGTGAACAATCGCGTCCACTTCGCGGATGTTGCCGAGGAACTGGTTGCCGAGCCCTTCGCCCTTGCTCGCCCCGCGCACCAGCCCAGCGATATCGACAAAGCCGAGCTGCGTCGGGATGATCTTCTGGCTGCCGGCGATCTTCGCCAGTTGGTCGAGCCGTGGATCGGGCACGCCGACATTGCCGACGTTCGGTTCGATCGTGCAGAACGGATAGTTCGCCGCCTGCGCCGCCTGCGTTTCAGTCAGCGCATTGAACAGGGTGCTCTTGCCGACATTCGGCAGGCCAACGATACCGCAACGAAATCCCATCATGCACTCCAACACGCGTTCAAGCGCGGGCCCATAGCGGGGCAGGGCGGGTTTGACCAGTTTTGCTGAACGCGGTCCGGCTTTCATCGAAATTTCAGCCCTGGCCGCTATGGTTAAGGCTATGAACCGACAACGCCTTGCTGCCATTCTGCTGCTGGCCTCCGTGCTGGGGGGCTGTGCCACTACGCCGGATGAGCATCTTGCATCGGCCAAAGCTCATTTGGCGGCGCACGACTACAGCGCGGCACGAACCGAACTGGTCGCGGGCTTGCATGACCAGCCGAGCGACAAGGCGATGCTGCAGTTGTTCGCCCACACTTTGTTGCGGCTTAATGATGGTGAGGGAGCGGGCATCGCCATCGATCGCTATGCCGCAGCAGGCGGCAGCGCGGCTGAGGTCAATCAGATGCGGGCCGAGGTGCAGCTGATCAAGGGCGATCCCCAAGCCGCATGGGGCATGATCGAAACCGATCAAAGCAGCGAAGGCATGCGGCTTGGTGCCCAAGCGCTGGCAGCATTGGGCCAGACGCGCGAATCGATTACGCGGTTTGAGCAGGGCTTGACCCAAGTACCCTCAGCGCCCCTGATCACGGCCTATGCGCGACTGCGGCTGAGCGCCAATGATGCCGAAGGGGCAGGGCGGCTCTCTGCCATGCTGTCACAGCTGGCTCCCAATTCCTATGAAGCGATGATGATCGCCGCCGATCTGGCCGCGATTGAGGCCAGAATCAGCCCAGCTCTGGCGGGCTTCGCAAGGGCGGCCAAAGCCTTCCCCAGTCGGCCGGAGCCGCTTCTTGCCGCCGCCGATGTGCTTGAACGGACCGGCCAAACCAAAGAGGCAGCGGCGATGGTTGCCAAGGCCGCAGAACTTGCGCCGGATTTGCGCGACGTTGGCGCGATGAGCCTGCGGGTTACGGCCGCAGCAGGTCAGTGGGACAAAGTGCTGGTGATGCTCCAACCTTTGGAGACACAGATCGTTCCCGCTTCAGCCGACGGCTTGCTCTATGCCGAAGCCATGCTGCGGCAAGGACGTCCCGAACAGGCGCGGGCCATGCTGACCCAGGTCTTGACGCAGGAGCCGAACAATCCCCAGGCCCGCCGTCTGACCGCCGAGGCGCAGCTGGCAACTGGTGACCCCAACCGCGCATTCGCCACAGTTCAACCGCTGGTTGAGACCCGCTTTCCCGAACGTTCAATTCTGGAGCTCGCGATCCGGATTGGTGATGCGGCGGGAGAACCAGAGGCAGAAGCTTTGGCAGCAAAGCTCGCCTCACCCGAATACGCTTTGTACGAACGTCATACCGTCGCTGCGGACAAGGCCGCTATGCTGGGCGATTGGTCCGCCGCGGCAACGCATTACCGCGAATTGGTGGCGCTGGACACCAGTGCACAGACATTGGGAAATCTGGCCTGGGCAACGATGATGGCCGGTGATCCAGCAACCGCAATAGGCCTTGCAGACCGGGCCAGTGCTCTATTGCCAGAAGATCCAATGCTGCTGCACAATGCCGCCTATGCCCGGTACCGATCCGGGCGCGATCTGGCGCAAGCCCGCACCTTGCTTCAACGCGCTGCTGCGCTTGACCCCGCCAATCTGGAAATTCGTGTCCGGTTGATAACGGTTGAGGCCGCCACCGGATAACCCGGTGACGGCCTCTGTAAATCAACTGAAACTCAGAAGAATGTGGTGATCAGACCTTTTGGCGACGCCGACGGGCCACACCCAGCCCAAGCAGCGCTACACCCATCAAGCCAAGCATGCCGGGTTCAGGAACTGCCGTCCCCCCCGAGGTTGAAGTGGTGGTTCCACCCGAGGTGCTGCCGCCCGAAGTCGTGGTGGTGGTCCCGCCCGAAGTCGTGGTGGTAGTTCCCCCCGAAGTGGTCGAGGTTGTCGTCCCACCCGAAGTGCTCGACGTGGTGGTTCCGCTGTGACCACAGCCACTGTAATGCTTATGGCCACCGGTGCTGCCGCCCCAGGTAAAACCGCCAGCCTGTGCCGGCACAGCCGCTGCCAGAGCGCCAAATGCGATTGCCGAAATGAGAGTGCGCTTCATCATAAACTCGATCCCTGTTGCCATTGCCATGGTTGCCGACAGACAACGCAATCCCCGTGCCAATTGGGACTCGCTGCGGGATGCAGTGGTTAACGAGTTTGGGAGGGGGTGAATTTTGTCAAGTAAACCGACAGGTTACCACCATCATTGGTTACGCTTGAGAGCCAAGGCCTTCTAGCCAATGTTCGGCTTCGCGGGGGTGGTGAAATCGGATGACTTGTCCTGCAAAGTTAGCCAAGATCTGCCCATTGCGGCGATGCCAGCCGCTGCGGAACATGAGGATGTAGAGGAAAAACTCCGTGTCCAGTCGCTCCGGGCAACCTTCGGTCATGTCAGGGCGAGTCTGACCACGGTGCCGCCACCAACGCTTCAACGCACGGCCAAGACAGCGCCAGGTCGGATAATCGAGCCATACCACCGTATCAGCCCGTTCGATCCGCAAGGGCAGGCTCGATCCATAGTTGCCATCAATGATCCAGCGCTCTTGCGCCAGAACTCGCTTAACCTCGGCCAAGCCTTCATCGCGGTCCCGTTCAACCCAACCCGCAAGCCAGTGTATCTTGTCCATGTGGTAAAGCGGCAAGCTGGTGCGCGCTGCAACCGCATGTGACAGCGTCGATTTACCCGCGCCTGGCGATCCAATGATCAGAACGCGTTGCATAGTGGCTCAATCTTCGGCCATCCGCAGCGCCAGCTCGCTCATGAATCGCGCATCATCGCCTTTGGCCAGCCAGTCGGCCTCGGCACAGATTCCGCCGAGCATATCGGCCAGCGGATCCATTTCGGCCTTGGCATAGTTACCCAGCACATAGCCGGTAACCCGGTCCTTGTGCCCCGGATGGCCGATCCCGATCCGGACCCGGCGGAAAGCGGCACCGAGGTGCTGATCAATCGAACGGAGACCATTGTGCCCGGCGGTGCCGCCACCCTGCTTCACCTTGACCTTGAACGGGGCGAGATCGAGCTCGTCATGGAACACGGTCAGCGCTTCGGTGCCAAGCTTGTAGAACCGCAGTGCTTCGCCGACTGAGCGCCCGCTTTCATTCATGAATGTCGCAGGCTTGAGCAGAATGATCTTTTCGCCACCGATCCGACCTTCCTGGGTCCAGCCGAGGAACTTCTTCTGAACCGGGCCAAAGCCATGGATATCGGCCATGGCGTCAACCACCATGAAGCCGACATTGTGCCGGTGAAAAGTGTATTGCGGCCCGGGATTGCCCAGACCTACCCAGATTTGCACCGCAATCGCTCCTACTTGTCACTAACCAGCAAAAAGCCGGACCGCGTTTCCACGGCCCGGCTTTTGATGCAGCAGTTAGAACGCTGCGACAACCGATAGAGGATCAGCCCTCTGCTTCGGACTTGGCGTTATCGCCTTCTTCGCTGCGCAGGCCCGAAGGGGCAACGATGGTGGCGATGGTGAAGTCACGATCGGTGATCGCGCTCTTCGAACCGGCAGGCAGGGTCACGTGGCTGATGTGGATCGAGGCGCCGACATCAAGCCCGGTGACATCGATCTGGATGTCTTCGGGGATCTTGTCAGCTTCGCAGATCAGTTCCAGCTCGTGACGGACGATGTTGAGCACCGCGCCGCGCTTCAGACCCGGCGAGGCCGCTTCGTTGATGAACAGCACCGGCACTTCGACGTGAACGGTCGAATTGGCCGACAGGCGCAGGAAATCGGCGTGGAGCGGGCGATCGGTGACCGGATGGAACGCGACGTCCTTGGGCAGGGTGCGAACTTTCTTGCCGCCCACTTCGACTTCGACGATCGAATTGAAGAAGTGGCCGGTGCCAAGCTGCTTGATCAGCAGCTTTTCTTCAACGTGGATCGCCACGGGGGCTTCATTGCCACCATAGACAACAGCGGGGACACGGCCTTCACGACGCAGTGCACGGGAGGCTCCCTTGCCTGCCTGTTCGCGCGTCTCGGCCGGCAGGGTCAGCAGATCGCTCATAACTCAAGCCTTTCAAAAACTCTGGATTTCAGAACTTCACCGTCACGCCTCCAGGGATGACCATAACGGGAAGCGCGCGCCCCTAACGGCAAAGCGGGAGAATTGCAAGCAATCGTCGTCCCGGATCACGCCCGGGAATTGGCTACTGAAGCCGGGTGACCTTCCAGCCGCGCGCATTGAGCATCGCGGGCAGGCCGTCTGCCCCGGCGAGGTGCGCTGCCCCAACCGCCACGAACGGCCGCGCGCCCTTGGCCAGCATCGCATCAAGCTGCACCAGCCAGGCGCGGTTGCGGCCGGTCAACAGTGCCTCCCGCAGTTCAGGGTGGTTCAGAAAGTCTTCCGAGGTGGTCCGGGAAATGAAATCCATGTCACCGCGCATCCATGCCGTCTGGAGCGCCAAGGTCTCCCCCTCGCGCTGCGGCGCCTCGCGGACCACGGCCGATAGCAGCGCGCGTTGCTGCGGTTCGGGCAGGCGGTCAAAGATCGAGAGCTGGGCCGGCGCGCCTTCGAACTCCGCGATCGCGCCAGTCCAAGCCTTGGCCAAAGCGCGGTCAATCCCATTGGCGGCGTCATCGGCACCGGCCGCGCTATCGGCCTGCTGCAACATCAGTGCGGCGGCCCAGGTCTCATAGGGGTCAAGCTGGGCTGGGGCGATCCCGCCGTCCTTGAGCTCTGCTGACAGCTCATCGCGCAAATCCGGCTCGATCCGCTGCGCTAACGGGGGCAACCCTGGGCTTTGCGCCAGCTCTGCAAAGGCTTTTGCGGTGCCAGCGTCGTTGGTGATATCGGCCACTTCCAACACCAACAGATCAGTCTGCCTTAGCGCCGCATCGACCTTGGCTGATCGCCAGGCGACCGGCGCGGGAAGGGCGTGGATCGTGCCAAACAGCCACACCTTTTGCCCCTGCGGCCCCTCGGCCAGCCACAGCGCCGGGTTTACTTCCACCGGGCGGCTGCACGCACCCAGCAGTACCGCAAAAGCCGCAAGAATCAGCCTATTGAACACGGACCGTCTTGATCCCCCGGCCATCAAGGAAATCCTGCACCGATCCCTTGCCGCCTAGATGGCCTGCACCAACAGCGATGAAGATCGTTCCGGGCTGATCCAGCCGCTGATCAATCCATGCGGCCCAGTTCCGGTTGCGACCTGTCAGCAACGCTTCGTATAGAGCCGGATCATCGCTTTCGGCATTGAGCGTCAGCGCCAGCGCTTCGGCGTCACCCTTGGTCCAGGATCCGACCATCTTTTCGATTTCCTGCGTGATGTTGGGCAGGGCATCGATCACGCCGAACAAATATGTCTTTTGAACAGCGGGCGAAAAGCCGTTAAAAATGCCGAGCTGGAAATCCAACGTTTCGAGCCCGATCCGCGACCGGCCCAGCGCCTTGTTGCGTTTGTCGAGCTGAGCTTCGACACCATTGTCCAGTGCATAACCCTTGCGCTGCAGCGGCAGGATGGCCAGCGCCATTGCCGCAAACCAGGGTTTGTAGCGATCAAAGGCGGCGGGTGGCAGGCCCAGCCCGGTCATCGCGGCATCGTACTTGGCTTTTTCATCCGGGGTCATCTGATCGCGCAGGCTTTGCCCTGCTGGCAGGGTGCCGTGCTTCATCATCAGCGCGATCGTCTCGCCCTCGTTCACTTCGGGAATTTCGGTGACCAGTTGCTGCGATTGCTCAAACGCCTTCGCAACCGGACCGTTGTACCACTCGATCCCTTCGGGCAGCAGGTGGATCGTGCCGAACAGATAGATCGTGGTATCGGCATCCGACACCTTCCACAGCGCTGGTTTGGCGAGTACGGGGGCGGGCGCTGCCTGAACCGGTTGCGGAGTGGGATGGCTTTGCTGGGCAGTCGCAGCGGGCCCCAGCAGGGCAAGGGCGGCGAGCGGGGCGAAAAGGGCTTTGATTTTGCGCATGAAGCGGGTTCTAACGGGCAAATTCCTGCCAGTCGATGAACATTGTGGGATATTGACCGGGCAGGACCCATCCGCCAAAGGCCGCAGCATGAGCGACAGCACCGGCCCTCTCAGTTTCCAGGACATGATCCTGCGCCTCCACGCCTTCTGGAGCAAGCAGGGCTGCCTGATCCTGCAGCCCTATGACATGCGCGTTGGTGCGGGGACGTTTCACCCAGCGACCACCCTGCGCAGTCTGGGACCGGAGCCGTGGAGTGCGGCCTATGTCCAGCCGAGCCGCCGCCCGACCGATGGCCGCTATGGCGAAAACCCCAACCGGCTGCAGCATTACTATCAGTATCAGGTGATCCTGAAGCCGAACCCGGCCAACCTGCAGGAGCTGTACCTGCAAAGCCTCGCCGAAATCGGGGTTGATCCGCTGGCGCATGACATCCGCTTTGTTGAGGATGACTGGGAAAGTCCGACGCTTGGCGCTTGGGGCCTTGGCTGGGAAGTCTGGTGCGATGGGATGGAAGTCACCCAGTTCACCTATTTCCAGCAGATGGGCGGGTTCGATTGCAAGCCGGTTGCGGGCGAGCTGACCTATGGTCTTGAGCGGCTGGCGATGTACATTCAGGGCGTCGACAACGTCTATGATCTCGCGTTCAACAGCACCGGGGTCAGCTATGGCCAGGTGTTCCTGAAGAACGAGCAGGAATTTTCCAAATACAACTTTGAAGTTGCCGATACCGAAAGCCTGTTCAAGGGCTTTCAGGCCGCTGAGGCTGAGGCGCAGCGCTGTATCGAGGCGAACGTGCCGCTCGCTGCCTATGATCAGGCGATCGAGGCCAGCCACCTGTTCAACCTGCTGCAGGCCCGCGGCGTGATTTCCGTGCAGGAACGCGCCAGCTACATGGGCCGGGTCCGCGATCTCGCCAAGGGCGCGTGCCAGGCGTGGATTGAGAAGAACAAGGACCAATGGGCGATCGACTATCCGGAGTGGAGCCTGTGAGCGCGCCCCACACCTTCACCCAACCTCTTCGTCATCCTGAACTTGTTTCAGGATCCATCGTGCCGTTGGCCCCGATGGCGCAGCGCGCCCGCAGCGGCGCGGTTGGCTTGCCAAACGACACTTCGGTCTGTGTGGCCAAATGGACCCTGGAAGCGAAGCTGAACTTGTTCAAACAAGTTCAGGGTGACGGTGCTACTTGTGTTGGGGAAACGGCCCATGTCTGATTTCCTTCTCGAGCTGCGCTGCGAAGAAGTGCCCGCGCGGATGCAGGCCGGTGCCCGCGCCGATCTGGAAAAGCTGTTCCGCAAGGCGCTGGGTGATGCCGGGGTTGCGCTGGGCGAGATTACCGTCTGGTCCACGCCGCGCCGTCTGGCGCTGATCGCGCGCGATCTGCCTACGGCGACCGCTGCGGTCAGCGAAGAACTGAAAGGCCCACGCGTTGGCGCTCCGCCGCAAGCCTTGGAAGGCTTCCTGCGCAAGACCGGCCTGTCCGAAACCGATCTGGTGGAACGCGATGGTGTGCTGTTCGCGGTGATCGAAAAGCCGGGCCGGGCGACGGCCGACCTGCTCGCCGAAGCGATCCCCGCGATTATCCGCGCGTTCCCCTGGCCAAAAAGCCAGCGCTGGGGCGTGGCCTCGATCAGCACGGAAAGCCTGCGCTGGGTTCGGCCGCTGTCGGCGATCGTCGCATTGCTGGATGGCGAAGTGGTGCCGTTTGAAATCGACGGCATCGCTTCAGGCCGCCTGACCCGCGGCCACCGGTTCCACTCCGAAGGCGAAATCGAAATCGCTGGTGCGGATGACTATGCCGCCAAGCTGCGCGCCGCCCATGTCATCGTCGATCACGAACAGCGCCAGGACCTGATCCGCGATGGCGCCGCCGCTGCGGCCCATGCTGAAGGGCTGCTGCTGGTCGCTGATGAAGGGCTGGTGATTGAGAACGCCGGGCTGACCGAATGGCCGGTGCCTTTGCTCGGCCGGTTCGACGAGGCTTTCCTCGATGTCCCGCCCGAAGTGATCCAGCTAACCGCGCGGACCAACCAGAAGTATTTCGTCTGTGAAGACGGCAAAGGCAAATTGGCCAATGCCTTCGTCTGCACCGCCAACATCGTCGCGCTCGATGGCGGGGCGGAGATTGTTGCAGGCAACCGTAAGGTGCTGGCCGCTCGGCTAAGCGACGCGCAGTTCTTCTGGGAACAGGACCGCAAGGTTTCGCTGGAAGAGCAGGCCAAGAAGCTTGGCCGGATCACGTTCCATGAGAAGCTGGGGACGGTGGCCGACAAGGTCGAGCGTGTCGCCAAGCTGGCCCGCTGGCTGGTTGAAGAGGGCATCGTCACGTCTTCTCCCCTCCCGCTTGCGGGAGGGGTCGGGGGAGGGCCTGTTGGCTCTCCTGACGATGACAGGCCCTCCCCTAACCCCTCCCGCAAGCGGGAGGGGGACTTGGCAGATCAAGCCGAACTCGCGGCCCGCCTGTGCAAAGCTGATCTGGTCACCGAAATGGTCGGAGAGTTCCCCGAACTGCAAGGCCTGATGGGCGGCTACTACGCCCGCGCCGAGGGCCTGCCTGACGCTGTCGCCGACGCAATCCGCGATCACTACAAGCCAGTCGGGCAGGGCGACGAAGTGCCAACCGCGCCGGTGACGGTGGCGGTGAGTTTGGCGGATAAGCTGGATACTTTGGCTGGATTTTTCTCGATTGAGGAAAAACCAACTGGCTCGAAAGATCCGTTTGCATTGCGGCGTGCTTCATTAGCCGCCGTGCGGACTATTTTGGACAACAAACTTCGCTTCAATCTCGAAAATGTGATCGTCGAAGCAGGCTTCCAGCAACCTTTTGCGCATCAACTTGATCCAACGGTACTTGCCAATCGGACATTTGAATCACTCTCACGCTTTATTCGAATGGGTACTGAAGCAGCTGTTGCGTTCTACAAGGCGGCGCGCGAAGGGGCAGATCAACGTGTTGTTGACGAAGCCAAGAAGAACACCGAGCACCTCTACAAGTTTAGCGAACAGTTGCTCGACTTCTTCGCCGACCGCCTAAAAGTCCAGCAGCGCGAAGCGGGTGTTCGCCACGATCTGATCGACGCGGTGTTTGCGCTCGGCGGCGAGGACGATCTGGTCCGCCTGCTCGCCCGGGTTCATGCGCTGCAGGCGTTTGTCGGGACCGAAGACGGCACCAACCTGCTGGCCGGATACAAGCGCGCCGCCAACATCCTCAAGAAGGAAACGTTTGAGGCCGGCGCGGTCAATCTTGCGCCGGAACCTGCCGAAGCCGCGCTGATCGCCGCGCTCGACGCTGCTGAGCCGAAGGCCGATGCTGCTATTGTGGCTGAGGAATTTACCGCCGCCATGGCCGCTCTCGCGACACTGCGTGCGCCGATTGATGCGTTCTTTGAAGCTGTCACGGTCAACGCCGATGATCCGGCCATCCGCGCTGCGCGGCTTGGCCTGCTCGACCGGTTCCGTGCTGCAGTGCACAAAGTGGCTGACTTTTCGAAGATCGAAGGCTAGGCCCGCGTCACACCGGCTTTACGATTCGTCGGTTCCAATAAACGGCGCATTTCCATGGCTGCATACGTATTCGCATTCGGTGGCGGAGCAACGAACGACGATCCCCGCAGCCGCGACAAAACGATTGTCGGCGGCAAGGGCGCGAACTTGGCGGAAATGGCCGGGATTGGCCTGCCGGTGCCGCCGGGCTTCACCATCACCACCGAAGAATGCGTCCGCTATCTGGCCGAGGGCGGAGAGTTCTCAGACGCGCTGAAAGCAGATGTCTCGGCGGCGTTGGGTCACATCGAACGGGCCGTTGGCAAGAAATTTGGCGATCCGGCGGATCCGCTGCTGGTTTCGGTCCGCTCGGGCGCGCGGGTTTCGATGCCGGGGATGATGGATACCGTGCTCAACCTGGGCCTGAACGACGCCACGGTGCAGGGCCTCGCCAACAGCTCGGGCGATGCCCGGTTCGCTTGGGACAGTTACCGGCGCTTCATCCAGATGTATTCCGATGTGGTGCTCGGCATCGACCATCACCTGTTCGAAGACGCGCTGGAAATCGCCAAGGAAGACATGGGCTACTACGCCGATGTTGAGATGCAGGCTGAAGATTGGCAGGCGCTGGTCAAGGAATATGCCGGGATCGTGCAGGACGAGCTGGGCGCGCCGTTTCCGCAGGACCCGACCGAGCAGCTGTGGGGTGCGATCCGCGCAGTGTTCGATAGCTGGGATTCGGATCGGGCCAAGGTTTACCGCCGGCTCAACGACATTCCAGGCGATTGGGGCACGGCCGTCAATGTGCAGGCAATGGTCTTCGGCAACATGGGCGACACGTCGGCCACCGGCGTTGCCTTTACCCGCGATCCGGCGACCGGTGAGAAGGCCTATTACGGCGAATGGCTGGTAAATGCCCAGGGCGAGGATGTGGTCGCCGGGATCCGCACTCCGCAGTATCTGACCAAGGCTTCGCGGGAGCGCGCTGGCGCCAAAGCGGCGAGTATGGAAGAGGCGATGCCAGCGGCCTATGCCGAGCTGGCTGCGGTGTTCGAGCTGCTCGAAAAACACTACCGCGACATGCAGGACATCGAATTCACAGTGGAGCGCGGGCAGCTGTGGATGCTCCAGACCCGTTCGGGCAAACGCACCGCCAAGGCCGCGCTCAAGATGGCGGTCGATATGACCGGTGAGGGCCTGATTGACGAGAAAACCGCAATCTTGCGGGTCGATCCGATGGCGCTGGATCAGTTGCTCCACCCCACGCTTGATCCCAAGGCGGCGCGCGATGTGCTGACCACCGGGCTTCCGGCCAGCCCCGGCGCGGCATCGGGCGCGATCGTGCTCGATTCCGATCTGGCGCAAAACCTGGCTGAACGCGGCGAGGCGGTGATCCTCGTCCGGGTCGAAACCAGCCCCGAAGACATCCACGGCATGCACGCCGCCAAGGGCATCCTGACCGCGCGCGGCGGCATGACGTCACACGCCGCCGTGGTTGCGCGCGGGATGGGGCGGCCTTGCGTTTCGGGGGCTTCGGCGGTGTCGATTGATATCGCGAACCGCACGTTGCGAATCGGAACGCGTGAACTCAAGGAAGGCGATCAGATCACGCTCGACGGCACCACCGGGCAGGTCATGGCCGGACACGTGCCGACGATCGAGCCCGAACTGGTTGGTGATTTCGGCGTGCTGATGGGCTGGGCCGATCGGCACCGGCGGATGAAAGTCCGCACCAATGCTGAAACCCCGGCTGATTGCCGCATTGCGCGCGGGTTTGGCGCCGAGGGTGTCGGGCTCTGCCGCACCGAGCACATGTTCTTCGACGCCGGTCGGATCGCCGCCGTGCGCCAGATGATCCTGGCCGAAGATGAAGCCGGACGCCGCACTGCGCTTGCGAAGCTGCTTCCTGAGCAGCGCGCCGACTTCGCCGGGATTTTCGAGGTCATGGTCGGCCTGCCGGTAACGATCCGGCTGCTCGATCCGCCGCTCCACGAGTTCCTGCCGCACGCCGATGCCGAGTTCGTCGAGCTATCAGAGACCATCGGGATTGGCGTCGAGACACTCAAGCGCCGCGCTGCCGAACTGCATGAATTCAACCCGATGTTGGGGCATCGCGGCTGCCGTCTGGGGATCACTTTCCCCGAAATCTACGAAATGCAGGTCCGCGCCATCTTTGAAGCGGCCTGCGATGTCGCGGCGACTAGCGGTCAAGCGCCTGTCCCCGAAGTGATGATCCCGCTGGTTGCGACCCGCAAGGAGCTGGCGATCCTGAAGGCACTGGTCGACCGGACCGCAGCGGCGGTATTTGCCGAAAAGGACCGCACGCTGGAATATCTGGTCGGCACGATGATCGAATTGCCGCGCGCAGCGCTGATGGCCGGCGAAATCGCCGAGGAAGGCGCGTTCTTCTCCTTCGGAACCAACGATCTGACTCAGACGACGCTGGGCGTTTCACGCGACGATGCGGGCAAGTTTCTGGGCGAATATGTTAGCCAAGGCATCTTCCCGCGCGATCCATTTGTTTCGCTGGATATCGAAGGCGTCGGGCAGTTGGTTGAGCTTGCTGCACAGCGCGGGCGGGCGACCCGACCTGATATCAAACTGGGCATCTGCGGCGAACATGGCGGCGATCCGGCCTCAATTGCGTTCTGCGAGAAGGTTGGCTTGGACTACGTCAGCGCCAGTCCATACCGCGTTCCGATTGCCCGATTGGCAGCGGCGCAGGCGGCGCTGGGTTAAGCCCGCCAGCCGCTTAACGTCAGGATCTCGAACTGTTCAACGGTTCCGGTTCCAAACTGCTGTGTAGCAATGGAAAGTTGAGAGCGGGTCAGCGCTGGGCCCGGGTTCACCAGACAGTTGCTGAGGCCCTGCGCGCGCAGGTCAGCAAGCAGGCTGGCGAGGCTGGAAAAGCGGACATCGACGGTGTGACTATCGACCACCGGATTGGCCCAACCGACCCGTTGCAGCAGCTGTCCACCCGCACGGACATCGACTGCGGGGTGAAGCCGTGGGGCAGGGCGGTCGCCATCGGCCGCCAGCATCGCAGAGCGCAGGTTCTGCAGCGATCCGGCGCCGACAAAGCTCGCTAGGGCCAGTCCGCCGGAAGCCAGCGCACCGCGAATATGAACCAGCGCTCCGGGCAGATCGTTGACCGTATCGAGCGTGCCAAGGCTGGCGATCAGGTCAAACCCGGTTTGCGGGTAGGGGGCCTCCTCGGCGAAACCATCGGCAGGTTCGACTTCGGTTACTGCAACCCCTTGCGCGCGCAGGGCTGCGGCGAGACCTCCGGTCCAGTCACCCACTACCAGCGCTTTCGCAGGCTGGTGGCGTAGGAAGGAAAGCCGCTCAAGCACATCCTCGGCCATGTCCTCGAGCAGATAGCGTGCTGCATCGGGCCGTACGGACAGCTTCATCGCCCTCCGGCGTGTGGCGAGGCGGCGGGCCGGTGCGAAGATCTGCGGCGGGGCGGGTGGGGACTGGCTCACGCCGCAGCCCTGCCTTGCGTCGCGGCGCGGTGCAAGCGATACCAGCCGCAATGCAGTTGCACCCGCTCCTTGTCCCGATCGCCGATCTGATCTTTCCGCCGCGCTGTCCGCTGTGCGGCGAGGCGCTGGCTGCGCAGACGGGGCTTTGCACGCCTTGCTGGACCGAACTGGCAATCCCCGGCACGCCGTGCTGCCTCAGCTGCCAGCGACCCTTTGGTGAACAGGGTTCGGCTGGTACGGTCTGTGCGCCGTGCCTTGCCGATCCACCGCGTCACGATGGGATCGCGGCGGGGACGCTCTACAACGATGCTTCGCGCAAGCTGATTCTGGCACTCAAGCACGGTCATCGGATCGCGCTCGCGCCGCTGCTGGGGCGGCTGATGCTGGGACAATTGCCCGAGGAAGTCGGAAAGGACTGGGTCGTTGTACCGGTACCATTGCACCGCTGGCGTCTGTGGCAGCGCGGGTTCAATCAAGCGGCATTGCTTGGCGGTGAGCTAGCCAGTGGGCGCGGCAGCATTTTGCTGGTTGATGGCTTGGTTCGCCGCAAACGCACACCAACTCAGGGCGGCTTGGGCAAGGCGGCGAGAGGTCGGGCGCTGGCGGGGGCGATCACAATCAATCCCAAACGGATTGGGACGATAAAGGGGGCCAAGGTGGTGCTGGTAGATGATGTCCTGACCAGCGGGGCCACAACCAACGCATGCGTATCTGCGCTAAAGCGTGCGGGAGCAGATCGGGTCTTGGTCGCGTGCTTCGCCAGAGTGCTGGACGAAGCGCTCGATCTGGTTTGATCCCGATACGAAAACGCCCGGAGCCGAAGCTCCGGGCGGTCTCGTGACGAAACTAGCAGGGCTTCTGCTTGCGCAGTTCGGCAGATCCCCCTCGATCTGCCTCGCCCAATCCCTCATGCAGCGGGTGGTCCCTGAACCTGAGCCATCTGCCTTCTGCAATCGCGTCATTTCCCCAAACCGGCCCGAATTGAAAGCGCGAACCCGTTTCGCCCGAATTTTTGCTCGACATCTGTGGTTATCTTGCAACAAAGCGGCAGCATGAGCGAGCATGACCAAACCGACCGCGAGATGGGCAGCGCTTTCCTTCCCAAGTTCGACAGCAACGGCCTGCTGACGGCAATTGCGGTAGATGCAGCAACCCGTGGAGTGCTCATGGTAGCCTTCATGGATGCCGAAGCGCTCAGCAAGACCCGCGAAACTGGCCGGGCTCATTTCCATTCGCGCTCACGCGGGCGGCTATGGATGAAGGGCGAATCGTCTGGCCACTTCTTGCAGGTGCAAGAGATTCTGGTGGATTGTGATCAGGATGCACTTGTGCTCGTGGTCACCCCGATGGGTCCGACCTGTCATACCGGCGCAACGAGCTGCTTTTATCGTAAGCTGGATGGTGAGAGTTTGATCCGCCTCCAAGATTGACGCTTACGTAAAGGTAAGCTAAATCGTCCGCTATGGAACAGCTTGGCGAGAGCCCTGCCGCGCATGATGGTGCGCACATCGAAACTCCTGATGCGTTGGAACGGGATCGCTATACGATTTCCGACCTGACCGGCGAGTTCGCGGTCACTGCGCGGGCGTTGCGATTCTATGAGGACGAAGGCCTGATCGAACCGGCCCGAATCGGGCTAAGCCGGGTCTATTCGCAGCGTGATCGGGCACGACTGGCTTGGATCTTGCGGGCCAAAAACGTCGGCTTCAGCCTGACCGAAATCAAAGAAATGATTGACCTTTACGACCTTGGCGATGGCCGGGTTGAACAGCGACGGGTCACTGTGCAGCGCTGTAAGGAAAAGGTTGAACGTCTGGCCCAGCAGCGCGCCGATCTGGACGCAGCGATCGCTGAACTGAGCGGTTTCATAACGCTGGTTGAAAACATCGATTCGACCGCCCGTAAGGGCTGAACCAACTAGATTCTCTCCGAAGGACTGACCATGCCGATCTATCAGGCGCCGACTCGCGACACCCGGTTTTTGATCAACGAAGTGATCAAGCTGGACAGCTATCGCAACCTGCCTGGCTTCGAAGATGCCACCGCTGATATGATC
>JAGNTK010000014.1 GCA_017987575.1 Novosphingobium sp. | reverse complement strand
CTATGACTGTGGCAACAAGACCGGCTTCGTCGAAGCGACGCTGGCCGTGGCGCTGGAACGCAAAGACATGCGCGATGAGGTGCGGGCGATGGCGAAGAGGCTGTTAGGTGAAGGCTGATCGAGCGTTTCTGCAATGATCCTGATCCGCTTTAACAAACCGATGAATGTCCTGTCGCAGTTCACCGATGCGGGTAGCACCGGTTCACCGCGCGCGACCCTCTCGGACTTTATCGATCTGCCGGGAGTCTACCCCGCCGGACGGCTCGACCGGGATAGCGAAGGGCTGTTGCTGCTGACCGACGATGGCAGGCTGCAGGCGCAGATTGCCGATCCAAAGTTCAAATTGCCCAAGACCTATCTGGTGCAGGTCGAGGGCCAGGCTGGGGAACCCGCTTTGGTGCGGTTGCGCAGCGGGGTGCAGCTGAACGATGGGATGACTCGTCCCGCGCTGGCTGAACGGATCGAGGATCCCCAACTATGGCCACGCGACCCGCCGGTGCGGTTTCGCAAGACCGTGCCCGATTGCTGGCTGCGACTGACCATCACCGAGGGGAGAAACCGGCAGGTTCGGCGGATGTGTGCGGCGGTTGGCCTACCCTGCCTGCGGCTGGTCCGCTGGTCGATCGGCGATTGGACGCTGGAAGGCTTGGCGCCGGGAGAGTGGCAGCCGTCACATAGCTGAAACGTCGTCATTCACCTGCAACATAGTCCTGTCAGCTTTGGTGCATGGAAAACGCACCCGCCAAATTCGACTGGATCAGCTGGCTCGCCAGCATCCCCGGAATCCCTGCCGGTTGGGGTGAAGCCCCAATCATGGCAACCGCTGACAGCGTTGTGCAGATGACTGCGCCGGCTGCCGCCCAGCCGTTGCTCGATCAGCCCGAACGGATTGCCGCCTAAGGCGCAGCAATCCGCTGCGGCTGGGATCGAATGTGCTGCTGGCGCAATCAATCTTCGATGTCGAGCGCCAGACTTCCGCGATTGATCAAGGTTGCAATCAAGCCCAGCGCTCCGTCTTGCACGGCTGCAGCAGCAATCTGGTCTTCGGCGCAGATCTGTTCAGCCAGGATGGCCTCTTTCTCTGCGCAGTCAAAGCATTCGCCGTCGACGAACAGCAGCACTTTACCCGCATCTCCCCGCACGAAGGCAAACCGGCTGGCCGGGTTGCGCAGCAGGATCGCGCCCGCAGCCAGTTCCGTGCGCAAATCGGCTTCCCTGACTGGCTCTTCGGGCGACCAATCAATCTCGGGATATTTGCGAGCCGAGGAATGCTCGCCGAACCAGCGCGCGAAGGCATTTCTGTCGCCCAGCTTTTCGGTGACCATCGCATGCAGCTTTGCCAGCGCTTCGGCTGAGATCTCACCCGGGTTGGTCTGTGCGGCCAATTCCGGATCGGTATAGCGATCGTCGTCGCCCAGTTCCGCCAGTCGATCGTCGCACCACCCGGCCAGCAGCTCGCTGCATGATGGCGCGCGAAAGCCGATCGACAGAGTCATGCAATCATCGCCCAGTGCAACGCCGTTATGCGCAAAGCCGGGGGGAATGTAGAGAATGTCGCCGGGTGTGAGCACCCATTCCTCAGTCGGCTCGAATGCGGCCAGCAGACGCAGGTCGTCGTGCGGCATCAGCGGGGTAGCTGCATCGCACTTTGCGCCCACTTGCCAGCGTCGACGCCCGAGGCCCTGGATCAGGAAAACGTCGTACTGGTCGAAATGCGGCCCAACCCCGCCGCCGTCGCTGGCAATGCTGACCATTACGTCATCAATCCGCCAGTTGGGCACGAAGCGGAAAGCGGACAGCAGTGCAGCCACTTCGGGCACGTGGTGGTCGACCGCCTGGACCAGCAAGGTCCATGGCGTCTTGCCCAGTCTGGAAAAGCGCGCCTCGGCAAACGGGCCATGCTCGGCGGCGATGCGTTCGGCGTCATGCGTGATCAGCCGCGCTTCTACGCCTTCTTCACAGGCAAGCCCGGCCAACTCGTCGGGCGCAATGGGATTGACCCATGCCTTCCACGGAGCGCGGATCAGCGCAGGGCGCTTTTGCCAGCAATCGCGGAGGAACGCGGCGCTGTCGAAATTGTTGAACTGCATTGTAGTCGCACCGCCTTCGGCGCTGTCCTAGCTCGCAGTGACCCGCAGCGGTAGTGTCTTCAGTCCGCCGACAAAGGTGCTTTTCGCGCGTTTGGGCTCACCCGCCAGTTCAACCGTGTCGATCCGGTCGAGCAACGCCTCAAACAGCAACCGCATTTCCAGCCGGGCCAGGTGCAGCCCCAGGCACTGGTGCGCGCCTGCGCCAAAGGCGGCGTGGCGGTTGGCTTCGCGGCTGGCATCGAACCGGCGTGGATCGGGGAACTGGGCGGGATCGTGGTTGGCGGCGACATAGTTCAGCATCAGCCAGTCCCCGGCCTTGATCGCCACGCCGCCCACTTCGCAGTCCTGCGCCGCGGTGCGCATGAAGTGCTGGACGGGGGTGGTCCAGCGGATCGCCTCTTCGACGATCCCCGGCACCAAACTGCGATCCGCCTTGACCCGGGCAAACTGCTCCGGATCCTTGGCTAATGCGAGCATTGCACCGGCCGTGCTCGCGCTGGTGGTATCGTGGCCGGCAGCGGCGACGATGATGTAGTATCCGGCCCGGTCGCGCGCCGAAATCGGCTCGCCATCGATCATCGCGGTAGACAGGATCGTCGCCACATCGCTGGTCGGATTGGCCCGGCGTTTTTCAGTCAGCCCTTCGAAATAGGCCTCGAAATCGGCGACCGCGCCTTGGACGATCTGGAAAATCTGATCGGGCGTCAGATCGGCCATGCCGCTCTTGTTGAGGTCTTCGTCCTGCCCGCCAAACATCTGCTGGGTCAGGAACAGCATCCGCGGCTCGTCTTCCTCGGGCACACCCAGGATCTGCATCACCACGTGGAGCGGATAGGGGGCGGAGACCGTGGGCACGAAATCGACCGCCCCATCGCCTTCCTTGGCCGCCGTGACCAGCCGATCGGCGGTCTTGGCGGCGAGTGCGCGGATATCGGCTTCGATGTTGCGCAGGTTCTTGGGCATGAACCAGTCCTGCGTCAGGCGCCGCAATTTGGGATGTTTGGGGGCATCGAGCACGACCAGCGAGCTGACCAGATTGGGGCTTTCATCGCCCTGTGCCGCGGTGATCTGCCGCGCGAAAGCTTCGCCCATCTTGTTGGTGAACACGGTCGCGCGCGGGGCATTGAGGAAGCCGGCGTTATCCTTGCTGATCCGCATCACTTCGTCATAGCCGGTGACCAGCCAGAACGGGTCGTGATCGCCGGTCGGGCTCTCGACCAAGGTTACCGGGCTGGCCTCGCGCAGTTCGTCGAACAGATCGAGCAGCGGATCCCATGCAGCATAGCTATTGGGATCAAGCACGCCGAGGGCCTGCTGCGGGGTGGCGGTCGCGACGGCCATGGCCTCAGGCTTTCTGCTGAGCGGCTTCGTAGGCCGCCTTGTATTCGTCGCGCAGGTGGCGTTTGTAGAGCTTGCCAGTCAGTTCACGCGGCAATTCGGCGCGGAAATCGATCTGGCGCGGCATTTTCACGCGGCTCAATTGCGGGGCGAGGTAGGCGATCAACTCGTCGGCCAGTTCTGGCCCGGCCTGAGCCATGTCGAGCGGCTGGACCACCGCCACCACTTTCTCCCCGAAATCGGGATCGGGCGCGCCGATTACCGCGGCGTCGGCGACCTTGGGGTGGGTCACCAGCAGATTCTCGATCTCTTGCGGGTAGATATTGACCCCACCCGAAATGATCATGAAGCTCTTGCGGTCGGTCAGAAAGACGTAGCCGTCCTCATCTTCGTAACCAACGTCGCCCAGGCTGGTCCAACCGTGTTTGTTGCGGGCGTCTTTGGTCTTGTCCGGATCGTTGTGATACTCGAATGGGACCATGCCTTCGGTTGGTTCGAAGAAGATCTGGCCTTCGGTGCCGCGCGGCACTTCATCACCGTTTTCGTCGCAGACCCGGACAATCCCGGTCAAGGCGCGGCCGACCGTGCCGGGGCGCTCGAGCCATTCGGCGCTGGTCACGAAGGTGAAGCCGTTGCCTTCGGTCCCGGCGTAATATTCGTAGAGCACCGGGCCCCACCATTCGATCATCGCTTTCTTGACCGGCACCGGGCACGGTGCGGCGGCGTGGATCGCGCATTTGAGGCTGGAGACATCGTACTTCCGGCGCACTTCCTCGGGCAGCTTGAGCATCCGCACAAAATGCGTTGGCACGAACTGGCTGTCGGTGACCTTGTATTTCTCGATCGCGGCCAGCGCCATTTCGGGATCGAACTTCTCCATCACCACCACGGTTCCGCCCAGCTTCTGGATGGTCATACACCAGCGCAGCGGCGCGGCGTGATAGAGCGGAGCGGGGGACAGATAGACCGAATCGGGTTTGATCCCGAAAGCCATCATGGTCAGCCCGACCAGCGCGTTCGCCTGATCGATGGCCGGATCTTCGGGCAGCGGGATCTTGACCCCCTTGGGCCGCCCGGTGGTGCCGCTGGAGTAGAGCATATCGACCCCGGCGCGCTCATCGGCGATCGGCGTGGCGGGCATCGCGGCCAGCGCGTCTTCGGCCGACATTGGCCCCGGCGTATCGAGCCGCAGCTGCGGCACTGCTGGGGCCAGCTTGGCTACTTCGTCCAGCGTCGGGGCGAGGTAAGCCGATCCGAACAGCAGCTTGGCGCCGCTGTCTTCCAGAATATAGGCGATTTCGGGCGGGGTCAGGCGGCTGGAGATGCCGACATAGTGCACCCCGGCGCGCTGGAACCCCCAGGTCAGGCAAAAGAACCATGGGTGGTTTTCCATGCACAGCGCGACCGTGTCCCCGATCTTGATCCCGCGTGCGCGAAGCAGCTGGGCGACCTGATTGGAGCGAGCGTCAAGCTCGGCAAAGGTAATCACCTCGCCGCTGCCAGCCATGATGATGGCGGCCCGCTCGGGCTGGGACTTGGCGTGAATTGAGGGATGCATGGTCAATCGCTCTCCTTGGCGGTCGTGGCCGCTTTGGACAGGGTTTTAACCGGACGATTAAATGGTGCAAGCAGAGAGTTCTGGAATAGCCTCGATCCGGCCTGCCGCCACAACCGTTGGGCAAAGAAAAAGGCGGCTTCGCAGCCGCCTTGTTCCCAGCATCCTCCCAGAAGCTGCTCCCGGCCCAGGTCTGCAGCCCGGATCCGGATGGTAAGTCTTATTCGCCGTCGGCTTCGTCACCGCCGCCCATGGCGGTTTCGGTCTGGGCGGTCAGAGCCCGGTTGCTGCCGTGCATGTAGGGGATCGGGTTCACAGCGACGCCAGCGATCCGCACTTCATAGTGCAGATGCGGACCGGTCGAGCGGCCGGTCGAACCGACGTAACCGATCAGATCACCCTTCTTGACCGACTGGCCCGAAGCGACGCTGAGCCGTGAAAGGTGGCCAAAGCGGGTCTGAATCTTGCCGCCATGTTCGATCGAAATGTACAGGCCATAGCTGGAGAACCAGTCAGCCTTGCTGATCACGCCATCGGCGGTGGCATAGACCGGGGTGCCGGTCGGCATGGCCAGATCGACACCCTTATGACCGCGGCGGCCGCCCAGCACGGGGTGGGTGCGCATGCCAAAGCCCGAAGTCAGCGAAGCGCCATCCAGCGGATTGCGCGAGGGGATCGAAACCTTGGTGGGGGCAAATGTTGGGGCAGCGACACCGCCGACCGAAGCCGTGGTCACCAAGCCAGAAGTCGGGGAAGCGACCGGAGCGATTGCCAGCTGTCCGCTGTCCATCTGCTTCCAGCCACTGAACAGGCGGCGGAATTCATCATCACCACCCTGCGGGGCCTTAGCGGCCTGAGCAGCGCGCAGCGGGGCTGCGACATCGGCATTGGCCGAGCTGTTGGCAAAGGCTGGGTTGGCCAAGGTCAGGCCAGCGGCGGCAAAGATGCCGGCGATGCCTTTCAACTTGGCGAATAACGAAACAGCGACCACTCAAACTACCTTAATTTACACCCCGTTTTCCGGGGTTTGCGAACCCTGATTTCCGGATCGGGAACCAATCCGGGTTTCATGTGTTGAGTGGTGGTTAGCCCCCCGCCATCTCGAATAGGGGCCTAGCCGGGGGTTCGTTACCTATTCAACCCCAGCATAGAAAGAGCGCGGTAAACCGGCTTGAAGACGCGCCGAGTCGTTGAACGGCGGCTTAACGGACCCGTGAAAGTGGCTCGCAACCAAGCTTTTCCAATAGGATTCGGGCGAATCCCCGCGCGCCAGGGCAAGTGCGATGAAATGCTTTGAACCGAACCGGACATGAACGATTTCGTCGTCAAGTATGCGACTCAGGATTTTTGCGCCGCGTTCATCACCGCTGGCCCGCACCCGTTCCAATGTAGGTGGGGTCACATCAAGTCCGCGTGCCTCCAGGACCAGCGGCACGACTGCCAGCCGCGCGGCGACATCGTGCGCGGTCAAGGCTGCAGCCTCCCACAGACCGGCATGGGCGGGCAGCGCACCATAGTGGCTGCCCATGCTGGTCAAATGCCGCTCGATCAGCGCGAAATGCATTGCCTCGTCAGCGGCAACCGCCAAAAAGTCTGACACGAACTGGCGCCCCATTTCGGCGCCGAACCGCCCGGCCATATCCAGCGCGAGGTCAATCGCAACGAATTCGATATGGGCAAGGCTATGCCAAAGCGCTTGCCGCCCGCGTTCTGATCCGCCTTTCCGGCGTTTGGGCATCTGACCCGGCGGGAGCAGGACAGGCTGTGCCGGACGGCCGGGCTCGTCCGGCATCACCGCGTCAAACACGAAGGCCAGCCTACCGTGCCGCCAATCGCGCACCAAAGCACGGGTTCGCATCACTTTTTCGCGCGGATCGCTGGTCAGCAGAGCGGCGCGGATCGCCCCTGCGAGCGAGATCACAACGCCCGTGCAGCTTCCAGCACATCGGCGGCATGGCCCTTGACCTTGACCGGGCTCCAGACCTGCGCGATCCGGCCATCGGTGCCAACCAGCACGGTTGAACGGACCATGCCCATATAGCTGCGGCCGTACATCGACTTCTCGGTCCAGAAGCCCAGCGCATCGGATAGCCCGCCTTCTTCGGTATCGCTGGCCAAGGGTGCCGTCAGATTGTGTTTGGCGATGAATTTCAGGTGCTTTTTGGGCGGGTCCTTGCTGATCCCGAGCAGTGCGGTACCCGCCTTGGCGAAGTCTGCTGCGAGCGCGGAAAAGTCGATGTTCTCGGTCGTGCAACCCGGGGTATCGTCTTTGGGGTAGAAGAACAGGACCAGCTTTTGCCCCTTGAAATCGGCCAATGACAGTGCGCTGCCATCAGGGCTGGTCAGGGCCAGATCTGGCAAGAGATCGCCGGTTTCGGGGGTTTTGCTCATTGCGTGGGCTCCAGTTCTTCGCCGAAAACGGCCTTCCAGGCCTCTGCCACGATCTGGCGCGATTCGGCCAGCCGGATCAACAGGGCATCCCAATCTTGGCATTGGCAGATGGCGGCGAGCACTGTGCGAGCCGCGGCAGGTGGCTCCTGCGCGTCAGGTGCCAGCAGCCGGGCCGCGATCAAGAACCGGGCCAGTAGTGCGTGCGCATCGACCATAGCCGGATTCAGTTTTCCGTACTCGATCAATTGGGCAATTGCAGTGGAGATTGACGGGACAAGTGCCAAGTGATCGCGCAATTGCAGCGTATGCACGAGAAATTCGATATCGACCAAGCCGCCGCGCGCCAGCTTGATGTCGAGCGGGCCCTTGGCGGGCTTGTGCTGCGCCATGGTGCTGCGCATCTCAAGCACATCGGCGTGCAGCTTGGCGGGGTCGCGCTCCAATTCGAGCACGCGGCGGACAGTCGCTTCCAGAGCTTTGCGACCAGAGGTAGGCCCGTGCAGCACCCTAGCCCGGGTCAGGGCCATATGTTCCCAGGCCCAGGCATTTTCGCGCTGATAACGCGCGAACGCATCCAAACTGACCGCGATTGGTCCTTGCGCGCCCGATGGTCGCAGCCGGGTATCGACTTCGTATAGTGCGCCCTCTGCAGTAGGAACCGATAGCGCGGCGATCACCCGTTGCGCCAGTCGATTGAAATAAAGCGTCGCTCCCAAAGGCCGTGCGCCATCGCTTTCGGCAGAATGCTCGCCAGTGAACAGGAACACCAGGTCAAGATCAGAGGCATGGGTCAGCGCCCCACCGCCAAGCCGACCATAACCCATGATCAGCAGCTCGCCGCCAGGAACCCGGCCATGAACGCGTTCAAACTCCGCCGTCGCGGCCTGCGCGAGCACTGCCAGCGCCGCTTCGGCGACGCGCGACAAGCCTTGTGCGATCTCCATTGGGTCACGGCTCGCCTCAATCAGTTGTACGCCCAGCTTGAACCGCAACTCGCCAACCCGGCGCCGGACCCGGTCAAGCAGCCGTTCGTAATCGTCATCAGCTTCGCCGCGCGAAAGTTGGGCAATCAGCTCATCGACAGAGCCGGGCAGGTCGAAAGCCGTGGCATCGATCAGCGGATCGAGCAGGTCGGCCCGCCGCGCGAGCGCATCGGCCAACGGCGGGGCAAGGCCCAGGATCCGGGCGAGCAGCTGCGCCAGTGCAGGCCGCGCTTCCAGCAGCCGGAATAGATTGACTGCGCTGGGCAGGCCGGCGAGCAATTGCTCCCAGCGCAGCAGTGCGCGTTCCGGCTCCGGCGCCTGGGCAAAGGCGCTCAGCAGCGGCAACAGCATCGCATCGAACGCCTCGCGCGCCGCTTCGCTGCGTAGCGCGCGCAGCTTGCCCGATCGCCAGCTTTCGATCCGGGTGGCGAAGGCGGCGGGATCGGCATAACCCAGCCCAGCCAATGTCTCGGTCAGCGCTGCGCCTCCGCCCGCACGGGGCAGGCTGACGCCTTCCTCGGCATATTGTGCCAGCAGGCGGTCATAGCGGGTGCCAACTGCCTCGGTGATGGCTTCCAGTTCGGCCACCAAGGCAGCGCTGCCTTCCAGCCCCTCCAGCCGCGCCACATTGTCGAGCGCCGCTGGATCGCCCGGCAGTGAGTGGGTCTGCTGATCGGCGACCATTTGCAGCCGGTGTTCGAGCGTGCGCAGCCGGTCATAGCTGGTGCCCAGGACCTGCGCATCTTCACCATCGATCAATCCGGCCTCGGCCAGAGCATTCAGACTGGCGCGGGTGCCGCGCAGCCGCAGCGCCGGATTTCGGCCGCCGTGGATCAACTGGTGGGTCTGGGCAAAGAACTCAACCTCACGAATCCCGCCGCGGCCTTGCTTCAGGTTGAAGCCGGGGCCGGGAACCTTGGGCCCGGTGTGGTTGGCGCGGATTCGCTGGGTCAGGCGGCCAATCTCGGCAATTGCCCCGAAATCAAGGCTGCGGCGCCAGACGAACGGCCGGATCGCGGCGAGAAAGCTCTCGCCAGCCGCAACATCTCCTGAACAGGCCCGTGCGCGAATGAACGCGGCACGCTCCCATGCCAGCGCCGAGCTTTCGTAATGGGTCAGCGCCGCGTCATAGGGGATCGCCAGTGGGCTGACTTCGCTGGCCGGACGCAGCCGCAGATCGACCCGAAAGACATAGCCCTCGTGGTCAACGTGGCTCATCAACTGCATCAGCGTGCGGGCCACCCGCTGCGCCGCCTCGCCGGGCTCGTCGCGCTCACGCCGGGGCAGGGTGGCTGGATCGTAGAGCAAGATCGGATCAATGTCCGAGCTGTAGTTGAGTTCCCGCGCGCCGTGCTTGCCCAGCGCCAAGGCGATGAACCCGGCGGGCTGCGCGTCGGGCACGCGGGCGTGAATGGCTGCGGCAATTGCGGTATCAAGCGAGCGGTCGGCAAAGTCGGACAGTTCCTCGACCACCCTGGTCAGGGCAAAGGCCCCGGCCAGATCGCCAATCCCCAATGCTACTGCCAGCGCCAGCTTCTCCCGCCGCAGTGCGCTGCCGGTGTCGGGCGCCGATGCTCCCACTGTTTTGGCCCAGTCCAGCGCCGCCTCGCCCTGTCCTGTCATCAGCAGTGCTTCAAGCGCAGGCAGCCGGTCAAGCCCGCTCGAAAGGTAGGGCGAATGCGCCCGGGCGCGGGCGAGGGCAGAGGTCCAGTTGGCGTCCATGGTCAATTCCGGCGATGCCGCTTTGCGCCCGCGCAATCAAGTCGTTCGTCTTGGCGGCCTTGCACATGGGGCGGGGCTTTGCCAGACAGCGCGCAATCGTTGCTCCAGCACAAGGGTGTTCCCCGATGCAATTCTCTCGTTTGACTTTCGTCTCTGCCATCGCGCTGGGCGCCGCGGCGGCTCTGGCTGCGGGGGTTTCGGCCCGCGCACCCAAGGGCGGGGCCATGCCGATCCCGCAGATCGCGGCCCCGGTGATTTCGATCGACACGATGCAGTCTGTCACGCGTGAGCTGTCTTCGGATGCCTATGAAGGGCGCGGCCCCACCACGGCAGGCGAAGACAAGACGGTGGCCTATATCATCCAGCGCTACAAAGCGGCGGGATTGCAGCCTGGCAACAAGGGGAGTTGGGTGCAGGAAGTGCCCACGGTGGAAATCGCGGCGGAAAAGCCCAGCGGCCTCCATATCGATGTCGCCGGGCAGGCGATGGACTTTGACTTCGGCAAGGATTTTGTCGCCGGGTCGTACCGGATCACGCCCAGAACCGAACTGAAAGATGCGCCGCTGGTGTTCGTCGGCCACGGTATCAACGCGCCTGAACTCGGCTGGAACGACTATGCCGGGATCGACATGAAGGGCAAGATCGCGGTCATTCTGGTCAATGATCCGGACTATGCGGCGAAGGATGAGACCGGCCTCTTCAAGGGCAAGCGGATGACCTATTACGGCCGCTGGACTTACAAGTACGAGGAAGCTGCACGGCAGGGCGCGGCGGGCGCGCTGATCGTCCATGACACGTTTCCGGCGGCTTATGGCTGGCAGGTGGTCAATTCCAGCTGGACCGGGCCGCAGCTGTTCATCCAGTCGGCTGACAACGGGATGAGCAACACACAGGCCAATGGCTGGATGCAAAGGGGCGTTGCCGAGGCGATCTTCAAGGCCAGTGGACAAGACTTTGCCGCTCTCGACAAGGCCGCCAAAGTCAAGGGATTCAAGCCGGTCGCGCTGAATGCCAAAGGCAGCCTCAGTTTTGACAACGCGATCAAGCGTGCGGTCAGCCGCAATGTGATCGGGATCATGCCGGGCAAAACTCACCCGAACGAATATGTCCTTTATACCGGACACTGGGATCATCTCGGCCGCTGCACCCCGGACAAGACCGGCGATGATATCTGCAATGGTGCGGTTGATAATGCGACCGGGATCGGGGCGATGGTGGCGATTGCCGAAGCCAACCAGAAGGCCGGCCCTGCAGCGCGCAGTCAGGTGTTTCTGGCGGTGACTCTGGAGGAATCAGGCTTGCTCGGCTCCAAGTACTACGCCGAAAACCCGGTCTATCCGCTGGCCAAGACCGTCGGCGGGGTCAACATGGACGCACTTTCCCCCGGCAGCGCCAGCCGCGATGCGCAGGTCACCGGTGGGGACAAGTCTGAGCTAACCGCGTTCCTGAAGGCCGCGATGAAAGTGATGGGGCTCTATCAAACGCCAGAGGACCATTCGGAGCGCGGCTATTACTATCGCAGCGACCATTTCAGCTTCGCCAAGCTCGGCGTTCCTATGTTCGCCGTCGGGCGCGGCAGTGATTGGGTAAAGGGCGGCAAGGCAGCAGGTGAGGCCTATGGTGAGCACTACACCGAGCACCAGTATCACCAGCCGAGCGACGAATATGATCCCAATTGGGACTGGACCGGCCCGCAGCAGGATGCCGCGCTCTATTACCGCCTCGGGCGCAGTCTGGCGATGTCCAGCGCTTGGCCCAACTGGCATCGGGGTGACGAATTCCGTCTGATCCGCGACAAGAGCCGCGGCGGGAAGTAGGCCGATGAGCGAAGCAGCTGTGCGGATGCCCCCCGAATGGCATCCGCAGCACTGGTTGTGGATCGGCTTTCCGCATGATGCGGAGGAGTGGCCAGGGTTTCTGGGCCGCGCGCAGGAGCAGATTGCCGACTTCGCCAATGCGGTGGCCGCAAGCGGGCAGGAAGTCCGGCTGGTCGTGCGTGATGAGGCCAACCGCGCACGTGCAGAGGCGCTGTGCTCTGCGGTGGTGAAGCTCGAGGTTCGCCGCTATGGCGATATCTGGCTGCGCGATACCGGGCCTTTGGTGGTGGAGCGTGGAGGCAAAGCCGTGGCCCAGCGGTTTCGCTTCAACGGCTGGGGCGGCAAGTATTTGATGGACGGTGATCAGGAGATCGGCGCGGAATTGGCGGAAAGTGCCGGATTGCCGATCGCCAGCGCCGACTGGGTGCTTGAAGGCGGGGCGCTCGATTGCGACGGCACCGGACTGGTGGTGACGACCGAGCAATGCTTGCTCAATCCCAACCGCAACCCGCATTTGACCCGATCCGGGATCGAGGGCCGGTTGGCGCGAGACCTTGGTTTTGAGCGGATACTATGGCTGGGTGACGGGCTGATCAACGACCACACCGATGGCCACGTCGACAATCTCGCGCGGTTTGTCGCGCCGAATGTGCTGGCACTGCCGCGTGCCACCGGGGCGGATGATCCCAACGCGGCGATCTATGCCGATGCCAAGACGCGGGCTGAGGCGTTCGGGGTAACGGTGCGTGAAGTGCCTTCGCCCGGGCGGGTGGAATCGGATGGCCGGATTGAACCCGCCAGTTACATGAATTTCGCGATCACGACGCATCTGGTGGTGGTGCCAGTCTATGGTTCGGTTCACGACGCTGACGGCGTTGCCGCCGTGGCCGAACTGTTCCCGGACCGTGAAGTCGTGGGGATCATGGCCGACGCTGTGCTGGCGGGCGGGGGCAGTTTTCACTGCGCCAGCCAGCAGATGCCGGTGCTGTGATGGGCAAGATACTGCTTGCCTCGATCCACGATGTCGGCCCCCGGTTTGAGCGGGAAATCGACCAATTGGCTGACCAGCTTAGCCGCATTCTGGGCGGGCCGAAGTTCGCAATGCTGGTAGTGCCCGATCATTGGGGCGAGGCACCGCTCAGCACCAATCCAGCGTTCCAGCGGCGCCTGCGCTGCTGGGCCGATGCTGGCGTCGAAATGTTCGTCCACGGTTGGTTCCACAAGGACCTTGCGACCCACTCCGGTGCTGCATCGTTCAAGGCCAAACACATGACGGCGGGCGAGGGTGAGTTTCTGGGGCTGACCCGCGCGGAGGCCAGCCGCCGGATGGCCGATGGCCGCAAGCTGGTAGAGGACGCGATCGGGCGGAGTGCTGCGGGTTTCATTGCCCCAGCTTGGCTCTATGGCCCCGGCGCACTGGAAGCGCTGGGCGATAACGGCTTTGCGCTCGCCGAAGATCACATGAAAGTCTGGCAGCCTGCGACGGGCAAAGTGCTGGCCAAAGGCCCGGTGATCACCTGGGCCAGCCGATCACGCCCGCGCCAGCTGTCCTCGCTGTTCTTCGCCGGACTGGCCCGTGCTGCGCTCCATCCGCAGAAAGTGATGCGGATAGCGGTTCACCCCGGCGATACCACCGTGCCTGCGCTGATTGACAGCATAGAGGCCACTTACTCGGCCTTTGCGAAGCGTCGTCCAGCCGGGCGCTATGCGGACTTGCTCTGAGCTCTCAGGCGTTCAAACAGGGCCAGATAATCATTGGCAGATTTGCCATAACGGCACCGGGCAATTGCGGTCGATAGCTCCTGCGCCTCGGCTGGCTCCTCCTGCATTTGCGCCAGCACGGCTCCAACAAGTGCTTCGGGGGTGTGCTCCGTCAACCGACCGAGGCGCGGACTGGTGATTAGATCATGCAGGAAAAGCGAACAATCGGTGCTTACGACTGGAACCCCGGCCGCCAGTGCTTCAACCGCCGTCGCGGGTCCACCTTCATAGCGCGAGGAAACCAACAAGAGATCGGCTTTTCCGAGTGGACCGGCAATAGGGTCGGCGTAACCCGGCATCGCCACGCTGCTCGATACACCGCGTCGCGCGGCGTGCCGCTCAAGCTTTGAACGCAGAGCTCCCTCGCCCAGGATTGTGAGCCGGGCCGTGCGTGTGGTGCGCAGCAGGGCCAACGCATCGATAGCCAGTTCAAGGTGCTTTTGCGGTTCGAGCCGGGCAATCGCGAGCAAGGTAATCTCGCCCTCATTTTCGCGGCGGTCGCGCATTGCCGGGGGGCATACGGTATCGGGCACATTTGGATCATAGATCGTGCAGACGTGCTGGCCCGGAACCTGACCGCGCAGTTCTGTTTCAAGCCCAAGCGACATTGCTGCGATGACGTCGATCGGTGCGAGGTAGCGGCGCAGCAAGGCGCGCCCGGCAAGTCCCGCGACCCGCGCGGCAACGGGCGAAGGGATCAGCGGGTTGCTCAGCTTGGCCACGATCGGCACATGCGGCAGCGCGCGCCTGAAGGCGTGCGCGAGAATGAAGTGAAACGCGCCGGGCAAGAATACCACATCAGGCTTTAGTGCGTTCAGCTCGGGCACCATTGCCTGGCCAAGCCTTAGGCGGCTCAAGGCGCTGCGCGGCACCGGGGGATTGATGACGACCGATGCTATGTTATCAGGCAGGCGGGCGCGCATGGTTCCAGCAAGATCGCCTGCGAGCACGCTCACCTGGTGGCCTGTTGCCCGCCATGCTGCCGCCAGACGAAAGGCGATAACCTCGGTACCGCCGGCGGAGAAGTCATGAATGGGGATCACAATGTGCATGTTGTGTTCGTCTGGCCGGGATGGCGGCTGGTGGCAAGACTCTGCTGGTTGCAGGGCAGCGGGGGCTTTGCAATTGACCTGGCGAGCGACTAACGGGAACACAATTCACTTGCTGTTCATTGCCCGAGCGCCATGGGGCGGCTTTGGGCGCGCAGATGCACTAAAGGGCCTTAGTCGATGACTGATGAGACCGTGGCATCCGGCGTGGGCCTGCCCCGTATCGACGTCCCACTTGAAGTGGTCGACGACAAGAACCGTTCACGCATGGCGGGGCTGTTCTCGATGCTGGTTTCGCTGGCGATGTTGATCGCCGTGGTTTTGCAATTCCGCGACCTGTCATTCGAAGCGGTGGCTGATATGAGCCCTACCTACCCGGGGTTCTGGGCGCTGTTCGCGTTATTCTACTTGATTCCTCCACTTAGCGAATGGCTAATCTACCGTCGGTTGTGGGACATGCCTTTGGTGGCCGGGACGGGCGCGCTAGTTCGCAAGCTGGTCTCAAATGAGCTGCTGCTCGGTTATTTGGGCGAGGCACAATTCTATGCCTGGGCCCGCGCCCGGTTGAAATTCGTGACCGCACCGTTCGGGGCGATCAAAGATGTGACGATCCTTTCGGCGCTGGTTGGCAACTTTGCCACGCTGGCGATGCTGGTCTGGGCCTGGCCGCTAATCGCTTCGGGGCAGTTGGGCCTTGAAGGCAAGACCGTGTTCATTTCGCTGGGGGTCGTGCTGGTCACCTCGTTTGCGATCCTGCTGTTTCGCAAGAAATTGTTCAGCCTGCCGAAAAGAGATCTGTGGTTTATCTCCGCCGTCCACTTCGCTCGCATCGTAGCCTACGTCATGCTCTCAGCGTGGATGTGGCATCTGGTCTTGCCAGAGGTCGAAATGACGCTGTGGGTGATTATGGCGACGCTGCGGATGCTGGTTTCACGTCTGCCGCTGCTGCCGAACAAGGACGTGGTATTTGCCGGGATTGCGGTGTTTCTGTTGGGTCATGACGTTGAAATCGCCAGTTTGATGACTTTCATGGCGGTGCTGCTTTTGATAACCCATTTGGTAGTCGGCGCGCTGTTTGCCGCGCTGGATCTGATTGATGCGGAGAAAGTGAAATGAAGCCTGTTGTTTTGCTTGCAGTGGTGCCGCTGCTGTTGGCGGCTGGACCGGCGCTGCGTTCCACCCCAGACCTTGGCAAAGCCGAAGGCCGTTGCCGCGCTGGCGAAAGCGGTCCGGCGCTGATGGTTGAAGCGGTCGGCATGAAAGACCGCACTGGCAAGATGAAGCTGGAAGTCTATCCGGCCAACGATCAGGATTTCCTGGCCGATGACAATGTGCTGGTCGCCGCTGGCAAAACCTTTCGGCGGGTAGAGGTGGATACCCCGGATAGCGGCCCGGTTGTGCTGTGCGTCCGCATTCCAGGACCTGGCACCTATGCCGTCACGCTGCTGCATGACCGTGACAGTAACCGCAAGTTCGGCTGGAAGATCGACGGGATCGGTTTTTCCGGCAACCCCAAGCTCGGCTGGTCCAAGCCAAAGGCGTCATCGGCCCGGATGCTGGTCAAGAGCGGCGGGGTTTCAAAGATCTCGATCGTCATGAACTACAAGTCGGGTTTGGGTGTTGGGCCGCTGAAGACCAAGTAAGGTTGGCCGCGGACCATGCGGATCGTGGACGTCTGCGCTTTTTACACCCCGCACGGCGGCGGGGTGAAAACCTACGTCGAGCAGAAGCTGCGGCTGGGGCCGCAGCTCGGTCATGAGATTGTCATTCTGGCCCCGGCCGACCGGTACGAAGTAATTGAGCGCGGACCGAATGCGCGGATCGTGACGATCCCCAGTCCGCGCTTTCCGCTTGACCGGAACTACTGGTATTTCGACGATGAGGACGCGTTGCACGACGCTCTCGATGCGCTCGCGCCCGATTTCGTCGAGGTCTCCTCGCCATGGCGCAGCCCCTCGATTGTCGGGCGCTGGAAAGGCAAGGCCCCGCGCGCCTTGTTTATGCACGCCGATCCGCTTTCGGCCTATGCCTATCGTTGGTTCGAGCCGGTGTTCAGCCGGCAGACGATCGACAAACGGTTTGAGCCGTTTTGGCAGCACTTGCGGCGACTGAGCGGCGAGTTTGAAACCGTAGTCTGCGCTAGCAGCGAACTGCGTGACCGGCTGGCCGAGGGCGGCGTACCCAACACTTCACTTCAGCCGATGGGGATAGAAGAAGGGGTATTCGCCCCGGCAAACCGCGATCCGGCGCTGCGCGCGCAGTTGTTGGCGCTGTGCGATCTGCCCGAGAGCGCAGGGTTGTTGATCGGGGTTGGGCGGCTTTCTGCCGAGAAGCGCTGGCCGATGGTGATCGACGCAGTGATGGCGGCCAGCGCCGATGCCCCGCTCGGGCTGGTACTGCTCGGCGGCGGCGGGCAGGAGCGCAAGATCCTGAAAGCAATCGGCGGCAATCCGCATATCCAGCTGCTCAAGCCCGAACGTAACCGCGCGCGCTTTGCCGCGATCCTTGCCAGCGCTGATGCGCTGGTTCATGGCTGTGAGGCAGAGACATTCTGCCTATCAGCTGCAGAAGCCCGGGCCAGCGGTGTGCCGGTGATCGTCCCTGACCGGGGCGGCGCGGCAGACCATGCCGATGGCGGCGCCGGAATTGCCTATGCCGCAACCGATCCCGAGGCTCTGGCTGCCGCGATTCTTGAAATGGCCAGCCGCGGTTGGCCGCGTACTTCCAGTCCGGTTCAGACGATGCGTGGACACTTCACCCAGCTGTTCGCGCACTACGCCACGCTGCCACCGCGCGATTGATCGGCGCGGCTGCTCTTGACTCCGTCGCCATGCAATTATAGTTACAATTGCAACCACCTTTCCCTCGGAGATCGCTTGCCATGGCTGACCTGTTTGACAACCCGCTGGGCCTCGATGGCTTTGAATTCATCGAATTTTGCGCACCGGAACAGGGCCAGCTTGAGCCGGTTTTCGCCGCGATGGGCTTCGCCCGGATCGCTCGCCACCGTTCCAAGCAAGTCGAACTGTGGCGGCAGGGTGGGATCAACCTGATCGCCAACTACGAACCACGCAGCCCGGCCGCCTATTTCGCCGCCGAACATGGTGCTTCAGCCTGCGGGATGGGCTGGCGGGTCAAGGATGCGGCTAAGGCCTATGCCGCTGCGATCGAACGCGGGGCTGAGCCGGTCGAGGTCCGCACCGGACCGATGGAGCTGCGGCTGCCCGCAATTCGCGGCATCGGCGGTTCAATCATCTACCTGATCGACCGGTACGAAGGTCAGGCACACGGCGACCTGTCGATCTATGACATCGATTTCGTTTATGAAGACGGCGTCGATCGCCACCCGGTCGGCGCGGGCTTTCACACTATCGATCACCTGACCCACAACGTCTATGGCGGGCGGATGGCGCATTGGGGTGCGTTCTATGAGCGGATCGCTGGTTTCCGCGAAATCCGTTATTTCGACATCAAGGGCGAATATACCGGCCTGACCAGCCGGGCGATGACCGCGCCCGACGGCAAGATCCGGATTCCGCTCAATGAAGAAGGTGCATCGGGCGGCGGACAGATCGAGGAATTCCTGCGCCAGTACAACGGCGAGGGGATACAGCACATCGCCTTCGCCTGTGATGATTTGCTCGGCTGCTGGGACAGGCTGAAAGCGCTTGGCACGCCGTTCATGACCGCGCCGAACCCGACCTATTACGCGATGCTCGACGAGCGTCTGCCCGGCCATGGCGAGCCGGTGAGCGAGCTGCAGAAGCGGGGCATCCTGCTTGATGGCTCAACCGCGGAAGGCGATCCGCGACTGCTGTTGCAGATCTTTTCCGAAACCGTAATCGGCCCGGTGTTCTTCGAATTCATCCAGCGCAAGAAAGATGAAGGCTTTGGCGAGGGCAACTTCAAGGCCTTGTTCGAAAGCATTGAGCGCGACCAGATCGCCCGGGGCGCCATCGAGGTGAAGGAGCCAGCCCAATGAGTGCAGTTCCCAGCCTGAAGCGCATCCACCACGTCGCCTACCGCTGCCGCGACGCCAAAGAGACCGTCGAATGGTATGCCCGCGTGCTCGGCATGACCTACACTACCGCCTTCGCCGAAGACAAAGTGCCGTCGACCGGTGAAGACGATCCCTACATGCACGTCTTCCTCGATTGCGGCGGGGGCAATGTGCTGGCCTTTTTCGAGCTGCCCCAGCAGCCCCCAATGGGCCGGGACGAGCAGACCCCGGCCTGGGTGCAGCATCTGGCGTTTGAGGTTGAAGACGTGAACGCTTTGCTGAGCGCCAAGGCCTATATCGAAAGCCAGGGCATCGACGTGCTCGGGCCGACCTACCACGGCATCTTCCGCTCGATCTATTTCTTCGATCCCAACGGCCACCGGCTCGAACTCGCCTGCAATATCGGTACGCCCGATCAGTATGCTGAATTGCGCGCGGTTGCTCCGGCAATGCTCGCCGAATGGACCGTTACAAAGCGCGCACCGCGCCATGCAGCATGGCTACACGAGGATCCGGCTGAGCGGGGCGACGCCTAGGCTTCGCCCGGCACGGTTACACGGGTCATGGCCAGTGCGGCAAGTACCAAGCTGCCCGCTGCAAAGGCCATGGTCCAGATCGGATTGCCGGGGAACCATGCCTTCATGATTGATCCCATCACGGTCGCGACCAGCAACTGCGGTACAACTACGAAGACGTTGAACAGCCCCATGTAGATGCCGAGCTTGCTCTGCGGCAGGCTGCTTGCGAGGATCGCATAGGGCATCGCCAAGATCGAGGCCCAGGCGATCCCGACGCCAATCTCGCTCAGGATCAACCAGGTGGGGTCCGTGATCACGAAGAAACTGGCATAACCTGCCGCGCCGCACAGCAGCCCGAACATGTGTGTCCGCGCCTTGCCGAACCGGCTGGATAGCAGCGGCAGCAGGGTCAGCGCCGCAATCGCTGCAACCCCGTTGTAGACCGAGAACAGTACGCCGACCCAGTTGCCCGCTTCCTGAAAGGCCGCGCTCGCCTTGTCGGTCGTCCCGAAGGATCGCTGGGCCACGATCCCGGTGGTGTAGATCCACATCGTGAACAGCGCCGACCAGCTGAAGAACTGGACCAGTGCCAGGCGCTTCATGATCGGCGGCATTCCCGAGAAATCGCCGACGATCCCGGTCAGCATTGAGGCGGGGCGACCCGCCCGAGCAAGCCGGATCGCCAAGTGGCTGATCAGGCCATAACCCATTAGCAGCCCAGAGAGCAGATAGACCTCTTTTTCCAGAGCGAACTGATACGTGATCAGCATTATCGCCGCCCCGGCCATGATCCAGCCAAACGGCCCGCTGCTGTCGCGTGTCGCCAGATTGACGGCGGCGCTGACGCTGGCCTCCTCGCGCTCGGCAAAGGCGGCCATTTCTTCGGGGGAGTATTCCTTGGTGGTCAACACGGTCCATAGCACTGCTGCAAACAGCGCCGCGCCGCCGGCCCAGAATGAGTAGCGCACCGTATCGGGGATCACCCCGGCGGCGGCCTCATTGGCAACGCCAAAGTGATCGAGCAGCCAGGGGAACAGTGAACCGACCACCGCACCCAGTCCGATGAAGGCGGTCTGCACGGCATAACCGACGGTATGCTGATCCTTGCGCAGCATGTCGCCGACAAAGGCGCGGAACGGCTCCATTGAAATGTTGAGGCTGGCGTCCAGCGTCCACAGCAGCAGCGCCGCCATCAGCAGCGCACCACTGATTGGCATCAGGAACAGCGAAAGCGCGGCGAGCAGGGCCCCGGCCAAGAAGTACGGGCGCCGCCGCCCCAGCTTGCCCAGCCAGGTCTTGTCACTCATGTGGCCAATGATCGGCTGGACCAGCAGGCCCGTCAGCGGCGCTGCGGCCCACAGCCAGGCCAGATCGTCCATGTTGGCGCCCAGCGTCTGGAAAATCCGGCTCATATTGGCGTTCTGCAACGCAAAGCCGATCTGAATGCCGAAAAAGCCGAAGCTGATATTGGCAAGGCCTGCCCAGTTCTGACGCGGTTTTTCCATGGCGCTTGTCTCTCTCCCCTTATCGCGGCGCTGGGTTGCATGGCGGCGGGGTGGGGGCAATAGGCATACGAATACGTGAAAGCCCTTCCCCATTGGGGAAGGGTTGGGATGGGGGGTCCACGCTGATGTCGAGCCCCCACCCCAACCCCTCCCCGGCGGGGAGGGGCCTTCTAACCCGCCGTGCTTTTGCGCACCACCAGCGTAGCCGGAATGGTGCCGGCAGGCACAGGGCGGTCTTCGATCTGCGCGATCAGGCTTTCGACCAGCAGTTCGCCCCCGGTCTTGAGGTCCTGCACCAGCGTGGTCAGCGGCGGGGTGGTCAGGCTGGCGGCGGGGATATTGTCAAAGCCCATCACTGCGATGTCTTGGGGCACGCGTTTTCCGGCGGCGTTCAGCGCCTGGATCGCACCAATCGCGATCAGATCACTTGCAGCAAATACCGCGTCGAAATCTGCCCCGCTATCGAGCAGGGCCTGGGCCGCCTTGCGCCCATCCCCTTCACTCGACAGGGCATCGGCTTGCAATGCGGGATCGGCGCGGTGGCCAGCCTGATCGAGCGCGCTGCACAGCCCGCGATATCGTTCGGCGAATTCGGGATAGTGTTCGTCCGCGTGGCCCAGAAAGGCAATCCGCCGCCGCCCCAGTGACAGCAAATGCTCGCCAGCTTGTTGCCCTGCGCCGAAATTGTCCGAGCCGACCGTGGCACCGATATTGTCATCGCGGACCGAGCCCCAGCGCACAAACAAAGTATCGCTGGCGACGAGCTGACTGAGCCGCTGCTCGTAAACAGTATAGTCCCCATAACCCAGCAGGATCAGGCCATCGGCCCGGTGGCTGTCCTGATAACGGACGTGCCAGTCATCCTCCATCTTCTGGAACGAAATCAACAGGTCGAGTCCGCGGTTGGCACTGGCCCGGGTGATCGCGCCCAGCATGGCAAGGAAGAACGGATTGATATTGGCGCCATCGGGTGTGGGGTCTTCAAAGAACAGCAGTGCGATGGTGTTCGAGCGCTGCGAGCGCAGCGACGATGCGTTCTTGTCGACCGAATAATGCAGTTCCTGGGCAATTGCCTCGATCCGTTGACGGGTCGCCAGACTGACCGACTTGGAACCCCGCAAAGCCCGGCTGACCGTGGGTTGAGAGACCCCGGCGAGGTAGGCGATGTCGAAACTCGTCGGCTTGGTCGAGCGCTTTCGGCCCATCCGTCCCTCCCGTCAAAATCCAGCCTAGGCCTTTGGCGGGTCTCCCGCAATCCGCCTGTTCGGACAGGGGAAAAGCGTGACTTCGCGGCCACAGCTGGCGGCTATGCATAAAAAGGGTATACGTATGCCATCTTCCCGTCGCGCCATCCTGCGCCCTATTCGGCGACGAACGCGGGCCAAAGCACCAATGCTCACCGCATCATTCGGGTCAGAAGGCCGGGGCTCTCCGCTAACCGGCAGACTTACAGGGAGGGTTCCTAAGTGGCACTTCGTAACACGTATTCCGCACGCCGCGGTGTTTCCGCACTGGCCATCGCGATCTCGGCGCTGGCGTTGCCAGGCGCAGCATTTGCGCAAGAAGCTCCGGCTGAAGAAGATAGCGGTGAAATCGTCGTCACCGGCTTCCGCGCCAGCCTTGAAAGCGCGGTGAACGAGAAGAAGAAATCCAATCAGATCGTCGAATCGGTTTCGGCCGAAGACATCGGCAAGTTGCCCGACAGTTCGATCGGTGAATCGATTGCGCGCCTTCCCGGCCTCACCTCGCAGCGGATTTCCGGTCGTGCTGGCTATATCTCGGTGCGCGGCTTCGGTCCGGACTTTTCCAGCACGCTGCTGAATGGCCGCCAGCAAACTTCGACCAACGACAACCGCGGGATTGAGTTTGACCAGTACCCATCGGAAATCGTCAGCGGCGTAAACGTCTACAAGACCCCTTCGGCCAGCCTGGTCGGTCAAGGCCTGGTCGGCACGATCGACATCCGCACGGTCCGTCCGCTTGATTCGAAGAAGGTCGTCGCATTTGGCGCGCGCGGTTCCTATGCAGATCTGGGCAAGTTGAACGCCGGATCGAAGGACAAGGGCTATCGGCTGTTCGGTACCTACATCGATCAGTTCGCCAACGACACGATCGGCCTTGCCGTCGCCGTGTCCTATTCGAACGAGCCTTATCAAACCGAAGAATTCGAAGCCTGGGGTTATGCCGACGGACCGGGTGGAGACAAGCTTATTGGCGGTATCAAGCCATTCGTGACCTCTTCTGATCTGGAACGCCTGGGTGTCAATACCACGCTGCAGATCAAGGCAAGCGACGAGCTTACGCTGACCTTTGACGGGTTCTATTCGGACTTCAATGACACCAATATCAAGCGCGGGATCGAACTGCCGCTGGCTTGGTCAGGTGCAACGCTTTCACCGACCGGCCGCGAGGTTTCCAACGGACAGATCGTTGGCGGGACTTTTAGCGGCGTCGAAGGGGTGGTCAATAATCACAACTTCGTGCGCAAGGCCAACCTCTATTCGGGTGGTTTCAACGCTGATTACCATGGCGATGATGGCTGGAATGCCCGCTTTGACGTTAGCTTCTCAAAGACCGATCGTAACGAACTGATCGTCGAATCGAACGCTGGTACTGGCCCTGGTGGCGGTAACGGCGCAACCGATACGCTGACCTTCGTTTCGGGCCCCAACGGCACCAATTTCACCTCGCACGTGCTCGACTATTCGAACCCGAACACGATCCTGCTGACCGACCCGCTGGGTTGGGGCGGCGGCGCGCCAGGTGGCCGTCAGCATGGCTACTACAACAACCGCATCGTCGAAGACGAGCTGTGGCAGTACCAGATTGAGGTCGAGAAGGAATTTGATGGCGGCTTCGTCAAGTCGGTCCAGTTCGGTATGGATTACGTCAACCGCGACAAGTCGCTGATACCCGACGAATACTTCCTGCAGCTGTCGGGCGGCCTCCTGTCGGCTCAGGTGCCCAGCCAGTACCTGCTCGCGCCAACCAATCTCGATTTCCTCGGTCTTGGTCCGATGATCTCGTACAGCCCGCTCGCATTGCTCGAAGGCGGGGTCTATTCGCAGATCCCCAACACCGGCACCGACGTTCTGTTCAAGAGCTTTACCGTCAATGAAGACCTGATGACGCTGTTCGGGCAGGTCAACATCGAACACGAAATGGGTGGCGCGACCCTGACCGGCAACTTCGGCGTTCAGGCGATCAACACCACCCAGAAGTCGACCGGCTATGTCACTTCGCCGGGTGGTCCGGTGCTGCGTAAGCTGGGGGACAGCTATTGGGACGTTTTGCCCAGCCTGAACCTGTCGCTGCGGCTTGATAGCGGCCTGGTCTTCCGGTTCGGTCTGGCCCGCGAAATTCAGCGGCCACGGCTTGATGACATGCGGGTCAATTTCTCGTTCGGGGTCAGCCCGACCGAGCTGATCGTCACCGGCAGCGGCGGCAACCCTTCGCTGCGCCCCTACCGTGCTACCGCAGTCGATTTCAACGTTGAAAAGTACTTCGGCACAAAGGGTTATGTCGCTGCGCAGTTCTTCTACAAGAAGCTGCACAACTACATCTACACCGCCGAAGCGCCGTTCGATTACACCGGCTTCCCAGTCATCGATCCCGGCTATGCCTTCAGCTATCAGGGCCGGATCAGTCAGCCGATCAACGGTGCTGGCGGGGAGATTTATGGCATTGAACTGGCCAGCACCTTGCCGGTTGGGGAATTCATTCCGGCATTGAATGGTTTCGGCCTGACCGGCGGGGTCAGCTATACCAAGTCGAAGATTCAGCCCGACCCCGGTTCGCCAGCCAGCGATATTCCCGGCTATTCTCGCTGGGTTGCCAATGGCACCGCCTATTATGAAACCGGCGGTTTCTCGATCCGCGGATCAGTGCGCTATCGCTCGACCTTCCTCGGCGATTTCTCGGGCTTCGGGGCCCAGCGGATTCGCCGCCGGGCACTTTCCGAATTGATCGTCGATGCGCAGGTTGGCTATGACTTCCAGGCCGGCAGCGCGCTTGAAGGACTGTCGGTTTTTGCGCAAGGCCTCAACCTGACCAACGAACCGTTCGTGGCGATCAACCCGGGCGCAGAACTTCAGGTGATGAACCACCAGAACTATGGCCGCCGTTTCATGGCCGGCTTTACCTACAAGTTCTAAACATGAGGGAGGCGGGGTTCCACACGGGATCCCGCCAGCCTCTGCCTTGCTTGAGCATACCGGGCAGGGCTAGTCTCATCCCGGACGAGAGGGAGGATGCCCTGTGCCAACCGATAATGCGCAACGGATCGTCATTGTCGGCGGGGGAACCTCTGGCTGGATGACGGCTGCGGCGCTAAGCCGGTTTCTCGACAAGAGCTGGCAGGTTACGCTGGTTGAAAGCGACGAGATCGGCACGATCGGCGTGGGCGAGGCGACCATTCCGATGGTTCGCCTGTTCAACCAGTCGCTGGGTATCGACGAAGCCAGTTTCATGAAGGCCACACAGGGCAGCTACAAGCTGGGTATCCAGTTTGAAGGCTGGGGCGGCTTCAATGATTGCTATATTCACGCCTTCGGGCTGGTTGGGCGCGGGCTGGGCTTGCTGCCGTTTCAGCACTATTGGCTGCGCGGCCGCGCCGAAGGTTTGGCCGGGCCGCTGTCGGACTATGTCCTTAATGCCCAGGCGGCTGCGGCAAACCGGTTTGCGCATGTAGAGCGCGGTGCGGACAGCCCGCTTCCGCCGCTGCCCTATGCCTATCACTTTGATGCCACGCTTTACGCCCGGTTTCTGCGCAGCTTTGCCGAGCAACGCGGGGTGCTGCGGCACGAAGGGCGGATCGTCGAAGTTCAGCGCAACGGTGAAAACGGCGATGTTGCCGGCGTCAAGCTGGCCGATGGCACGGTGGTGGCGGGTGATCTGTTCGTCGATTGCTCGGGCTTTCGCTCGCTGCTGCTCGGCGAAGCGCTTGGTGTCGGTTACGAAAGCTGGGAACAGTGGCTCGGCTGCGACCGGGCTGTTGCTGTGCCAAGCGCGCGGTCGGAGCCGCTGGTGCCCTATACCAGGTCGATCGCTCAGAAGGCCGGTTGGCGTTGGCGCATTCCACTGCAGCACCGCACCGGCAATGGCCATGTGTTCTGTTCCGCGCATATGAGCGAGGACGAAGCCACCGCGATCCTGCTGGCCGGACTGGACGGAGAGGCGCTGGCCGATCCCCGCGTAATCCGGTTCCAATCCGGGCGACGCGAGAAATTCTGGGACCGCAATGTGGTCGCGATCGGACTGGCTTCAGGCTTTATCGAGCCGCTGGAATCAACCGCCATCCACCTGGTCCAAACCGCGATTAACCGCCTGCTCGATTTCTTGCCCAATGGTCCAGTAGCAGCAGCCGACCGCGATGGTTTCAACCGGCTGGCCGTGTTCGAGATCGAGAAAATCCGCGACTTCGTGATCCTGCACTATGCCGCGAATGGCCGCACTGGCGAACCGTTCTGGGATGCCTTGCGGATCATGGACCTGCCTGCGGGGCTGGCGCAGCGGATTGCCATGTTCAAGGCATCGGGCCGGATTGTACGCGAACACGATGAGCTATTCGACGTGCCGGGCTGGGTTCAGGTAATGATTGGACAGGGGATCATGCCTGAAAGCTGGCATCCGCTCGCCGACCAGCTTGATGCAAAGCAGCTTTCGGGCTTTCTCGATACCGTCAAAGGGGCTTTCGCGCGTGACGTGGCGCGGATGCCTTTGCATGCGGACTATGTTTCCCGGTTCTGCCCCGCAGGAGGTCTTGATGGCTGATTTTAAGCGCACGCTGCTGGCCATAGGGGCCTTGGCAAGTGTGGCCGCCGCCCCTGCGCCCACGTTCCGCGCGCGTACGCCCGAACAGGAAGTAATCTATTTCGTTCTGCCCGACCGGTTCGATAATGGCGATCCCGCCAATGATCGCGGCGGCCTGACGGGGGATCGGCTGGTCACTGGCTATGATCCCACGCACAAAGGCTTTTACCATGGCGGCGACCTTAAAGGGCTGACCCGCAAGCTGGACTACATTCAGGGCCTGGGGATCACCGCGATCTGGTTTGCGCCCGTGTTCAAGAACAAGCCGGTGCAGGGCCCCAAGGGCGACGAAAGCGCCGGATACCACGGCTATTGGATCACCGATTTCACCACTATTGATCCGCATTTCGGGACCGAGGCGGAGTTCAAGGCGTTTGTCGATGCCGCCCATGCGCGCCGGATCAAGGTCTATATGGATATCATCGTCAACCACACGGCCGACGTGATCCAGTACCGCGAAGGCGGAGACTATGCCTATCGCAGCAAGGCCGACTATCCGTTCTCGCGGCGCGGCGGGGTGGGCGGCGCAGCGATCAATTCGGGCTTCCTGGGTGACCATGTGGGTACCGCCGCCAACTGGGCCAAGCTGACCGATCCCTCGTTTGCCTATACCCCGTTTGTGCCCAAGGCTGAGGAGCGGGTGAAGACCCCGGCCTGGCTCAACGATCCGATCTATTACCACAATCGTGGCAACAGCAATTGGGTCGGCGAAAGCTCGCTCTACGGCGATTTCGTTGGGCTGGACGATCTCGCGACAGAGCATCCCCGCGTGGTCGCCGGATTTATTGACATCTATGGCGGCTGGATCGACCGGTTCGGGGTCGACGGATTCCGGATCGACACGGCCAGGCACGTCAATGCTGAATTCTGGCGCGCTTTCATCCCGGCGATGCAGCGGCGGGCCAAGGCACGCGGCATTCCGAACTTCCATATCTTTGCTGAAGTCGCGACCGGCGATGTCGATCCGGCTCTGTTGGCCCGGTGGAGCCACAATGCCGATCTGACTGCGCCGATCGACATGGCCTTTGCCGCCGCAGCGCAGCGGGTCGTTTCCGGCAAAGCCGGGACCGAAGTTTTGGCTCGGATGTTTGAGGATGATCCGATCTACAAGGGCGGCGAAAAGGCTGCGCTGCGACTGCCGACGTTCCTGGGCAATCACGATTTCGGACGCTTTGCGATGTTCGTGAAGCAGGCCAACCCCGGCATCTCTCAAGACGAGCTGTTGGCCCGCACGATTCTGGGCCATGCCATGATGCTGACCCTGCGCGGGGTGCCGACGATCTATTCAGGCGACGAGCAGGGCTTTGTTTCTGACGGCAATGATCAGCTCGCGCGCGAAGATATGTTCGCCAGCAAAGTCGCAGTCTATAACGACAACGATCTGATCGGCACCGATGCCACCACAGCGCAAGATAACTTCGATGTCCGGCACCCGCTTTACCGGCTGATTGCCGAGCTTTCAGCGGTACGCCGCAGCACCCCGGCGCTCACCGGCGGCTTGCAGAAGGTTCGGGCCTTTTCTGACAAGCCGGGCCTGCTGGCAATCTCTCGGTTCGATCCCAAAACTGGCCGCGAAGTGGTGCTGGCGTTCAATACGTCTGACAAGCCGATCATGAATAGGATTGCAGTCGATCCGCGCAGTCTTTCCTTTGCCACCCTAGCCGGACAGTGCGCTCTTGATGCCGCTGCGCCTGGCAGTTTGACTATCACCCTGCCTGCATTCGGCTTTGCCGTGTGCGCGGCCAAGCCATAAGCATCTTGATCTCCCCATGAACCGACTGTCCCGCATCGAAGCTGCCCAACCGCAAATCGGCGCCCTGCCCTGGTGGCGCGGGGCGGCGATCTATCAGGTCTATCCGCGCAGTTTCATGGATGCCAACGGCGATGGCATCGGCGATCTGCCGGGGGTGACCGCGCGGCTCGATTACATCGCCGCGCTGGGCGTCGACGCGATCTGGATTTCGCCGTTCTTCACCTCTCCGATGAAGGACTTCGGCTATGACGTGGCTGACTACTGCGATGTCGATCCGATCTTCGGCACGCTGGCCGATTTCGATGCGCTGATCGCCCGGGCCCATTCCTTGGGCCTGAAAGTGCTGATCGATCAGGTCTATGCTCACACGTCCGATGAGCACGCCTGGTTCACCGCCAGCCGCCAGTCGCGCACCGGTGACAAAGCCGATTGGTACGTCTGGGCCGATCCCAAGCCAGATGGTTCGCCGCCCAGCAACTGGCAATCGGTGTTCGGCGGCCCGGCCTGGACCTGGGACGCGCGGCGCGGGCAGTATTACATGCACAACTTCCTGCCCGAACAGCCGCAGCTCAATTGCCATGTCCCGGCGGTTCAAGATGCCTTGCTGGATGCGGCGCGGTTCTGGCTCGATCGCGGGGTTGATGGCTTCCGGCTCGACGCGCTCAACTTTGCGATGCACGATCCGGCACTGACCGACAATCCACCGGCGCCCGAAGATGGCAAAGTGCGGACCCGGCCATTCGACTATCAGCAGCACATCTTCAACCAATCGCATCCGGACATAGTTGCCTTCATCGAGCGGATTCAGGCGCTGTGCGGCAGCTATGGCGCGGTGTTCACGATGGCCGAAGTGGGCGGAAATCAGGCGCTGGCCGAAATGCACGCTTTCACCGCCGGGGAAGAGCGGCTGAGCAGCGCCTATGGGTTCGATTTCCTTTATGCTGACGCGCTGACCCCGGCGCTGGTTGCCAAGGCGCTCAGCAATTGGCCGCAGAGCTCCGGCACAGGTTGGCCGAGCTGGGCCTTTGAGAACCATGACGCACCGCGAGCCTTGTCGCGCTGGTGCAAGCCCGATCAGCAAGAGCCTTTCGCGCGGATGAAGGCCATGTTGCTGTGCGCACTGCGGGGTAATGTGATCATCTATCAGGGCGAGGAACTGGGTCTGACCCAGGTCGAGATTCCCTATGAGCAGCTGCAAGACCCCGAAGCGATCGCCAACTGGCCGCTGACCCTGTCGCGTGATGGCGCCCGCACCCCGATGCCCTGGGCTGCGCAGGACGAGCAAGGCGGCTTTACCGCAGGATCGCCGTGGCTGCCGCTGGGCGAGGCCAATATGGCCCGAGCAATTGATCGGCAGGAGCATGACCCGGCCTCGCTGCTGGCGCTGACCCGGCAGTTGCTGGCGCTGCGCCATGCCAATCCAGCCCTGCATCACGGCGATGTCGCGGTCCTGCACGCCGGTGACAGCTGTCTAGACCTGCGCCGCACTTCGCCCGAGAGTCGGATGCGCGCGGTGTTCAATTTCTCTGCCGCTGAAGTGCCCGTTCCTGCCGCGCTGCGCGGGCAGGTGCTGGCCGCAGTCAATGGCGCCACCACCACCCTGCTGCCGCCGTTCGGCGCACTGCTGATTGAGGAAGACGACTGATGCGTAAGTTCGCAACCTTCGGCGCGATCGCCCTGCTGGCTCAGGCCGTACCGGCCCTCGCTCAGGTCAAGGGTCCGGTTTCGGCCAGCTCGCCCGGCGGCACGGTCAGTGTCTCGCTGAGCACGGATGGCGATGGCCGCGCGATCTATACGGTGTCCCGCAAGGGCAAGCCGATCATCGCGCCTTCGCGGCTCGGCTTTCTGTTCACCGATGCTGTGAAACTCGATCGACGGATCGAAGTCACGGGCACTGAGACTCGTAACTTCGATGAGACCTGGACGCAGCCGTGGGGTGAATGGACTTCGATCCGCAACCACTACCGCGAACTCAAGGTCCACCTGAAGGAAACGACCGCACTGGGGCGGGTCTTCGCGGTCACGTTCCGCATTTATGATGACGGCGTCGGGTTCCGTTATGAATTCCCCGATCAGCCCAATCTGCGCCACGCCAACATTGCAGACGAGCTGACCGAATTTGCCTTCGCCAGCGACGGAACGGCCTGGTGGAAGCCGGCCTTCCTGTGGAACCGCGAGGAATACCTCTACAACAAGACCGCGCTTTCGGCAGTGGCCAACGCCGATACCCCGGTGACGATCAAGCTGGCCGATGGCACCCATGTGGCGCTGCACGAAGCGGCCTTGGTCGACTATTCGGGCATGGCCGTATCCCGCACCGAAGGGACCACGCTGCGCGCTGCGCTCCATCCCGGCGCGGGTGAGGCCAAGGTCCGCAAGCATGGCGCCTGGAACACCCCATGGCGCACGCTGATCATCGCCGATGACGCGGCTGGGATCTATATGAGCCACCTGATGCTCAACCTCAACGAGCCGAACAAGCTGGGTGATGTCAGCTACATCAAGCCGGGCAAGTTCGCCGGCGTGTGGTGGAACATGATCAAGGGCGAATGGTCGTGGGCGCGCGGGCCAAAGCATGGCGCGACCAACGAAAACGTCAAACGCTACATCGATTTCGCCGCCGCCAACGGCATCCCGCATGTGCTGGTCGAAGGCTGGAATGTGGGTTGGGATGGGGATTGGTTCGGCAATGGCCACGACATGGACTTTGCCAAGCCGACCGAGGACTTCGATGTCGATATGCTGGTAGCCTATGGCAAGAAGAAGGGCGTCCGCCTGATCGGGCACCATGAAACCGGTGGTGCCGCCAGCCACTATGAAGACCAGTTCGACAAGTCGTTCAAATTCGCTGCCGATCATGGCTACATGGTGGTCAAGACCGGCTATGTGACCGACGCCGGGCAGATGGAGCGTGAGGACGCTGACGGCAAAAAGTACCGCGAATGGCACCAGGGTCAGTGGATGGTGAACCATCAGCTGCGGGTGGTTGAGGCCGCCGCGCGCTACAAGATCGGAATTGACAGTCACGAGCCGGTCAAGGGTACTGGCCTCCACCGCACCTATCCGAACTGGGTCGCCCGCGAAGGGATGCGCGGGATGGAATACAACGCCTGGATCGGCGGCAAGAACCCGCCCGAGCACGAAGCCAATGTGGTCTTCACCCGGATGCTCGAAGGACCGATGGACTTCACCCCCGGCATCCTCAGTCTGGAAGGCGAGAAGGGCAGCGCGATCCTTTCGACCATTGCCAAGCAGTTGGCGCTCTATGTGGTGATCTATTCACCGGTCCAGATGGTCGCCGATACGCCGGAAAACTATGCCAAGTATCCCGGGCCGATGAAGTTCATCCGCGACGTGCCGACCGACTGGTCCGAAACCCGCGTGCTGAATGGCGAGATTGGTGACTACGTCACGATCGTGCGCAAGCAGCGCGGCGCCGAAGACTGGTTCTTGGGTGCGGTTGGCGATGAAGAGGCGCGCACGGTCAGCTTCAAGCTCGATTTCCTGACGCCGGGCAAGAAGTACATCGCCGAAATCTATCGTGATGCGGACGATGCCGATTACCGCACCACCAAGCGTCATGGGATCGTGATCGAACAGCGGCCGGTGACCAGCACGGGTGAGATGACCCTGCGGCTGGCGCCCGGCGGCGGCGCGGCGGTGCGGTTCCGGTTGGTCAAGTGATCGCGCGGTTCTGGCTAGCACTAGCGGCGCTGCTGATCATGGCGGCGCCCGCCGCCGCAGCGCCAGACCGCGGCCGCTTTGTCGAGCTGGAGCGGGTCGCCGCTGCGGGTCTGCCTGATCAGCGCGTTACGATCTGGTTGCCGCCCGGCCATGATGCCTCAAAGCGTCGCTATCCGGTGCTCTACATGCACGATGGCCACAACCTGTTCGATCTCAAGAAATCGAACTTCAACAAGATCTGGGCGGCCGATCAGGCGATGCTGGACTTGATGGCTGGCGGCAAAGTGGAACCGCACATCATCGTTGGGATCTGGGCACCGGGCAGCGATCGTTATCGCCAGTATCTGCCCAAGGATATCTACCGCGCGGCCAGCCCTCGGCTAAGAACGCTAATGGACCAGATGGCAGGCGGACCGATCATTTCGGACCTCTACCTCGCCTGGCTGGCCGGGCCGCTTAAGCAGAGTATCGACAGCAGCTATCGGACCAAGCCGGGCCCGCGCCACACTGCGATTGCCGGATCGTCGATGGGCGGTCTGATGAGTTGCTATGCGTTCCTGAACCGCCCTGACATCTATGGCCGTGCAGCCTGTGTCAGCACGCACTGGCCCGCCGGTGATCCGACCAAGCTGGCAGCTTCAGGCGATCCTGAACTGATGGCGCTGTGGGACCAGTGGTTCGCGTCCAAGCTTGGTCCGGCCAAGGGGCGGCGGCTGTGGCTCGATCACGGCACGGCAACGCTCGATGCCTTCTATGCGCCTTATCAGCAGGCGGTCGATGCGCGGCTGACAGCATCACCATGGCGGCGCGGGCGCGACTGGCAGAGCAAGGTCTATCCGGGCGCCGAGCATGAGGAAAACGCCTGGGCCGCCCGCTTGCCCGAAATTTTCGGCTGGTTGTTGCGCAAGTAGTCAGGCCGGGCGGGGCAGCGCGGTGGTCGCTTTCAGCTTTTCCATCGAGAAGCTGGAACTGACATCGGCCAGATCAGGCACCGCGGCGATCAGCTTGCGATAGATCCGGTCATAGTGGGCGATATCACGGACCACGATCTTCAGCAGGTAATCGACGTCGCCCGCCATCCGGTGGCACTCACTGATTTCCGGTATGCTGGCGATACCAGTGCTGAAGGCGTCGAGCCAAGCCGGATCGTGGCGCTGGGTCTTGATTGCGACGAAAACCGTGGTCGCCAGTCCCAGCTTTGCGGGATCGAGCAATGCGACCCGGCCGACGATGATCCCGCTTTCCTCCAGCCGCTTGATCCGCCGCCAGCAGGCGTTGCTCGACAGCCCGACCCGCTCACCCACTTCATGCACCGCGATCGCCGCATCGGCTTGCAAAACGCCAAGGATTGCCCAGTCAATCGAATCCAATTGCGCAGAAATGTCATTCATTGGGATAGATTAACCGCGAATTGCGGAATTGGCCAGAAAAATGGTGATGAAATCGCCTCAATGCCGGGGTAGTGTAACCGCAGCACAGGGAGAATGCACATGGATCCGACCAAGCTGTTTACCGAGCATCCCGCCAGCGTCGGCGAAAGCTATGGCGAGCATCTGGCCATGGCCAGCGGGTTTGGATTGCGGATGATTCTGGGCGGCTGTGCCTGCCTGATCCACGGGCTGTTGCCGTTCCTGTTCGTCCGCACCGGCAGTGCGCAGATCTCGGAGCTGCACAGCGTGATGGTGGCCAACCGCCGCCGCAAAGCGATGCCGGCGGTGCTGGATTTTGTGATCTAATCGATCAGCAGGACTGCAAAACCTAGCGCGCAGGCGAAGCTGGCCAGCGTTGCGGTCGCCACCGGAATGATCGCTCGCCAACCCACTTCGAGCAGCAGATCCATCCGGCTGCGCATCGCGGTGGCGGTGACCGCCAGCAGCAACAAGCCCTTGGACAGCGTCAGTCCGCCCTTGGCCCAGTCAGCCGGGATCGTGATTACACTGTTGAGCGTGACCATCCCCAGAAACGCCACAATAAACCACGGTAGCGCCATCCTCCGCCACAGCGGTTGACCCTTGGCTTCTCCGGCGGGTCCAATCGCCAGACTGGTCAGCGCCACCAACGGCGCAAGCAGCGCGACCCGCGCCAGTTTAACGATTGTCGCCTGCGCGCCCGCCGGATCGGAAAAGGCAAAGCCGCCACCAATCGCCTGCGCCACATCGTGGATCGACGCGCCGATCAGGAACCCGGCTTGCGCGTCGCTGAGGTGCAATTCAGCTGCCAGCACAGGATAAACCGTCATCGCCAGAGCGCTAGCCAGCGATACGCCGACCA
>JAGNTK010000072.1 GCA_017987575.1 Novosphingobium sp. | reverse complement strand
GCGATACCCTCGCATCGCTAACAAAGAGGCTGGGCATATGACGGGTGAAACCAAAGCCGAAGATGCTCAGGTCGACGGCCTTGCAAGGGTCCGGGCGTTGCTGGCGGCAGGTGGTAAGCCCCCAATGAGCGAGACGCTGGATTTTGCCTTGGTTGAAGTTGAACTTGGGCGCGCGGTTTTTCAAGGCACCCCTGGTCGCCACGTCTATAATCCGATGGGTGTGGTTCATGGTGGATATGCGGCTACATTGCTTGATTCTGCGTGCGGTATCGCAACAGCAAGCCGATTGGCTGCAGGCGAAACTTTCACCACCCTTGAGATCAAGGTCGCCTATCACCGGGCAATGACGGAACATACCGGGCCGGTGCGAGCGGAAGCGATTGTAAAGAACATGGGTCGCCGCGTGGCATATGCGGATGCTAAACTCACAGATGCCGATGGCCGACTACTAGCTTCAGCGACCTCCACTCTGCTCGTGATGTTGGCATGAACGCCACTGTCATCGCGCAAAGCACCAATAACGCATCTACTTCGGCAACCGCTGCAGCCGCGCGTGCAACAATGCTACGCGAGGGTCCCATCCTGCAGACACTTTTGCGCCTGAGCCTACCCAATCTAATCGCACTATGCTCGGCAACAGTAGTGTCGATTGCGGAGACGGCATATGTGGGTTCACTGGGCGTTGCTGCGCTGGGCGGAATCGCGCTGGTCTTTCCGATATTCATGCTGATGCAGATGCTTTCTGCCGGAGCGATGGGAGGTACCGTATCAGGTGCCATCAGCCGGGCGCTCGGCAGCGGCGACCACGAGGCCGCGCAAGCACTTGCCTTATGTTCGCTTGCTATCGGTTTGGCCCTCGGGCTGGTTCTGACCGTTGCCGTTCTGACTGTTGGCCCGCTCGCCTATCGGCAGCTGGGTGGATCTGGCCCCGTCCTGCAACAGGCCATTATCTATTCGAACGTGGCAGCGATAGGTATATTGGCAATCTGGGTAACCAACATTTTGGCATCGATCGCGCGCGGGTCAGGCAACATGGCAATACCCGCATCGACCCAGTTGGCAGCAGGGGTAGTCCAGATCATCGTTGGCGGGGCTTTTGGGCTCGGCATCGGGCCAGTTCCCCGACTTGGCATGGCTGGCGTGGCGCTGGGACAACTAGTGGCATTTACTTGCGCGGCAGTAACGCTGTTTCTGTACCTTCGATCGACCCGGGCAAGACTTCAATTGCGGCTTGATCCAAGCCTGCTGAGTTATCATCGGATCACCCAGATAATGCGGATCGGCGCGGTTGCCATGCTCTCACCTTTGCTATCGGTGACGACGGTTTTGGCGCTGACAGCAATGATCGCACGTTATGGCTCTGAGGCTTTGGCCGGGTATGGCATCGGTGTCCGGTTTGAGTTTCTGCTCATCCCGATCGCCTTTTCGGTAGGCGTAGCCTGCGTGCCAATGGTCGGGACAGCCATAGGCGGGGGCAATGTTCTCCGGGCCCGTCGCATCGCTTGGACAGCCGGAGGGCTCGCAGCAACCGCCCTCGGCCTACTCGGACTCCTGGTCGTTTCTTTTCCTGAACTTTGGGTAGACATATTTACCAGCAATCCAGCCGTGCGGTCAGCGGCGTATAGCTATCTTGGTATTGCGGGGTTTAGCTATGCATTCTTCGGGCTGGGGCTTTGTCTGTACTTTGCGTCACAAGGTGCAGGCCGATTGGGCGGAGCTATTACTGCCCAAGCGCTGCGGCTGGCAGTCGTTCTGATCGGCGGATTGGCGTTACTCGAGATTAATGCGCCAATGTGGTCGGTATTCCTGCTCTCGGCTGTTGCAATGATCCCGATGGGACTCGGCACAGCGCTCTTCATCAAACTCACCCGCTGGTGAACGCGACCAAGTCCGATCAGCTTTACCCCAAGATAAATCGACGATCGTTGCGCTGCAGTTTGGCGCGATGGGCTATGCTGTGGTGCGCAAAGGTGGCTGGTAACTGCAACTCTTTGGCAGCGTTTTAGTTATTGTTTTTCTATAGAAATTGCTTGGAGGTGCGGGCAGTCACCGGCAACCAGTCTCTGCCTGATTTCCCTGTTGTGCAGGGAATTTACAGGGAATTTTGCGCAATTTTGGCGGAGTTTGGTACCCGGAACACCCGGAGAACCGCGGTTTTCTGTGGCTTGGCAGCGAAATTCCCGCGCGAAATAACAGGGAATTTCCGTTGCGATAACAGGGAAAGCACTTTTCCATAACAGGGAAAACCCATCGGCGTTTCAGTTAAAGCGTCGCATGTTTATCCCACCTTGTTCGGATCGGGCGCAGCCGCTCGAGTTATCGACAGGTTTATCAATTTTCGCGGATAACTCTGATTTCACGCAAGAAACTTCTTCCTACTCGTCCAGCTGCTCCCTTATACTCATCTTGTTCAACCGCTCTCTGACGCGAGAGCTTGAGAACAAAATGGCTGTTCCCCGTCAGCACCAATGGCACAGATTTGAGGTTGTGATTTAAGGAGTGTTTTGGTCTCATCGTAGTGACGAAGGAACGAAGATGAGACCAAAACACTCTGGCCAACCAAAGGCCTCTGCCGAGCGTGTTGTGAAGGATATTCGCCGGGCAACCCGGCGGCATTTTTCTGCTGAGGACAAGATCAGGATCGTCCTCGAAGGCCTGCGCGGGGAGGATAGTATAGCCGAGCTGTGCCGCAAGGAAGGCATTGCACAGAGCCTCTATTACACCTGGTCGAAGGAGTTCATGGAAGCTGGCAAGCGCAGGCTGGCTGGCGACACTGCCCGTGCGGCCTCGACCGGCGAGGTTCAGGACCTGCGCCGCGAGGCGCGTGCCCTGAAGGAATGCGTGGCTGACCTGACCCTTGAGAACCGGTTGCTCAAAAAAAGCATGATCGCGGATGGGGACGACGACGCATGAGGTATCCAGCCTCTGAGAAGCTCGAGATCATCAGGATCGTCGAGTAGTCGCATCTGCCAACCAAGATCACGCTCGACAAGCTGGGCGTTACCCGCCGGACCTTCTACCGCTGGTACGACCGTTACCTCGAAGGCGGGCCGGAAGCGCAGGCGGATAAGCCATCAAGCCCGAGCCGTGTGTGGAACCGTATCCCCGACGCCATCCATGACCAGATCATAGAGCTGGCGCTGGAGCAATCGGAACTGTCACCGCGGGAACTGGCGGTGCGGTTCACCGACGAGCGGCGTTACTTCGTGTCAGAAGCCACGGTATACCGCCTACTCAAGGCCCATGATCTCATCACCAGCCCCGCTTATGTTGTGATTAAGGCAGCAGGCGAGTTCCACACCAAGACCACCCGCCCCAACGAGATGTGGCAGACAGACTTCACCTACTTCAAGATCATTGGCTGGGGCTGGATGTATCTCTCCACCGTGCTCGACGACTTCTCGCGCTATATCATCGCCTGGAGGTTGTGCAGCAATATGCGGGCCGAGGATGTGACAGATACGTTGGATATGGCACTGGCCGCATCCGGCTGCGACCATGCAACGGTCCAGCACAAGCCGCGCCTGCTGTCGGACAATGGTCCCAGCTATATTGCGGGCGAACTGGCGGAATATATCGAAGCCAACAAGATGAGCCATGTGCGCGGCGCACCGATGCATCCCCAAACACAGGGCAAGATCGAGCGCTGGCACCAGACGCTCAAGAACCGCATCCTGCTGGAAAATTACTTCCTGCCCGGCGACCTTGAGCGCCAGATCGAAGCGTTCGTCGAGCACTACAACCATCAGCGCTATCACGAGAGCCTGAACAACGTCACGCCTGCCGACGCCTACTTCGGCAGGGCGCAAGCCATCATCCAACACCGCGAAAGGATCAAACGACAGACCATCGAGTATCGGCGCTTGCAACACCGCAAGCTCGCCGCCTAATATCAACCCAATAGATGAGGCCAATGCTCCGTTAATTTACGCAGCCATCAGTTCCAAATGTTCTGACGACGGACACGAGCTTCGACTTCGTATTTCCAAGTCGGGTCGACTATCTAGGTCACCTCAGTACTCGGCAGTATGCGCGCCTTGTCGATGAATGGGTTTCTACAATTGGCCTCGACAAGCGGGAGTACGGGACACATTCAATGCGTCGAACCAACGCGTCACTGATCTACAAGGCTACCGGCAATTTAAGGGCGATCCAGATACTGTTAGGTCGCACCAACATCGAGAACACGGTCCGGTATCTGGGCGTTGACGTCGATGACGCGCTGACGTTGTCTGAAAGGACCGACATCTGAGGGCATGCTGGCCTTCGACCCCTTCGAAGGCCAGCAATCCCAACATTGGCGCTCTTGGCAAGTCGCAGGACCGGAAACTTCAAACCAAATCCGGCACCGTCACGTTGAGGAATGCGATGAGCTCGTGCGAAATCTGATCCGGGCTTTCCTCTGGCGCGCTATGCCCGACGCCGGGCAGCAAGACCTTGCGAACCAGATTAGGGTAGATTTCCTCTATCCGGTCGTAGAGCGGCTGCATCGCGGAGAGCGCCGGGTCCGCCGCCCCGCCGATGAAGATCGACGACTGGGTGATGGCCTGGCCGGCCCAGGCGGCGGTCAGGTCCCAGCTCAGGTTACGGCAGCGGTAATGCGCCAGCGGCGGGGTGAAGCCGCCCGCCGCATAGTGCCGGACGTATTCGGCCAAGGCGTCCTCGCCCAGCCAGGCCGGGGCATGGCCGGGATCGGGCATGGTATCGAGCGCAGTTTCGCCCGGCATGACCATCAGCCGCCAGCGCTCTGCCTCGCTCGCCGTGCCGGAAATGGCGTTGTAGATACTGCGCAGGCTGACCGTCGGATCGTGGTCGAACTGCGCATCAACCAGGCCCGGCTGCTGGAAATAGTGGTGATAGAACCGCCCCCCGGTGCGTGCCTCGATCTCCGCCCAGCCAGCGGAAGGCCGCTGCGCCTCACGCGGGGGGACCACAGTGCTGACCAGCGCGAGCGCCGGGAACAGGTCGGGCCGCAGCCGCGCCGCCGCCGCCGCAACCCACGCGCCCAGATCGTGGCCGACCAGTACCGCCTGCCGCTCACCCAACGCCGCCAGCAGCGCAACAACATCGCCCGCGCAGTGCAGGACTGTATAGTCCCCGGTGCTGGCGGGCTTGCCGCTCTCGCCAAAGCCGCGAATGTCGGGCGCGACTACCCGGTATCCGGCCTGCGCCAGCGCCGCGATCTGGTGACGCCATTCGAACCACGTATATGGAAAGCCGTGCAGCAGGATCACCAGCGGCCCGCTGCCTTCGTCGACGTAGTGGATCGCGATGCCGTTCGCCTCAATCCTGTGATGGGCGAAGCTGGCGGGTTCGGTGACGGTTGGCATTGGGATCAGTTCCCGGCGAAACTGGTGATGTCGACCGGTACGATTCCGTTGGCGGCGCAGTAATCGTCATACCGCTTCAGCATCGACTTCCAGTTCTCGACCGCCAGAACAGTCTCGTTTTCATCGACGATGTTCCAGTCGCCCATGACGATGTTGAGTGTGACCACGTCCTCGCCCAGCTGGGCCACCGGGGTATGAGCCGAAGCAGCGGTTTCGAACACGAAGCTGCCGGGACCGGCGATCCAGTCATGCTCCTTGTAGCCCCATCTGCCTGACAGCGTGTAGACGTGTACCGTGCCCGAATGGTAATGCTTGGGCATTTCCATGCCAGCGGGCACGCGCAGCAGCGATACCCATTCGCCATTGACCGGATTCAGGCGGATGATCTTGAGTTTAAGCTCTTCCGAATAGGGTAGGAACGGAATCCAAGGCAGGGCTTCAACATCGGTTAAGGCAGCGCCCACGGCATTGGCAAAGTAATTCATCGCAGTTCTCCCAAGGTTGATTGTGATCAGGCTGCTTTAGGGCGGCCCGCTAAGTTGAAGTGCTCTCCGGCCCGGTCAGACGCCCAAAGGAAGCCAAGCGAGTTGACGGCAATCAACGCGAACTGGCTACGCGACAGATCCAGGTCGCGCATGATGTCTCCGGCAAAGGCGGCGGCGAGTTGCCGGTCGATCTGGTTGACGATGCGCAACAACAGGAAGAACTGAACCAGCTTCAGCGAAATCCGATCCGGCGGGGCCGTCACGCCGCGGCTTTGAGCGCGGGGGCGTTCTCCCCGTTCCAGGCCGTCGGCACCATGCTTTCTGACCAGGCCGCAACGCGGTGCAGCAAGCGGTTGCTGGAAGTGACGTCTCCGGACACGCCATAATGTGTCGTGCCAACATTGTCCCACAGCGCCACGTCGCCTGGTTCCCACTGGTGGCGAACCTGCAATTCGGGGACTTTGCTCATGTCGTTGGCAATCCGGATCAACGCTTCGCTGACCTCGGCGTCGTACCCCTTGATCCGCTGGATATAGGCATTGCCGACGAACAGGCAGGGCTTGCCTGTGGCATGGTGGCCCACCACCGCCGGGTGCACCGAATGTTCGCGATTGGCGGCGATCTTCTCGATCATCGCCGCATCACCAAAATCATGCCGCATCGCCAGATAAAGCGAATCATGCTCCATCTCGACACTGCGGAACAACAGCTTCAGGCCCTCGGGCAGGCGGTCATAGGCCGAGGTCATGCTGGCCCACATCGTATCCGCGCCAAACGGCACTTCGGCGGCCTGCAACACCGACATGATGTTGGGGTGCGTCCGCGCGGTCACGTCATGGTGCCACAGGTCGGTCGTGGCCTTGGCGTGGTCGGTCTTGAGCTTGCGGACCACCATCACTTCGGGGTGACCCTCATCGGCCATGGTCGGGGCGAAAGTATGCTCTTCCAGCCGGTCGCCAAAGCCCAGCGCGACCTGCTTCATTTGGTCAAAGCTCAGGTTCTGCTTGCGGGCGAACAGCGCGCCATAGGTCCACAGCGCATCGCGCAGGTCGGCCCGGCCGGCTTCGTTCAGTTCAGACAGGTGGCATCCTTCAATCCACCCACCGATTACCGGGGTGCGGGGGACGACGCGGAACTGCGAATAATCGCGGACTTCAAGCGCGGTTGGCATGACACTGTCCCATTCATTCTCTTGTTGCAGCAAGCTTGCCTGATCCGCACAGTTCCGATTTGACATTCTGGGGCAATTCCTAAACATCTCGGGACATGATGCGCGATTCCATCCCTATGGCCCGCAGCGCGGTGCTCGACGGGTTCGAAGTTACCGCGCGCAGTTGCGGACTGGATATCGACGCGCTGCTGCGCCAGGCCCGGATCACGCCCGCAAGCTTGCGGGAACCAGAATTGCCGGTGCCAACTGCCAGCATAGTGGCCTTGCTGGAAGATGCGGGCCTAGCCGCCGGAAATCCGTCATTCGGATTGTTGATGGCGCAGGCCCGCAGGTTTTCGGTCCTCGGGCCAGTGGCGCTGATCATGCGCGAACAGCCGGACCTGCGCAGCGCGGTGATCAGCCTAACCCGGCTGGGCTGGGCGCAGGCCGAAGCGCTCGAAACTGCGCTGGAGGACGACGGCGAGACCGCGATCCTGACCGTGACACTGGCTCCGGATTTGCCGCGCCCAGCCACTCAGACCATCGAACTGGCGGTCGCCGCGATTGTCCGAATGCTGCGCCATTTTCTGGGGGCAGACTGGTCGCCGCAGATGCTGACCTTCAGCCATCGCCGCCCAGTGGACACTCGGCCCTATGCCCGTTTCCTTGGAGTGACGCCTGTGTTCCGGATGGAACGCAATGCGATAGTGATGCTCTCGGCAGACCTGAACCTGCCTATCGTGGATGCTGACCCGGCCTTTGGGCGCCAGCTTGAACGCTTGGTAGAAAGTGTCACCCGTGATCGCGGCACGGCGCGCAGCAAGCAAGTAGCAGAAGCGATCCGACGGATGCTGCCAACCGGCCGCTGCAGCGCTCCGGCAGTTGCAGACCTGTTCGGGATAGACCGCCGTACACTCCATCGCTGGTTGGCGGAAGAGGGCGAGAGCTTCTCGCAACTGCTGGACCAGACCCGCGCGGCGCTAAGCGCCCAGTACCGCCGCGAGGGCAGCCATAACCTGACCGAAATCGCCGGTTTGCTGGGCTTCTCCAGCCTCAGCGCCTATTCGCGCTGGCGGCGCATGAGAAAGAGTACGTCCTCTTAAAAATGGCGCGGCTCGAAGCATCCGGGATCAGCATCATGCGCCGATAGAGCGGGTCTGATCGACCCATGTGCGATCACATGCCTTCGTTTCGATGTGACTCCTGAGGGCGCTTGGTAACAAATGAACGGATGGTAGCCTCCAGGAGATCGACTTCGCAGGCGCTACGACTGCAAAGTTAGCGAATCCTGCCAGCGTCTCTACTGAAACCGTCACGGCAAAATTCCGCGCAGAGACTCTGGCCAATTGCGGCCAGTTTCCACCGGCTAGAGACCATATAATTGAAGAAATGGAGCCAGAAACTTGCGGAAAAGGGCGGCCTTCATACCGGAGACCCCATTCTACGATTTAAAGACAATATGCTTGGAGGCCCGAGCCGGAATCGAACCGGCGTGCAAGGATTTGCAGTCCTCTGCGTCACCACTCCGCCATCGGGCCTCGCGCTGCGACAGAAAAGCGTCACATGTGGTGCAGGAGCGCGTCCCTAGCGGCTGGATTTGCGCTTTGCAATCCGATTCGCGACCATTTGGCAACAGGCGGGATAGAAAGCGATGCCGCTTGCATGGCAAAATCGGCCGTTTGTCCGAAAGCGGCTTGGACTTTGTGTTTGCGCTGACTAGAAGGGAAATGAAAGGCTGTATTGCAACGGCAATACAGTTGTGCCAGAACCAAACGAGCCAGAATATAGCGGCAGCGGAAAGTCTTATGCAGTCAGCGCAATCGGAAACCACCCGTCGGCACATGGTCGACAGCCAGCTTCGGACCAACGGCATAACCACGGCCTGGATCGTAAAAGCGATGGGCGAACTGCCGCGCGAAAACTTCCTGCCTTCGGGCAAGGAAGCCTTTGCCTATCTCGACCGTTCGGTTCCACTGGGCAATGGCCGCATGCTCAATCCGCCGCTGGCAACGGCAGAGATGCTGCAGGTTGCAGAGGTATCGGAAAACGACAATGTTCTGCTGATCGGTGCTGGCACCGGCTATCTGGCGGCTTTGCTGTCAGGTCGGGTCAA
>JAGNTK010000071.1 GCA_017987575.1 Novosphingobium sp. | reverse complement strand
TCATCGACAGTTTATTGCAGCTTCCTTAGGGCCGGATTCGCAGCGAAAGACGGATCAGTCCGCTGCCGCAAGTTACGGGGAAACCAGATTATGTTGAAAATTTCAGCAGCCTTCGCAGCCCTCGCCGCCTGTCTGACGGCGACCACCGCAGCGGCCCAGGCCCGCCTGCCAGAAGTCATGCAGGGCGCGGCGGAAGCACGTTCAGGGGTATTTGACGGCCGCGAAAAGTCCCCCTGGGCGCTTGAGCAGTATGGCGATGTCGATGGCAAAGGCTGCACGCTCTACCATTTTGCGGGTAGTGAGATGCTGGCGATCGTCGGCCCAAATGCCAAAGGCATCATGACCGATGATCCGAACGAGTCCGTCATCATCCTGTCCGGACCCAAAGTCCCGCTGCCAAAGGGCGGACCGTTTCAGCATCAGCTCGTCACCGTCAGGCTGGACGGCAAACCGGTCCTGACGATCAAGGCAGTGCTGGTTCCCAATATGACCGGCGACACCAAAAGCGGCGGTGTGCTGCTCTACTCAAAGTCCCTCGAAGAAGGGCTGATCATGGTCCGCGATACCCAAACGCTGGGTATCGATATCAATGGCACTTCGGTGTTCAGCACCAGCTGGACCGGTGCGACCAAGCAGGTCACCAAACTGCGCGCCTGCGTCGCCGGCAATCCGGTTTAGCTGCGGCGCAAGAATGGCGATGGGAGGAGCGGCGGACTTCGGTTCACCCCGCCCCAACCAGCGCGCTATGCCCGCGCCGCATCCCAAGCCTGCGCAAACCCCCGCGCATCCACCCGCCGCCGCAGGGCATAGGCCGATTCCCGGCTCATAGCGACAGACCGCGCCGCCACCGTGACCGATCCCGTTGCCGCCAGACATTCCAGAAACCCCCGCTGCCGCTCCGCCGTCCACCTATCATCGCGTTGGCGGACGGGGACAGGCGCAAATTCCGACTCTAAAAGCCCTTCCCCGCTGGGGAAGGGTTGGGATGGGGGTTCAACGCCCGTAGCCAGCGCAACCTCACCACCGTCGAGCCCCCACCCCGACCCTCCCCGCTGGGGAGGGGGAAGTGGCGGCACAACACTAAACACCCCGTTAGGCGCAATTTCCATGGCACAAACTCCTGATCAAGCGAGACAGTCGATCAGGATAAAGGATTTGGGGGATGTAGGAAAATGGGGGGTGGCTAAACGCTCACCACTTCCCGCCAGCATCCTCAATCGCCTTGAGCAAGGCGCGCTTTGTCGGCGTGCGGTTCTGTCCGGCGTTGCGAGGCATGTCGGGCAGATTCAGCTCCACCTTGCGCTTGGCCAGCCGCGCGCCGAGCTCGGCCATTTTGATGACCGGCTGTTCGTTATCAGCCTTGAACGTCTTCGACGCCATAATCGCCCATGCTTTCTTCCCGGATGCGGCGCTCAAGATAACCCAGATCGGCGTCCGGGTGAAGGGCCAGCAGAATACGGGCCTGATCGATCCGGTCTGGCGCGGTGCGCGAGGCATATTGACCCATCCGGTCTGCGATCAGGTCTTCGACACAAATCACCCGAAAGAGCGCGTCCGTGCCGACAGGTTGGACCAAACGGATGTGCTCTGCGTCAACGCTGCCATCCATTGGCACATCGGCCACAACCTCAAACCCCAGTTTGAGCGCAGGATGCACCCAGCCCTTGAGCATCTGCCCTGCCCCGCTCGGCCTGACAAAGCCCGCAGCCACCATCTCCTCTTCCAACGCATCCTGCCGCGGCGTGCACAGATCAAAGTCGCCGGTGTTGATCGCCGAGCTAGACCAAAACTCCGCCGCCGCCCCGCCAACCAGGATCGGCCGCTGAAACCCGCGCTTGTGCATGGCCTCGCTGATCTGGGCGAAAAGCCGCAGGGCCGCTTCGAATTCAGGGCGGTAGGGGGATGGCGGGGACATGATGCGAGGTTAGCGGGTGTGGGTGGTGTGGCAAGGGGGATGGGATTTAGCGCATTTGGTAAACTAGCACCGTATCTAAATTAGCCTTTCTCTCTTTAGTACGCGCCTGACATCTTCGAACACGGCAGAAACACGGCCCTTCGGAAACCTTATCTGCCCCAGCCCAGCAATATTGGAGAACTCTTCGCACCCATCCTCAAGAACTACAATTGCACTTTTATTTCCAAGTCGACCTTGAAATAAACCCACTTCATGAACGACATTTTGCCGCGCGACCATCTTTCCGGCTTCAGATTCGTCTTCAGCAGTCATGATCAAAAACGCAAATGAAGCATTTTCGAGCATTTCTGATAATCGAGCCGTCGTGCTAATTCCAGCAGTTGCAACTCGGCCAAACTCTTCGACCTCCAGCTGGAGTGTATCTCTAATAAAGTCCTTCAGCTCGCGCCAAATCGGTGATCGCCCATGTCCAATGAACACCGTTTTCATTGATTGTAATTCTTGGGATATCCCTGCAATTGATCGACGCCGGGACAAATGCGCGGCTGCCTGACGGGTCAACTCCATTAGATGCTGCGCCGAACCCAAGACTGAACTGACTGCGAGGGCATCCGCCCAGATTTCTTGGTGAGGTGCAAGTCTGGTGCCCTGTGATATCGCAAGAGTATCACGCGTCATTTTCTGACCGCTAGGATAGAGCATTCTCCGAGCCGATTCTGATGACGTTGTAGCTAAGCTCTTAATTTCACGCAGCATCTCGTCAATGAATTCATCACTCTTCGTTTCACGTGCGATCACCAAAACCGACACGACATCTCGCTGTATAGCTTCGAATTGTTGAGACAGTTGTCGCGCCGGTTTCTGAAATTCATCAGGATCAATCCTCGCACGTTTCCTAATCTCATCGAAAACCCGTGCCTTTGTGAACTCCTGAAATCCAGGGTCTGAAGCCGCACCAAAATATGTGCTCTCAAGTCCCCATTCAGGGCTAAAATGTGCGCCAGCTGGAGGTGAGGCTAGGCCTTTGTAGTAAACATTTGCATGATATCCGAGATTCGAACCACTCCAAGATTCTTGAACCGATGAACAAGCCTCGGTGATATCTACTATCTTCTTACGGGATACGCAGGACTCAAAATTTGCAATAGCGTCTCCGATTGTGTCGGATGCGAGATACAATTCCTTGGCAGCGTCCATGTTGCTTCCTCGGTCCAGATTCGTCATTTTTCAATCTTCGGGTCAAAGATGATTCAGCTCGATGTTGGTGCCAGATAACTTCACGTGGCGGAACATCTCGTTTCACAATTCCCGGCAATTCCGGTAGATACTCACCCTTCCCTCCTCCGCGCCTCCCTTCTCCTCTGCGATCTCTGCGTGAACCCCTTTTTGGCTTGGGCGTTGCTGCGTGGGTCCGCCGCTTGCGGGGTGTGGTGGGGTGGCCCGATGGGTTGGGTAGTGCGGCGCGTGCCCCTCCACCACCTTCAGCGGTCCCCCTCCCCCAAGGGGGAGGAATTGTCGGAATTAGCGGGCCAGCAGGTCTTTCAGATAGCCGCCGGTGTAGCTGCGGGCATTCGCCGCGACTTGCTCCGGCGTGCCTTCGGCCACGATCTCCCCGCCGCGAACGCCGCCTTCGGGGCCGAGGTCGACGATCCAGTCGGCCACTTTGATCACATCGAGGTTGTGTTCGATCACCACCACCGAATTGCCCTGATCGACCAGCCGTTGCAGCACTTCAAGCAGTTTGCGGACATCTTCGAAGTGCAGCCCGGTGGTCGGCTCATCCAGAATATACAGCGTCTGGCCCGTCGAACGCCGGCTGAGTTCCTTGGCCAGTTTGACCCGCTGCGCCTCCCCGCCCGAAAGCGTGGTGGCCTGCTGGCCGACCTTGACGTAGCCGAGGCCCACCTCGTTCAGCATGTGCATCTTGTCGCGGATCGGGGGGACGGCCTTGAAGAATTCCTCGGCATCCTCGATCGTCATGTCGAGCACATCGGCGATGGAAAGGCCCTTGAACTTCACCTCGAGCGTTTCGCGGTTGTAGCGTTTGCCGTGGCATTCCTCACACGTCACATAGACATCGGGCAGGAAGTGCATTTCGATCTTGATCAGGCCGTCGCCCTGGCACGTTTCGCAGCGCCCGCCCTTGACGTTGAAGCTGAATCGCCCCGGTTTATACCCGCGCGCGGCGCTTTCGGGGAGCCCTGCGAACCAATCGCGGATCTGGGTGAAGGCGCCGGTATAGGTGGCGGGGTTGCTCCGGGGCGTGCGGCCGATCGGGCTTTGGTCGATCTCGATCACCTTGTCGCAGAATTCGAGGCCGGTGATCTTGTCATGCGCGCCTGCGATCACCCGCGCGCCGTTGAGCGTGCGGGCGGCCCCGGCCTGCAGCGTGTCGATCACCAGGCTGCTCTTGCCGCTGCCCGACAGGCCGGTGACGCAGGCGAAGGTGCCGAGCGGCAGGCTGACCGTCACGTCCTTCAGGTTGTTGGCCCGCGCGCCGTGGACGGTGATCTTGTGCCCGTTGCCCTTGCGGCGTTTGGCCGGAACCTCAATCCGCCGCGCGCCGGACAGGTATTGCCCGGTCAGGCTGGTCTTGCTTTTGAGGATATCCTTCAGCGTCCCCTGCGCAACAATCTCTCCGCCATGCACGCCCGCGCCCGGCCCCAGATCGACGATGTGATCGGCGCTGCGGATCGCGTCTTCATCGTGTTCGACCACGATCACCGTATTGCCCAGATCGCGCAGCCGCCGCAGCGTTTCAAGCAGCCGGTCATTGTCCCGCTGGTGCAGCCCGATGCTCGGCTCATCCAGCACATAGAGCACGCCCGACAGGCCCGAACCGATCTGACTGGCCAAGCGAATGCGCTGCGATTCCCCGCCGGACAGCGTACCTGAAGTGCGGTTGAGGTTCAGGTAATCGAGCCCGACATTGTTAAGGAAACCAAGGCGTTCGTTGATTTCTTTCAGAATTGCCTTTGCAATCTGTTGCTGCTGATTGGTCAGCTGATCATTCAGCGTACCGAACCATTCGACCGCGGCGGCGACCGAGAGCATGGTGATGGTCGAGACGTCCTCGCCCGCCACTTTCACTGCCAGCGCCTCTGGCTTGAGCCGCTTGCCCTCGCACACTTCGCACGGCTGCGCGGTCTGGAACTTGCCCAGCTCGTCGCGCATCCAGGCGCTTTCGGTTTGCAGCAGGCGCCGGTTGAGATTGCCGATCACGCCTTCGAACGCCTTGTTGACGGTGTAGCTCTTTTTGCCGTCCGTAAACGTCAGCGCGACCGGCGCCCCGGCGGTGCCGTGCAGGATCACGATCCGCACTTCGACCGGCAGCTCCTGCCAGGGCGTTTCGAGGCTGAACCCGAACTGCGCGGCCAAGCTGGACAGCACCTGCATGTAATACGGGCTCGGCGGATTGCTCTTGGCCCAGGGCACCACCGCGCCTTGCTTCAGGCTCAGCGCTTCGTTGGGCACCACCAGCTGCGGATCGAACAGCAGCTTTTCACCCAGCCCATCGCAGGCCGGGCAGGCCCCCATCGGGGCGTTGAAGGAGAACAGGCGCGGCTCAAGGCTTTCGATGGTGAAGCCGCTGACTGGGCAAGCGAACTTTTCGCTGAACACGATGCGGTTGGCGGGCAGGCCGGTGCCTTTCATGGCGCCGCCTAGGCCCTCGGCCTCACGGCCGGGCACATCGCCATCGGCCAGATCGAGAAAGACCAGCCCATCCGCCAACTTCAGCGCCTGCTCAAACGAGTCCGCCAGCCGCGTCTCAATCCCTTCGCGCACTGCGATCCGGTCCACCACAACCTCGATGTCGTGCTTGTACTTCTTGTCGAGCGCCGGGGCTTCCTCGATCGGATAGAACTCCCCATCGATCCGCACCCGGGTGAAGCCGGCCTTTTGCCATTCGGCCAGCTCGCGGCGGTATTCACCCTTGCGCCCGCGCACGACGGGCGCGAGCAGGAAGGCGCGGGTCCCTTCGGGCAAGGCCATCACCCGGTCGACCATCTGGCTGACCGTCTGCGCCGCAATCGGCAGGCCGGTGGCGGGGCTGTATGGCACGCCGACCCGGGCCCACAGCAGCCGCATATAGTCATAGATCTCGGTCACCGTCGCGACGGTCGAGCGCGGGTTGCGGCTGGTGGTCTTCTGCTCGATGCTGATCGCGGGGCTCAACCCGTCGATATGCTCGACATCGGGCTTCTGCATCATCTCAAGAAACTGGCGGGCATAGGCCGACAGGCTTTCGACATAGCGCCGCTGCCCTTCGGCATAGATCGTATCGAAGGCCAGGCTCGATTTTCCGCTGCCCGACAGGCCGGTGATCACGATCAGCTGATCGCGCGGCAGCGAGACGTCAAAGCCCTTGAGGTTATGCTCGCGCGCGCCGCGCACGGTGATGTGGGTAAGCGACATGGCGCCGGTCTGTTCCAGATTTGTTCGATTCGGGCAAGTGGCCGTTAGGGGTCTTTACAGTGCGGCCAAATGGGCGCACCTTTCGGCGTGGCAGAGAATCTCAAAGCTTGAGGCCTGCCCCTTCTCATCTGGGTCTGTGAAATGTAGCCGTCTGGCCGGGCAACCGCCGCATCGGCGGCGAGCGGCGCGTCTTCTGCCTGATCGGTCATCGTCAGGTCGGGCGCGATGTGGTGGGTCAGCGCACGGGGAAAGCATTCGCGCTCGCCCCCCGCCCGGTTCACCATCGACGATCAAGGCCAGCACTTTAGCGGGATCGCGGTGGGTCTTGAACCAGGCCACTTCGCAGTCGACCCATTTCGACTTGGCCGAATTAGGCGAGCAGACCACGATCAGGAATTCGGACGCCGCGAGCGCCGTTTCCACCGCCGCGCCGATGCTGGCCCCGGCGGCCTCTTCCTCACGGTCTTTGAATAGCGGATGGAGCCGTGCCGGAACCGGGCCAAGCGCGCCTTCCTTGCCCACCAACGCCGATGGCGCGCGATAGGTCTCGATCGCTTTTTGCAGCCAGTTGCCCCAGGTGGCATCGGCCCAGGAATAGCTGACAAAGGCCTTGTACCGGAACGCAGTCATGCCGCCCCCTTTGCGGTGCATGATCCGACCAGCGACCCCAATCCCGCCGCACAAAACCGCAGGATTGGCCAAACCCGTTTATCCCGCCAGCTTACAGCCATTCGGCAGGCAAGCAATGGTGCCTGCGCAAAACCGCAAGTCGTTCATTTACCAGCAAAGCTAAAGCTGCCACAAAGCGATCAGGTCGCGCCTTGCATGCTTCATTTGGGGATTCGCATGGCGTTGTTGAATACGAAAAGCGCGGTTTCGCTGGCCGCACTGATGGCTTTTGGGCTGGCCACCACGCCGGGCGGGACACTGCGCCTGAGCGATCGGCAGACTATCGAGATGCCCGCTATCGGGTCAGCCGCCGCTGCGACCAAGAAGAAAACCACCAAGAAAGCCCCACCCAAAAAGCCCGCGACAACCAAGCGCGTCTGCACGACCAAGAAGGTCAAAGGCAAGCTGGTCAAAAGCTGCAAGACGGTGAAGATTGTGCCTGCACCGGTTGTCGTGGTTCCGCCGCCCGTGGTGGTGACGACGGTTGCCCCGGCCCCTGTTCAGCCGGTTGCAGTCGCACCGCAGCCACCGCTTCCCGCTCCGCCGCCGCCGCCCGCCCCGCAGCCGTATCAGCCGCGTGCGTCAGACTATTTCCCGATCCATCTGGCCGATAGCCTGGCTGGAGCCGTTGGCGATGCGCCGCCCGATTTCGTCGTGCGGTTTGACCGGATCGATTCCTGGGTCTGGCTGAGCCGCAGCGGCGAAATGCTGATTGTTGAGCCGGGCCGTCAGGGGGTCGTCCAGTACTATTTCATGAACGGGGGCAACGCGCCCTATCTGGTTCGCGATGCCTACAATTCCTATGCCTTCAACGGGCCCGAATTGACCCACGTTTATGACGATCGTGGCCGCCTGTTCATCGGGCAACTATCGTGGTCTCAGGCCGATGAAAGCCGTGCCATGTTCGATCGCGGACGGGCGCTGTTTGCCGCCTCGCTGCGGCAGCGCGGATGGAGCGGAGACAGCGCGGTGCGCTGGTATGATACTATGCGCGGATCGTCGGGCTGGTCCTACCAGCACGGCTGGCGCGGCAACTGGGGCGGTGATTGGCGCCGCCGGTCTGATTGGCAATCGTTTGAATACGATCAGTTCAGCCAGATGCCGCCGCGCTATCTGGATGACGAACGCCGCCGCCGTCAGGATTCAACCTGGCGTTATGATCGCTGGCGTCGCGACGGTGCGCAGGGGGCACCGCCGCCGACTGCCAATCCGGTGATACAGAACCCGGCCCCGGTCAGCACGGCTGAAACGTCGCCGCCCGCCCCGGCTCCTCGCCCCCGGCCGGCTCCGGCTCCGGCTCCGGCTCCGGCTCCTGCTCCAGCTCCTGCACCAATGCCAGCTCCTGCCCCGACGCCTGCGCCGCGTCCTGCATGGCGCCAACCTGCCCCGCAGCAGCCGACGATCACCCAGGAGCCACAGCCGAACGAGTTCCCGCGCCGACGTCCGGCGCCACAACCGGCCCCGCCTCCACCTCCACCACCGGTGCAGGTCCAGCAGGTTCCGGTTGTGGCGGAGCCTGCTCCACCACCACCTCCTCCACCGCCGCTTGCGCCCCCGGTCGAGGTTGCGCCTCCACCGCCTCCTCCAGCGCCGCCCCCTCCTCCACCGCCGCCTGCGCCCCCGGTCGAGGTTGCGCCTCCACCGCCTCCTCCACCGCCGCCCCCACCTGCACCTGTGGCGGTGCCAGAGCCGGTTCTGGAACAACCCGCCCCGCGTGACGTTCCGATCAAGGTTGACGAAGGCGTGGCGCAGCAAGACACTGCCGAACAGCAGCGGCCATAAACGCCGCCACATAGGAGGAATGCCATGACGACGACTCGATCTGCCCTGGCCCTGATGGGGGCACTCGGCTGCCTTGCGCTAGCGGCCACCGCTCCGGCTGATGCAAAGAGCCGCAAGAAGCCGGCCAATCCCCCAGCGGAAGCCCCGGCTGTTGCAGCACCGGCCGCGGTGCCAGCACTCACCCCGGAAGAACAGCGTGCAGCAGCCAATGCCGAACAGGCCAAGGCGGCGCAGGCCCAAGCTCAGGCCAACGCCGCGAGCCAACAGGCCTATCAGGATGCTCTCAAGGCCCGCGACGAAAAGATCGCCCGCGAAAAGGCCGAGTACGACGCCGCGATGGCCAAGTGGAAAGCCGATGT
>JAGNTK010000070.1 GCA_017987575.1 Novosphingobium sp. | reverse complement strand
GGCTGGGGCCGCAGGCACGCAAGGTGCCCAAGCTGAAGCTGCCCAACTGGCTGGTGCGGATCGCCGCCCGGTTCGATCCGGTGATCAGCCAGGTGATCGGCGAAATCGGCAAGCGCCGCGAAAGCCCGCCGGTCCATGCCCGCGAAGTGCTCGGCTGGGTGCCGCGCCCGGTGGAAGAGAGCATTCTGGATACCGCGCGCGACATGATCCGGCTGGGGATCGTGAAGATCTAGCCCACCCGGTAGGGCACAACCCCGCGCTGGTCGGGATCGACGCTGATCGGGCGGTCGCTGGGCGGGAAGGCGCGTTGGTCGCAGTCGTTTCGCGGGCAGATGCGGCAGGAAATGCCGATCCGCGTGGCGGCGGGGGCGGCGGTCAGGTCCAGGCCATCGGCATAGACGAATTCGCCCGCGTGCTCAGCCTCGCAGCCCAGCGCGACGGCGTAGCGGCGCGGCGCGCGTTGATACGATCCGCTCGGCTTGACCAGGCCCTTGGCCATTGAGACATAGCGCACGCCATCGGGCGTTTCGGCCAATTGCACCAGGATCCGGTCGGGGATCGCCACCGCCTCATGCACAATCCACAGCGGGCAGGCCACGCCGAACCGGGCGAATTGCAGCCGGGTGGCGGAGTGCCGCTTGGTGATGTTCCCGGCCATATCGACCCGGCAGAAAAAGAACGGCACACCCTTGGCATCCTCGCGCTGCAGGGTGGAGAGCCGGTGGCAGGTCTGCTCGAAACTGGTGCCGAAGATCTGCGCCAGCCGGTCAATATCATGCCGCACGCCGCGCGCTTCGCTGCGGAACCGGCGGTACGGCATCAGCAGCGCGCCGGCGGCATAGTTGCACAGCCCGACGAACAGCAGCTGGCGGCTGGCCGGGCTGCCGAGCTTGGCATTCTCAACCACCGCAGCAATCTCGTCCTTCAAGGCAAGTGCAGCAAGTTGATGGGCGAGCTGGAACCGGCGGCTTTCCGCAGGCTGGCCGGGATCGACTGTCAGGTGGCCCATTTCGGCGTCGAAACTGCGCAGGCCGGTGTGGGCCGAGTAGATCAGCGAGATCGACAGCGCATCCTTAAGGTACGCTTCAATCGCGCCTGTTTCGGGAGAAAGCACCCCCAGCCGGGCCGCCAGCGCCTCTGCGGCACGGTCGATGCTGTCGACGTAGTTTCCCGCCAGATGGAACCAGTCGCGCACTTCCTCCCACGGCAGCCGCGCGATCCCGCCAGTCTCGGCTGAGAGCGCCTCGTCCACCATCGCCAGCCGCTGGCCGGACCGGCGATAGGCCTCGTGCAAGGCAATGAACCGTTCCGCCAGCAAGGGCTGCTGTTCGGCAAAGCGGGCCAGCTGGGCCGGATCAAGCGGTTCGGGGAACAACGGATCGGCATTTGCCTCACGCAGCGCCGCCAGCCGGTTTTCAGCATCGCCGGCGCCAATTTCGCGCCAATCGAGCGGAAACGCGCGGCTCAGCCGCTCGACCAGCACCGGCGTGAGCGGGCGGTCGTCGTTCTCCAGTTGCGAGAGGTAAGACGGGCTGATTGCCAGCAGCTCACCCATCGCCGCCTGATTGATCCCCCGCTCAGCGCGCAGCGCCTTCAGCCTTTCTCCGGCAAAAATTCGACGTTTCAAAAGGTTCCTCCTCTCTGCGTCCTCTGCGATCTCTGCGCGAACCCAATTTGAATTTCGCGCAGAGATCGCAGAGGACGCAGAGAGGGGAATTAGTCGCTTCGCGAAAAATTGCAAACTGCCGCTTTGCAACTTTGCAAATTCACATTGGACATTGCGCGGCCAGCGCCCCATGCCGGATGTTCGTAATTCCGCCGAGAGGGTGCCGATGTCTGCAAATATCGCCGAAATGGAAAAACGCCGCGCTGCGGCCCGGGCCGGGGGCGGGGAAAAGCGGGTTGCGGCCCAGCACGCCAAGGGCAAGCTGACCGCGCGCGAACGGCTTTCGATCCTGCTCGACGAGGGCAGCTTTGAAGAAGCCGACATGTATGTCGAACACAACTGTGTTGATTTCGGCATGCCCGAACAGACCATCCCCGGCGATGGCGTGGTGACCGGCAGCGGCACGATCAATGGCCGCCTGGTCTATGCCTATGCGCAGGATTTCACCGTGTTCGGCGGGGCGGTGAGCGAACGCCATGCGATGAAGATCTGCAAGGTGATGGACGCCGCGATGAAAGTCGGCGCGCCGGTGATCGGGCTGAATGACAGCGGCGGCGCGCGCATTCAGGAAGGCGTGGCTTCGCTCGGCGGCTATACCGAGATTTTCCAGCGCAACGTGCTGGCCAGCGGCGTGGTGCCGCAGCTGAGCCTGATCATGGGGCCGTGCGCGGGCGGGGCGGTCTATTCCCCGGCGATGACCGATTTCATCTTCATGGTGAAGGACAGCAGCTATATGTTCGTCACCGGGCCTGATGTGGTCAAGACCGTGACCAACGAGGTGGTGACGCAGGAAGAGCTGGGCGGGGCAGTGACGCACAGCACCAAGACCAGCGTGGCCGATCTGGCGCTCGAAAACGATATCGAAGCCCTGCTGACCGCGCGCGATCTGATCGACTATCTGCCGCTGAACAACCAGTCCGGCGTCCCCGAACGGCCGACCAACGACCCGTGGGACCGGATCGAGGACAGCCTCGACACGCTGATCCCGGCCAATGCCAACCAGCCTTATGACATGCATGAGGTGGTGAAAAAGGTGCTGGATGAGGGCGAGTTCTTTGAAATCCAGCCCAAACACGCCGCCAATATCATCGTCGGGTTTGGCCGGATTGAGGGGCGGACCGTGGGCGTGGTCGCCAACCAGCCGTTCGTGCTGGCGGGCGTGCTCGATATCAACGCCAGCAAGAAAGCCGCGCGGTTCGTGCGGTTCTGCGATTGCTTTGAAGTGCCGATCATCACCTTCGTCGATGTCCCCGGCTTCCTGCCCGGCACGAGCCAAGAATACGGCGGGATCATCAAGCACGGCGCCAAACTGCTGTTCGCCTATGCCGAAGCGACCGTGCCCAAGATCACCGTGATCACCCGCAAGGCCTATGGCGGGGCCTATTGCGTGATGAGCTCAAAGCACCTGCGCGGTGATTTGAATTACTCCTGGCCGACCGGCGAAATCGCCGTGATGGGCGCCAAGGGCGCGGTCGAAATCATCTTCCGCCAGGACATCGGCGACCCCGACAAGATCGCCGAACGGACCAAGGAATACGAAGACCGGTTTGCCAACCCGTTTGTCGCGGCCAGCAAGGGCTTCATCGACGAAGTGATCCACCCGCGGAATACCCGGCGGCGGATTGCCTTGGGCCTGCGGAAGCTGAGGAACAAGAGCCTCGAAAATCCGTGGAAGAAGCATGACAATATTCCGCTGTGAGGAAAAACGGACTCCTTGACTGGATTTTTATGGCTTTTCTTGCTGGGTCGCTCGGTTTGATCCTTATTAGCACTTACGGTTTTTTTGAGGGGTGGTGGTCGGGTCCTCGTAAAAACCCGGAATATTTGAGCGCACTTGGATTTATCTCGGTTGTAGTAGGGGTTAGTGGCTTATTATCTGGCGGATACTCGGAAAGATCGAACTTAGACCTCGCTAAAAACCCAACTAAATTTTGGATGTTTACAGGATGGCTGTTTGCAACAGGGGTTTGCGAGTTATTTATTGGGGTTGTAGCCCTTTCTCAGTTTTAATGGATTAGACTATGAAGCTCGGCCGTTTGAATCACATCGGCATTGCCACACCGTCCATCGCGGACTCCATCGTGTTCTACCGCGACGTCATGGGTGCAACCAAGATCCACGATCCGTTTGACCTGCCCGATCAGGGCGTGAAGGTCTGCTTCGTCGATACGCCGGGAGCGGACGGCGCGCTGAATGGCACGCAGATCGAGCTGATCGAACCGCTGCCCGGCAACACCTCGATCGCTAGCTTCCTCGACAAGAACCCGGCCGGCGGACAGCATCATATGTGTTACGAAGTGCCCGATATCCACGCCGCCAAGGCCGAGTTTGAGGCCATGGGCAAGCGCGTGCTGGGCGAGCCGCGCATTGGCGCGCACGGCACGCTGATCTTCTTCGTCCACCCCCGCGACATGCAGGGCGTGCTGACCGAAATCATGGAAACACCAAAGGACGATGCGCACTGGTCGAACTGACCCGGCGCACAACCGTGACAAAGCGAACTGGAGAGAGACATGGCTGATTACGAAACCATCCTGACCGAACGCGTGGGCAATGTGCTCAAGATCACGCTCAACCGGCCCGAGCGGCTGAACGCCGCTTCGATCCCCTTGGCGAATGAACTGGGCGCGGCGTTCTATGATCTGGGCGATGCCCGTGCGGTGCTGATCACCGGGGCGGGCAAGGGCTTTTGCTCCGGCGCTGACCTTGCCGCACGCGGCGAAGCCAGCCCGATCCAGCAAAAGGGCGGAAGCCATTTGGCGCTGCAGAACCATTACAACCCGCTGATCACGCAGATCATGCGCGCCCCGGTGCCGGTGGTGACTGCGGTCAACGGCGCGGCGGCGGGCGTGGGTTGCTCGATCGCGCTGGCGGGGGACTTCGTGATGGCGGCCAAGAGCGCCTATTTCCTGCAGGCCTTCGTCAACATTGGTCTCGTTCCCGATGGCGGATCGACCTGGCTGCTGGCCCGCGCGATCGGCCGCGCCCGCGCCACCCGGATGATGATGCTGGGCGAAAAGATTGGCGCTGAACAAGCCGAAGACTGGGGCCTGATCTACAAGGCGGTCGATGATGCTGTGCTGATGGACGAAGCGATGGCGCTCGCCACCCGCCTGTCCGAAGGGCCCACGGTGTCCTACCGCACGATGAAGGCCAACATCGCCACCGCGCTCGACGGCAATTTGCCGCAAGTGCTGCTGGCCGAAGCCGAAGGTCAGCGGATCGCCGGAGCCAGTGCCGATGCGATGGAGGGCGGTCTGTCGTTCCTGCAAAAGCGCAAAGCCGAGTTCAAGGGGCAGTGACACCCCTTCTTCCCCCTTGATGGGGGAAGGATACGCAGCCTTGCGGGCTTGTCCCGCTAGGCGAAGTTGGATGGGGGTGAGGGTGCAGCAGCGCACGACGGCGCGGTCACCCCCACCCAGCTACGACTAGGCAGCAAGCTGCCAAGTCTTCGCATCCCTCCCCCATCAAGGGGGAGGAAATGAGGTTTGAAGTATGATCTTCTACAACAGCCCCAATCCCGCTCCCAACCCGCGCCGGGTCCGCATTTTCGCGGCGGAGAAGGGGATCGCGCTCGATACGCGCGATCTCTCGATCCCGGCGCGCGAGCACAAGTCGGACGAATTTGTCGCGCTCAATCCGCGCGGGCAGACCCCGGCCTTGCAGCTGGATGATGGCACCGTGATCGCCGAAAGCGTGGCGATCTGCCGCTATCTGGAAGCCTTGCAGCCAGACCCGCCGCTGTTCGGGACCAGTCCCAAGGAGCAGGCGCTTATCGAGATGTGGAACCGCCGGGTCGAGATGATCCTGATGCCGCCGATTGGCGCGGTCTGGGTCCACACGCACAAGTTTACCGAGCGGCTGCCGGGCCGCAATCTGGAGTGGGGCGAGGCCAACCGGCCCAAGATTGGCGAAGCGATGGCGTTCTTTGACGCTGCCTTGGAAGGCCGCGAGTTCCTCGCCGCCGATCACTACACCGTCGCTGACATCCTGCTGCTCTGCACGCTCGATTTCGCCACGTTTATCGGCGCGGCCATGCCCGATGACCTTCCCAACCTGCGCGCCTGGCACGCCCGCGTATCCGCCCGGCCCAGCGCCGCGGCCTGAATGGTGCAACGATGACCAAACCGACCGTTACCGACTGGCAAGCCGCCGCGACCAAAGAGGTTAAAGGCAAGGACCTGACCTGGCACACGCCAGAGGGGATTGCCGTCAAGCCGCTCTACACGGCGGAGGACGCGGGCGATCCGGGCTTGCCGGGGTTCGCGCCGTTCACCCGCGGCGTGCGCGCCAGCATGTATGCGGGGCGGCCCTGGACGATCCGGCAGTATGCGGGCTTCTCGACTGCGGAGGAATCAAACGCGTTCTACCGCCGCAACCTCGCTGCAGGGCAAAAGGGCCTGTCGGTCGCCTTCGATCTCGCCACGCACCGGGGCTATGACAGCGATCACCCGCGCGTGGTTGGCGATGTCGGCAAGGCTGGCGTCGCGATCGATTCGGTTGAGGACATGAAGATCCTGTTCGACGGGATTCCGCTCGATCAGATGTCGGTTTCAATGACCATGAACGGCGCAGTGATCCCGATCCTGGCGTTCTTCATCGTCGCGGGCGAGGAGCAGGGCGTGCCCCGCGCGGCGCTCGATGGGACGATCCAGAACGACATCCTCAAGGAGTTCATGGTCCGCAACACCTACATCTATCCGCCCGAGCCATCGATGCGGATCGTGTCGGACATCATCGCCTATACCAGCGCCGAGATGCCCAAGTTCAACAGCATTTCAATCAGCGGCTATCACATGCACGAGGCCGGGGCGACGGCGGTGCAGGAACTCGCCTTCACCATTGCCGACGGCAAGGAATACGCCGTCCGCGCGATGGCCGCAGGGCTGGATATTGACGCCTTTGCCGGACGTTTGAGCTTCTTCTTCGGCATCGGCATGAACTTCTTCATGGAAGTCGCCAAGCTGCGCGCGGCGCGCACCCTGTGGCACCGGGTGATGGACGGGTTGGGCGCGAAGGACGAACGCAGCAAGATGCTGCGCACCCACTGCCAGACCAGTGGCGTCAGCTTGCAAGAGCAGGACCCCTACAACAACGTCATCCGCACCACGATTGAGGCGATGGCCGCCACGCTGGGCGGGACGCAGAGCCTGCACACCAACGCGCTGGACGAGGCGATTGCCTTGCCAACCGATTTCAGCGCGCGGATCGCCCGCAACACGCAGATCGTGCTGGCCGAAGAAAGCGGGATCACCCGCGTGGTCGATCCGCTCGGCGGGTCCTATTACGTCGAGGCGCTGACGGCGGAACTGGTCGATCAGGCCTGGGCGATGATCGCAGAGGTGGACGCACTGGGCGGCATGACCAAGGCGGTCGCCACCGGCATGCCCAAGCAGCGGATCGAGCAAGCCGCCGCCGCGCGGCAGGCGCGGGTTGACCGGGGCGAGGACGTGATCGTCGGGGTCAACAAGTACCGTCTCGGCACCGAAGACCAGCTCGATACGCTGGAAGTGGACAACCACGCGGTCCGTGACGGCCAGATCGCGCGGCTGAAGACAATGCGCGAAAGCCGCGACGAGGCGCAATGCCGCGCCGCGCTGGCTGCGTTGACCGAAGGCGCAAAGGGCGGGGGCAACCTGCTCGCGCTCGCCGTCGATGCTGCCCGCGCGCGCGCCTCGCTCGGCGAGATTTCGGATGCGATGGAGGCCGTATTTGGCCGCTATGGCACCCAGCCGGTGCCGGTCACCGGGGTCTACGGCCCGGCCTATGCCGAGGATGCGCGCTATGCCCAGGTAATCGAAGGCGTCGCCGCCGTCACCCGACGCCTGGGCCGCACGCCGCGGCTCTTGGTGGCCAAGATGGGCCAGGACGGCCACGACCGCGGCGCCAACGTGATCGCCAGCGCCTTTACCGACATGGGCTTTGACGTGACCAGCGGGCCGCTGTTCCAGACGCCAGAGGAAACCGTGGTGCTGGCCTTGACCAATGATGTCGACGCGATCGGCGCGTCCTCGCTGGCGGCCGGGCACAAGACCCTGATCCCCGAACTGATCCAGCGCCTGAAGGACGCCGGTCGGGGCGACATCAAAGTCGTCGCCGGCGGCGTGATCCCGCCGCAGGACTATGACTTCCTGCGCGAGGCCGGGGTGCAGGGGATCTACGGGCCGGGGTCGAACGTGGTCGAGTGTGCTGCGGACATGCTGCGGCTGCTGGGCCACAATATGCCGCCGGTGGAGGGATAGATAGTGCCTAGCTACCCGAGGATCTGGGCCTTGGCCGCGCCCGCCGTTCTGGCCGCTTGCAATTATACCCCGCACGAATCGGGCAACGATTTTGATATTGTCGCGGAAATCAACACTCCGACCGGCGTCAAAACAGGGCGGAGTACTGTAAGCTATACGCGCATAGACTATGAAGGGCCTGATTGGTGTTCTTGGACCTGTTCGAAGGGTACGGAAATAAAGGTCAATGCTGAGGCCGTCTCAGTGGATATAACGGATAGAGATACACTTTATATATTGCTGACCTCTTCTGAAAATAGTGATTGGATTGCTAACAATAGTTACGCATTTAGCAAAATATCTCTAGACATTTCTTGTGAAACTTATTTCGATAAAAAAAGTAAATATAAGAAAGATATTGATGGAGACGGTTGCGCAGATGTCCCTGTCTTCGTTGAAATGCCGTATTTCGTTAAATTTGAAAATATCAATGATTTCAATTCTATTGAAGAAGTTGACCCTTTTAAACTTTCGGAGACGTTTGGCAAAGGGGTAAAGCTGAAGTCGCTCCGACTAGAGCCGGCAACAAACGTTCAGCCACAAATACGCAGAAGGTTGCCTTGGCTGGTTAGTCTACCGTTCGGGCCGCCGTATCACCCATTTTACTCGGAGAAGCCGAAGTTCCCGCTTGGCGTGGGTCTGCAGAGCTTTGTCGAAGGACACTAGAAATGTTCAAAAAAATCCTCATCGCCAACCGGGGCGAAATTGCTTGCCGGATCATCAAGACGGCGCGGCGGATGGGTATCCAGACTGTCGCGGTGTACTCGGACGCCGATGCGCGCGCGCCGTTTGTGCAGATGGCCGACGAAGCCGTGCATATCGGGCCGTCGCCTGCCGCGCAGAGCTATCTGATCGCGGACAAGATCATCGCGGCGGCCAAGCAGACCGGGGCCGAGGCGGTCCATCCGGGCTATGGCTTCCTGTCCGAACGCACCAGCTTTGCTGAGGCTTTGGCCAAGGAAGGTATCGCCTTCATCGGCCCGCCGGTGAACGCGATCGCGGCGATGGGCGACAAGATCGAGTCCAAGAAGCTCGCGCTGAAAGCAGGCGTCAATGTCGTCCCCGGCTTCGTCGGTGAGATCGAGGATACCGAGCACGCGGTGCGGATTTCGGATGAGATCGGCTATCCGGTGATGATGAAAGCCAGCGCGGGTGGCGGCGGCAAGGGGATGCGGCTGGCCTACTCCGAGCAGGACG
>JAGNTK010000223.1 GCA_017987575.1 Novosphingobium sp. | reverse complement strand
GCGGCATCGGAAATCCAAGGCAGCGCCTTGCCCGGCGCGCTGTGGCGCAGGATCATGGCAAAGGCCAAGGGGGCAATGTCTTCGGGGCGTTCATGCAGCGGTGCCAGCGCCAGTGGGAACACGTTAAGCCGGTAGAACAGGTCGGCGCGGAACCGGCCTGCGGCGACTTCGGTGGGCAGATCCCGGTTTGCGCAGGCGATTACCCGGACATCGACTTTGATCGCCTGGGTCGCGCCGATTGGTACTACTTCACCTTCCTGCAAGGCGCGCAGCAACTTGGCCTGCAAGGCCAGTGGCATTTCGGCGATTTCGTCGAGCAGCAGCGTGCCGCCATCGGCCGCACGGAAAAACCCTTCGTTGGCTTCGCTCGCCCCGGTGAAGGCGCCCTTCTTGTGGCCGAACAGCAAAGCTTCCAGCATGGCCTCTGGCATGGCCGCGCAGTTGACGGCAACAAAGGCCTTGTCCTTGCGGGGGGAACGGTTGTGGATGAAGCGGCTCAGAACCTCTTTGCCGGTGCCGGTCGGGCCGTTTATCAAAACGGGGATCTCGCTTGCCGCTAGCCGGTCGGCCAGGGCCAGGATCGAAAGCGTTTCCGGATCGGCGGCAATCGGCATCCCAGGCGGGGTCAGGGCGGCGATCATCGCGGCCAGCGGCGCATCGGCGGCGGGATCCCGGTAGGTCAGGCTAAAATGTCCGCGCTGGCCCTCGCGGCGAAGCTGATTGGCGGGGCCCCGTTCGATCAGCAGATTGGGGCCGGGGCCGGGCGCGGCACTTTCGCCCTTGCCGCGCAGCACTGCGGTCGTGCTGCCAGTCGCTGCGCCCAGGATCGCCGCGGCGCGCTGCACCAGCGGCGCGTGTGCCTTTGCCACTGCATCACTTGCTGCCAATCCGCCCATCGAAATTCCCCTTCGCATTAACCATGCTGTGTGGAGGCTTTCTGCGCGGGGAACGGCAAAAGGTTCGGTAATTTAAGGCCAAGGGTTAACGCGTATGAGTGAAGCTGGCCTACACGCCATCACAGAGGACCGGCGATAAAGTCCCCTTAATTTCCCGGCGCCGCAGCCGCTCTAGCTTATGGCAGCCGCGCCGGATGGTCCGGATCGGCTCGCGTCACGGGACTATCCACGGGAGACCCTTAATGGCCGTAATCAACACCAATATCAGCGCGGTTCGCGCTGCCAACGCTTCAACCTCTGCCAACAAGATGCTCGGCACCGCGATGGAGCGTCTGTCCACCGGCAAGCGTATCAACAGCGCCAAGGACGATGCCGCCGGCATGGCGATCGCCACCAGCATGACCGCACAGGTCCGCGGGATGGGCCAGGCGATCCGCAATTCGAACGACGGTATCGCGCTCGCTCAGACCGCCGAAGGCGCGCTGAACGAAGTGACCAACATGCTGCAGCGCGTCCGCGAACTGGCGGTCCAGTCTGCTTCGGGCACCTATCAGGATACCACCGACCGTGCCTATATGCAGACCGAAGTCGATGAGCTGACCGCGCAGATCGATCAGGTGATCACCAACACCGAATTCAACGGCGTGGTGCTGTTCGATGCCAGCACGGCTGCGGTGACGGTGCAGACCGGTGCCAACGGGGCCGACACGGTTGATCTGGCGATGGCCGATCTTACCGCGCTGGCCGCCAGCGGCGGTGCGGCTGGTTCGTACAACGTTTCGACTGCGGCGGCTGCCAACACGCTGCTCGGCACGGTCGATACCGAACTCGATTCGATCTCGAGCGCCCGTTCGGCGCTGGGTGCGGGCCAGAACCGGCTTGAATCGGTGGTCAACAACCTGACCAGCAACGTCACCAACCTGTCGGACGCACGCAGCCGGATCGAAGACGCTGACTATTCGGCTGAAACGACTGCGCTGGCGAAATCGCAGATCCTCTCGCAGGCTTCGACCGCGATGATCGCGCAGGCCAACCAGAGCCAGCAGAACGTCCTGTCGCTGCTGCGTTAAAAGCAGCCGACAAACAATTGCCTGTCCCTTCCAGGCATGGCCCGGCGGCTTCCCCCCGCCGGGCCACTTTTTGTCCATCTCGACAGGCATGCCAAAGCGCGGCACAACGGCGGCGATGGCGATCCGTTTGAAATCACTGGTCCATGCAGCCGCCTTGAGTTTGGCTCTGGGCGCGCCAACCGCCGCATTGCGCGCGCAACAGGCCAAGCCAACGGCAATCTTGCCAGCGGACTTACCGGGAAACAACGCGCGCTGCGTCTATGACTACATGTCTGTCGAAGATCGCGAGATGGCCTTGCTGCTGTTTGCCAGTGAAGCGATCGGCGGGGGCAAGTTCAGCAAATCATCCAAAAACCTCCAGATCGTCGATCGGCTGATCGAAGAGGCGCACGAGAAATGCCTTGATCGGTTCGCCTGGTCGGTTGGCCGGTCTGATGCGGCAAAAGGTTACGCCCTGACCGCTATCCTGGGTGAGGGTCTGCGTCAGGCCTTGGAAGTAGATGGTCAGCCAGTCGACAAGGTCGATGCCTATTTTGCTGC
>JAGNTK010000222.1 GCA_017987575.1 Novosphingobium sp. | reverse complement strand
ACCGCGCCCATCGGGCGGCCGAAGTAGTAGCCCTGGATCTTGCGGCAGCCCAGTTCGCGGATCACTTCGAGCTCGTGTTCGGTCTCCACGCCTTCGGCCGTGGTCGACATCTCCAGGCTTTCGGCCATGGCCACCACGGCGCGGATGATCGCCAGGCTTTCGCGGCTGCCGGTGGCGGCACCCTGAACGAAGCTGCGATCGACCTTGATCGTCGAGAAGCGCAGGTTGCGGATATAGGCGAGCGAGGAATAGCCGGTGCCAAAGTCATCGAGCGCAATCCCGCAGCCGAGCGCCATGATCTGTTCAAGCGCGGCGCGGGCGGTGGTGGCATCGCGAACAAAGATCGATTCGGTGACCTCGATTTCAAGCCGCTGGGCCGGTAGCCCGCTGGAGCTGAGCGCGCCGACCACGCTGGCGGTGAATCCGGGGTCGAGCAGCTGCTCGCCCGATACGTTGACCGCAACCTTGACGTCGCTTGGCCACTTCATCGCCTCACGGCAGGCCTCGCGCATCACCCAATCGCCAATCGGCACGATCAGCCGGGTGTCTTCAGCCAGCGGAATGAACTTCACCGGACTGACCAGCCCATGCTCTTCGCTGTTCCAGCGGATCAGCGCTTCAAAACTGACGATGTGTTCGTCCTGCGCATCGACCACCGGCTGATAGTTGAGGATGAACTCGTTCTTCTCCAGCGCGCGGCGCAGCGAGAATTCCAGTTTGCGGCGTTCCTCGGCATGCTGATGCAGCGACGGCTCATAGCCATGGTGCAGCCCGCCGCCCTCTTCCTTGGAGCGGTACAGCGCAAGGTCAGCGTTGCGCATCAAGGTCCCAACGGTCGATCCATCGCGCGGACCTAACGCCGAGCCAACCGACGCACCGATGTAAAGCGTGTGGTGATCAACCTCATAGGGGCGCGAAAGCAGTTCGATGACCGCATCGGCCACCTTTGTAACCCGGTTGTGGTCCGAAGCATCGCGGATCACGATAGCAAATTCATCGCCGCCCAGCCGTCCGACCAGCTCATTATCGGTCATGATCGATTTGAGCCGATCCGAAACGCGCGCCAGCAACTGATCGCCGATCAGGTGGCCCAACGTATCGTTGATCGCCTTGAACCGATCGAGATCGATCATCAGGAACGCACAGCGGGTCCGCCATTGATCGGCATAGCGCATGGCTTCGCCCATCGCCTCGGTCACCATCATCCGGTTGGGAAGGCCGGTGAGCGTATCATAGCGCGCCATGTGCGCGATCTTCTCGCTCGATTCGCGCTGCTCGGTCACATCCGAGCCGACCCCGCGGAAACCGTCGAACACACCGTTTTCGTCCAGCTTGGACGTGCCGGAAAGTTCCCACCAGCGTTGCTGATTGTTGATCGTGACGCGAACCAGCAAGTTGGAAAAGCTTTCCCGGCGCTTCAGCCGTTCGGCAAGGTCGTGCAGGCTGGATGGGAACTGCCCGGTATCCCAGGCCGAACCCGCGATCAGCTGGATGAACGGCTTACCTTCGATCTCTTCGGGTGCGAGCCCCAGCGCAAAGGCAAAGCGCGGCGAAACCGCACGGACCCGGCGCGACGTATCAATCTGCCACAGCCAGTCAGCCTCACCCTCTTCGAATTCGCGCAGCAGCATCGAGACGACTTCGCTCTTTTCCGCCATTCCGGATTCGGCGATCCGGGCAGTCAGGAATGAGCGCGCATTTTCTACCGCACCAAGCACCACGACCACCAGGAAGGTCAATGACAGCAGCGCCATTTCATAGCTTTGCTTGAACAAGAAGCTGATCAGGGCACTGCCGCCAACAAGTCCAGCGAACAGCAGGTTGCTTAGTGGCACAGCCGGCAACAACACTGCCGAGGCAGTCATCAGCATGGCGCAGACTGCCCACAGTTCCAACTGCGCGGTCGGCCCGCCAAAAGGCGCGAAAGCGGCCATCGGGGTTACCCAAATCAGCGAGTTGGCGATAGAGCTGACGGTCTGGCGGTTAACTTCGCCGCTGGTGATCCGCCGCCGATCCGTATCGCGCAGGGCCTTGTCGATCTTCGATCCGTGATAGAGGCTTAGCCCCAGTGCCGCCATCCAGCCGAGCAGTACCGCGATATGGACGGTGTCGAAGTAAAGCCTAAGGACAGCCAAAGCGGCGATCGAGTGCGCGAAAATCCGCGTCATGGTCGCACGGGCAAGGCTGGAATATTGCAGACCGCGCAGCCGACCCCAATCGCTCTCGCTGGGATTGGTAAGACCAAGCACCGCCATCACCGGCAGGTTGCTGGGCAGCTTTGCAGAAGGTTTTGCCTTGTCAGTCACGCACACTCATTACGTGCGCAATCGTTAGCACGGCGTAAAGGATGCGGCGGAAACTCGCCTAAATTCCCTGTTTGTTAAGTTAGTCCAGCGTCGCGCGGGCCTGTTCCCAATTGCGCCCGTCAAACGCCCTGATCACGGGTTCAAGCCCGTGATCAGGGTCAATACAGCGGAAATGGACACTCCAGGAATCAGGGTGGGAACGCGGCTGGTA